>NZ_JACSLY010000001.1:0-489084 GCF_018618375.1 Exiguobacterium sp. E4787 | reverse complement strand
GTGTCGCAACTTAAACGTTAGGGTGAGATTATGATTGCTGGCAAGTCCTTTTTCTTTTCAAAAATAGGAGTGCAGAGTTGTGTACGTTTCCGTTGCACACTTCTGCACTCCTATTTTGCATTACACACATACACTTTAGCTAAATGAAGAGGGTCATCCGTGCGTGTTTTATGCATAGGTGGCCCTCTTTTCTTGTTTCTCCTATTGCTGATCAGGTGCAATTTGATTCTCACCATAAGTTGAACATATCTGCAAGAATCGCATCACTTCCATCTTGGAATATGAACAGTCCAAGTGCGATTAACAAACCACCGATCATAAGTGTGGCGAACCAACCGCATAAGTTCGCTCATGTTTTTTAATAGGCTGCGAATCACTAGCCCTCCACCTGGATGTGATAACACCTGTTTATAGGTAGTGTCACATTGAGACTTGATCGATAAACTATACATGTAGAAACATTTGAATGCCCTTCGGACGCGGTTCGACTCTCGCCGTCTCCCTTCTATGTCATGAATTTAAATAGATACTAAGACCTGAACATATTAAAGGTCTTGGCATCTATTTATTTGTTTTTTATTAATTTTATTTGATATTAAACAATATGTTTAAATTTTAATAATGCATCAATACTGTTATGTACTATTCATCATCTATTGATTACTACTTTTATATGTGGGAAAATTTGTTATGGTAAAGTCGGTCTTAAAAATATGGAAATTTAATTTACGAATTAAAATTTTTATTTTTTTCTTTTTCTTTACTTGTTCCTGAGCGATTTTTCGTTCATTTAGAATGCTATTTTTAATAAAAATAAATTTAAAAAGAGGGTAATTTTGTGAGCAGGGTGATAGAAGTAACTAATATTTTGTCATGTAAAGTTAATGAAGCTAATTTGCACTCTTATTTTATTGATTTCGATATTGACGAAAATGGCGATATAAATCAATTACTTGAGAAGTTTGTTCAGTTGTTAACAGAGGAAATACCAAGCTTTGCATTAGGTTATCATCAAGGTGTGACTATCCCCCAAGAAAATATTTTGAGGATATTGATTGATGCAGCAAATTCTATCTACAAAATTGATGCATATGAAAAAGCAGCTGAAACGTATTTAAACGATGATCACTTTGATGATGATATACCTGACAAGTATTTAAAAAGGGGCGAATTTGGTGAATTAATACTTCATTTTATTCTAAAGTATGTTTTTCATACTACTCCCCTAGTCGCAAAGATTTATTTTAAAGATTCGTATGGACATGCGGTTCATGGTTTTGATTCAGTACATATAAATTCTGAGGAAAATACTTTATGGCTTGGTGAATCTAAGATATATACAGATGGAAGAAGAGGAATAGACGCATTAATAGAAGATCTCCATGAACATTTTAATGGGAATTATCTTGAAAGTGAATTTAACATTATTTCAAAAAGAATTAAAGACACAGAAGTTAATCTAGAAGAAGCAGGGCTTTCACCTAACCACTGGATTAGTTTGTTAAATACATACACAAAGTTAGGTGATAAGTTAGATAATAT
Organism: Exiguobacterium sp. E4787; assembly: GCF_018618375.1. Lineage (NCBI taxonomy): Bacteria > Bacillati > Bacillota > Bacilli > Caryophanales > Exiguobacterium > Exiguobacterium sp. E4787. The sequence goes on along the minus strand of NZ_JACSLY010000001.1, from coordinate 487,542 downwards.
TGTAATACCTATGTTCTGTGCATTTGAATCTAATGTTTTTTCTAAATACAGTAATGATAGTGAATTTGAGCAAGTTTACACAGACGAGATTACAAGGTTAAATCAGAGATTTCTCACAAAAAAAATCAATCATCCATGGAACGATCATTTAAACATTATTGTTATTTTAGTTCCTCTAGAAAGCAAAAAGAAATTAATTAGAATGTTGCACCACAAGTTAAAACAACTTCAATCATTAGGAGGTTGAGCGAAATGAATTGGAATCCCCAGGATCTACTAGATATAGAACACTTAGATTTTGAAGATAGTTTTTCATTAGCAAAATACGTTTCACAGATTAAAGAAGAGCAACAAATTCAGGCTAACGAGATAATTATCAATATATTAGAAATTTGGGACAAGGTCGAAGAATCTACCAAACAAATATGGATTGATTTAATTGAAAGTGCTGGTTTTTATCCGTACTTGTTAAAAATTGTTGAGAAAAATAGTGAGATGGACATTACCTCTGAAATTAGAAGTGCGTTTCATTCCTCAAAGAAACTGCAAGGTATTACTTTACATAAAGAGCAAAAATACTTATTAAATCTAATTGCACAGGGTAGAAATTTGATTGTGAGTGCCCCTACTAGCTTTGGAAAAAGCTTATTAATTCAAGAGATAATAGCTTCAAATAAATATGAAAACATTCTAATAATACAGCCCACTTTGGCGTTAATTAATGAAACCAGAATAAAGTTAAAAATATTTAATAATAGTTATAAGATAATCGTTAATACCTCACAGATATTAGGTGATAAAAATATATTTATACTGACTGCCGAAAGAGTTTTAGAATATGATGGTTTACCAAAAATTGATTATTTCGTTTTAGACGAGTTTTATAAATTGAGTTCATTAAGAGATGATGAAAGGTCGGATGTACTAAACATTGCTTTAAAGAAAGTATTAGATTTTAATCCTACATTCTATTTTATAGGTCCTAACATCGATTATATTCCAGAAGGATTTAAAGAACGATACAACGCATTATTTTATAAAACTCAATATTCACTTGTGAATTCTCAAATTGAACACATAAATATAAGTTATCAAGCCACAGGAGTAAGAAAACAGCAAAAAGAAAAGGAAGAGAAACTTTTCGAGTTACTGAATGCAAGTACAGAACAATCAATAATTTATGTTTCTTCACCAGGTCGTGCCTATAATTTAGCCAAGGGATACTTTGATTATTTAGTACACAACGATTTATTAAAGATAGAGCAATATTTACCATTAAATGAATGGATTGAAGAAAATTTAAGTCCTAATTGGGGATTTAATGGCCTGATAAAAAATAAAATTGGCGTACACTCAGGTATAATTCCTAAACATTTAGTCCATACGATGATTGAATATTTTAATGAAGGGAAACTAAATGTATTATTTTGTACGTCAACTATAATTGAAGGGGTAAACACCTCTGCTAAAAATGTCTTTATTTTTGATAATTATAAAGGACCTAATGAATTAGATTTCTTTGATTTTTCTAATATAAAAGGTAGAGCTGGAAGGTTACTTCAGCATTATACGGGGAGAGTATATGTTTTTGATAATCCACCTACTACAGAACTAATTGAGCTAGACATTCCGTTTCACGATCAAAAGATAATAAATGATGAAATACTTATTAATTTTGAAAGAGAACAAGTTCACGCTCAACATATTGAAAGATACGACGAACTAAACGATTTTGATGAAGATTATTTAAAAATAATCAAAAAAAATTCAGTTTCAGTAGAAGGCCAAAAAGAAATAATTAGGCAATTAGAAACAGAAATTAGAGTTCATCCAAATAATATTATTTGGAGTGGTTTACCCACATATAAACAATTAAGTTTTTTGTTAGATTTGGCATGGAACAACCTCTTAAAACCAACTGAAACCACATTTCCCATGACATTAAAAAAATTGCCTGTTTCAATTTACAAACATCTAAATAAGAGTGTAAGTGAATTGATTAAAGAAGAAATAGATTATTTAGAAAAAAAGCACGTAAATTGGAGTTCACAAAAAGTTACAGATGCAGCTATTGAAAATGTTTTTCGTGAAAAAAGACATTGGATTTCTTATAAAGTACCGAAGTGGTTAAATGTAATGGATTCATTACAAAAATTGGTTTGTATGAAAATTGGGCTTAGTTACGGTGGCGACTATTTATCGTTCGCTTCAATTTTAGAAAATGATGGGGTAGAAGAAGAACTCTCGTTATTAATCGATTTAGGGTTACCTGCTTCAACTATTAACAAGATAAAAAAAATAATCCCTAGTGACTTAGAGGATGAGGATTTAGTTCGTTTCGTTAAAACTATTCCTCGGGAACGGATTCCTTCGGTTTTACAATATGAGATTGACAAGATCCAACAACTATAAAATATCTATTGTTCTCTTAATCTAGATTTAACAATATTGCCACACTAATTTAGTTATGTGCTAAAGTAAGAATCAAAAAAATTGAAATCAACTGGAGACTGAAGGCATGAAACGAGTCGAACTAGGTTGAGAAGGTTCGACTCATTATCATGCTAATCCACCATGAACTCAATTTGTAGATTTTGTATCTCACTATAAGTTAAACAAATCCGCGACAATCGCATCACTTCCGTCTTGGAACATGAACAAGCCGAGTGCGATCAACAGACCTCCAATGATGAGAGTACCGAACCGGATCAGTCCGTTCGTGTTCTTTTTGAATAGGCCCCGAATCACGAGCCATCCACCGATCAATAGCATCAAGAAATACCAAAATCCCATAGCCATTCCTCCTCCGCCTGTAGTTGAGTCTAGTTTACATAAATTTCCAGTACATACTGTAGGGCGCGGGACTGATTTAACCTCAGCCCAAGACGGGTACAGTACCTCTATGTGTAAACAAAGGGGAGAGTGACCACTATGCGGAAAACCATCGTCATCGCGGGCGCGAGCGGCTATATCGGCTCTAACGTGATGGACCACTTAAAAGAAGAATATGACATCATCGCCTTGTCCCGCTCGACGAAAAACAAGGAAGATGAGGAACATATCACGTGGCGGTCGTGCGATTTGTTCTCGTATGAACAGACACGCGAGGCGTGCGAAGGGGCAGATTACGCCATGTTCCTCGTCCACTCGATGATTCCGGACGGCGGGCTGACGCAGGCAAGGTTCGAAGACATGGATGCGCTCATCGCTGACAACTTCGCCCGGGCGACGAAAGCGAATGACATCGAACAGATTGTCTATTTGAGCGGAATCATTCCGAAAGAGTCGAAGACGTTGTCCCGTCACTTGAAGAGCCGGCTCGAGGTCGAACGGATTCTCGGTGGGCAAGGCGTGCCGGTGACGACGATTCGGGCCGGGCTCATCATCGGTCCGGAGGGCTCGTCGTTCCCGATTCTCGCGAAGCTCGTCAAACGCTTGCCGGTCATGATTCTTCCGAACTGGACGAAGACGGAGACGCATCCAATCGATTTGCGTGAAGCCGTCCAGGCGCTCATCTCGGTCGTCGGGGCCGAGGCGCTGTACGACCATCATATCGATATCGGTGGACCGGAAGTGATGACGTATCGCAAGATGATTGAAGATACGGCTGACGTCATGGGCAAACGTCGCGTCATGATCGACTTCCCGTTCCCGACGATCAAACTGTCGCGATTGTGGGTCATGGCCGTGACGGGTGAACCGAAAGACACCGTCTATCCGCTCGTCGAGAGCATGGGTCACGCCATGGTCGCGAAAGACACGACCGGCGTCAAACAAGGGGAAATCCCGTTCAAGGAAGCGGTCGAGCACGCGCTCGAGGAAGAAGAGAAACAGAAGTCGGGCGGCAGCAAGAAGAAAAAAGCGCCGCAACAGTATACCGTCCGCTCGATTCAACGGTTCGGTCTGCCGGATAACAAATCGGCGCTATGGATGGCCGACACTTACTTCGAGTGGCTCGGCCGTCTCGCCTATCCGCTCATCCAGACGACGAAAGAAGACGATGATTGGGAGATTGCGCTCCTGCGACCGTCACTCGTCGCGCTTCATCTGTCGCTCGAAGACGAGGCGACGGACGATATGGCCTCTTATGAAATCGATGGCGGCTTGTTCGCGAAGTTGAGTGAGGATGACAAGACAGGCCGACTCGAGTTCAGACGGCTCCCCGAGTCGGACGAAGGGCTCGTCGCCATCCATGAGTTCGTACCGGCGCTGCCGTGGTGGTTCTATACGAAGACGCAGGCGAAAGCCCACCTCGTCGTCATGTGGTTGTTCGGCCGTCACGTCCGTCTGCTTGGGGAAGATGCGGATGAGGGCGATCAAGTCGTCGAGGCACCGACGAATTAACGAAGACGCATCCATCGCGATGCGTCTTTGTTTTGTCGATTATGTTAACGTTTCGCCCGAGTCGTTTACAAAGGACGGGGACAGGCGTACACTGAACTCGTTTTCGACATAATGGAAAGAAGGAATGCAAGAATGGACAACTTCATGACATCACGCCAAGGATGGCAAAAAGACATCTCGGCCGGGATCACCGTCGGGGTCGTCGCCGTGCCGCTCGCGATGGCGTTCGCGATCGCCTCAGGCGTCGGACCGGTGTACGGCCTGTACACGGCCATCATCGCTGGGATCCTCGTCAGCCTGTTCGGGGGCTCGACGTTCCAAATCGCCGGACCGACCGGCGCCTTCATCCCGATTATCTCGGGCGTCATGCTCGCGCACGGCTATGAAGGGCTGCTCGTGACGACGTTCCTCGCGGGGATCCTGTTGTTCCTCATGAGCGTACTCCGCGTCGGACGACTCATCCGCTTCATGCCGCGCGCTGTCACCATCGGGTTCACGGCCGGAATCGCCGTCGTCATCTTCGTCGACCAGCTCGATGAACTGTTCGGCATCTCGTTTCAGAAGGCGCCGCACTTCCACGAGAATTTACTGAAGCTCGTGACGTCGTTACATGAAGCGAGCCTATGGCCTGTCTTCATTGCCGCCGTCGGTTTCATGACGCTCTGGCTCGTACCGAAACTGCCTGTCAAATTGCCGCTTCTCTTGATGGCGATGCTCGTGCCGACTTTCGTCAGTCTTGTCATCCCAGGGGAAGTCGCGACGATTGGTAGTGCCTATGGCGGCATCCCGAGCGGACTGCCTGAGTTCAACTGGCTCGCGATTGACCTCGATATGATTGCGACGCTCATGCCGTCGGCGTTCGCCATCGCCTTCCTCGGGGCGCTCGAGTCGCTATTGTCGGGTGCGGTCGCGGACGGCATGGCCGGCACGAAGATGAACCCGGACAAGGAACTGTTCGGGCAAGGGCTCGCCAACGTCGTCGTCCCGTTCTTCGGCGGGATTCCGGCGACCGGCGCCATCGCCCGGACGGCGACGAACATTCAAGCCGGGGCCGTCAGCCGCCGCTCCGGCGTCATCCACGGGTTGACGGTGCTCCTCGCCGTGCTCGTGTTGGCACCGCTCGCGAGCTATGTCCCATTGGCCGCCCTCGCCCCGATCTTGATGCGCGTGGCCTGGAACATGTCGGAGCGGCACCACGTCTTCGAGATGCTCAAGCATCGGTCGGCCGAGTCGCTCGTTTTGCTCGTCACGCTCGGGTTGACCGTGTTCGTCGACCTCGTCGTCGCCGTCGAGGTAGGGGTCATCTGTGCGCTCGCCTTGTTCGCGAAACGGATGGCCGATACGATTGACGTCCGCGAACAGACGGAACGGTACGTGACGCGCGACGGACAGGTCGTCTTCAGCGTCGAGGGGCCGCTCTTCTTCGGCGCGATCGAGATGTTCGAGCACGTGTTGCATCATATCCATGACGAGCCCGACGTCTTCATCTTCAACTTCCACCGCTGTCCCGTCATCGATGTGACGGCCGTCGAAGAGATTCGCCGCGTCGTCCGCGAGTTAAAGGCGGCCGACCGCCGTGTCGTCTTCGCGCACTTGTCGGCACCGGTGCGCCAGACGCTCACGCATTATGGCGTCCTTGACCACGTCGACACGTTCGAGACGACGCAGGCAGCGATTGACGCGTCTTAACGGACGGACAGAATCTGACCGAACGGGATGCGAAGCACCTCGGTGTCGAACAGCTCGACTTCACGCTCGGCGTAATAGATGGCGTGGACGTAACCGCGCACCGTATGGGTCATGCCGTTATCGAACAGCGTTAGCTCGACGGCGTCCCCTTCACGGATGGCGCGTTCGAGCTCGGTCTGCCATAAATAGAGCAACTGCTCATCCAAATCGGGTAGCTCGATCTTTTGGACGTGGGCGTAATATTTCTTCAGGAGCGCCACGTGCTCGGGCATGAGGAAAGGGATCCATTTCAATTCACCGCGGTCTTTGTATCGGGTCTGGCTCATGACGATTCACCTCCTTGTTTATGTCCGCCGATTAACCGCTGGCGGGTACGGAGCGGACTGTCTTTCAGTAAACTCGACGCCGGGCGGATCGTGCCGCGCCCGAAGCGGACGTTCAAGCTATCGACGAGGTCGAGGAAGTCGAACCGGCGTGCCCGGGCCCACTCGTCCTCGAAGAATGACAGCTGGACGTGGTCGCTCCTTGGCTCGAGTTTGCCGAGGGCGACCGAGACGTAACGAACCGCCTCCGTCTCGTCCCAGGCGTCGAGGAAGAGCGTCAACAACACCGGCAAGAACTCGCGCTCGTCCGCTGTGAAGCGGGCGAGCTTTTTTTGTTTGCTGAAGCCGCGCCGCTCGCTCGTCCGGGTGTAGCGGACGCCGAGATGGACGCTGCCGCCGACGAGTCCGGCCTGCCGCGTCCGCATCCCGACCTCCACGGCGATGGCCTGTAAGACGAGCCGGATGGCCGCGTACGTCGCATAGTCTTTCATGAGCGTGATGCCGTGGCCGATCGTCCGGGGCCGCTGCCGTTTCGCCCCGAACAAAGAGCTCGGTGGGAGGATTGTCGGCGACTCATCGATGCCCCAGGCGTGGTGCCACAGCTCGGCGCCGATGACGCCAAACTTCTCATGGAGCGTCTCGAGCGGATAGCGGGCGAGGTCGCCGATCGTGTCGATACCGAGCCGCCGGAGATGGACTTCCATCTTCGCGCCGACGCCCCACATCTTGCCGATCGGGGCCGGGTGAATTAATCGTTCGACGTCGTGGAGGAAACAGCTGGCGACACCCGTCTTCTTCCCATGCAAGTCTAGGACGAGCTTGGCGAGGACGTTGTTCGGACCGATGCCGATCGTGACCGGGATGCCGGTATAGCGGAAGACGGTCGAGCGGATGAGGCGGGCGACGTGCGCATCGTTCCCGAACAGCCGCTCCGTCCCCGTCAAGTCGACGAGCGTCTCGTCGACCGAGTAGACGCGGATTGCCTCCGGGGGTGCGAACTGATGCAAGATGTGGACGATTTGCACGGATACGTTCAAATAGTGGCTCATCCGGGCCTCGGCGTAGATGATGTGCCGCCGCTCGTGCCACGGCAACCGGTCGATGTGGAAGCGCCGGGAGCCGGTCTTGATCCCGAGTTGTTTCATCGGCGGTGTCGCGGCGAGGACGAGGGCGCCGTGATCTTGGAGGTTTGATAAGACGACGAGCTTCGTCTTGTACGGGTTCAACTTGCGGGCGGCGCACTCGCAACTGGCATAGAATGAGACGCTGTCGATACAAAAAATCCGACGTCGCATAGCCACCTCTCCTTTTTTTACGAACAAGCGTTCTGTTTTTCTCATCGTATCACGGTCTCACGCCGTCTCAAATAGAAATTGAAAAAGAATTTGTTAGATTTGAAATTTGAGGATTAATTTACAAAAAACAGATGGTTGCGTTTACAAGCTGATGATATAGTAAAAGATGTTGGGACATTTTTAGAAAAAGGGGAAATGGATATGAGAACAGCTTTAAAATGGACGATTGCGACAGCGCTCGTATTACCGGCGACGTTACCGCTCCACGCACCGAACGTGCTCGCGTCAGAAGACGTTGTAAAGCTCCGCTTCTTGGAGACTACAGACTTACATACGAACATCACGAACTACGACTATTTTCAGGACAAAGTCGACAACACAATCGGGTTGACGAAAGTCGCGACGCTCATCAAACAACATCGCGAGGAAGCAGGAACTGACAACACGTTCTTGTTCGACAACGGGGATACGCTTCAAGGGACGCCATTCGGGGATTACGTCCGCGAACAGCATCAGAAAGCACCAGGCGCGTTCGAACATCCGATGTATCAAGCGATGTCGGCACTCGAGTTCGATGCGGTCACACTCGGGAACCACGAGTTCAACTTCGGGCTCCAGTTCTTGTATGACGCGATGCAAGGATCGAAAGGCAAGCTTCGCTTTGTCAACTCGAACGTGAAGGACTTGTCGGGCGAGCCGATCGTCTCGAAATACAACGAGAACGGACAAGAAGTCCAAATCATCGAACGCCAAGTCGTCGACGGGGACGGCGAGACGCATACGATCAAAGTCGGTGTGTTCGGAGTCGTGCCGCCGAAAATCATGTCGTGGGATTCAGGGAACCTCCAAGGCAAGGTGACGGCAGATGATATGGTACCGGCAGCAAAAGCGGCCGTCGCCAAATTGAAAGAGCAAGGCGCAGACGTCGTCGTCGCGCTCGCGCACTCAGGGATCGGGGAAAGTGCGACACTCGCGGATGAGCAATCGGACGGGGAAGAAAACGTCGGCTATACGCTCACAAAAATCGAAGGGCTCGACATGGTCATGACCGGTCACCAGCACGGTCGTTTCCCTGACGCAAAAGGGATGTTCACTTCATTCCCGAACGTGGATATGAACAAAGGGACAATCAACGGCAAGCCGGTCGTCATGGCGAACAACCAAGGGAAAGACCTCGGGGTCATCGACCTCGACCTCGAGCTCGTCGACGGCAAATGGAACGTGCTCGATGCGAACGCGAAACTCGACACGGTCAAGGCGGACACGCCGGTCGACCCGATGATCGCCTCGCCCATCGATGCGGACCATAAGGCGACGATTGAATACATCAACCGCCCGGTCGGTGAGATTCAAGACGATATCCAAAGCTATTTCGCGCTCGTCCGTGACGATGCGTCGGTCCAGTTCGTAACGAACGCGCAGAAATGGTACGTCGAGAGAGAACTTGCGACGAACCCGGAGCTCGCGGCGTATAAAGAGCTCCCGATCCTTTCAGCCGGGGCACCATTCAAGGCGGGTAACCGTCAGTTGACGGACGCGAGCTATTACACGAACATCCCGAAAGGCTCGATCGCATTGAAAAACGTGGCCGACCTATACGTCTTCCCGAACACGCTCGAAGTCGTCAAAGTGACGGGCGCGGACGTGATGGATTGGCTCGAGATGTCAGCCGGGGCGTACAAACAAGTCTCGGATACGAACGATGAGTTGCTCAACTTGGATTTCCGCAGCTACAACTTCGATATCCTCGACGGTCTCACGTATGAAATCGACGTGACGGGTCCTGCCAAGTTCGATGCAGGCGGGAAACTGATTGAGGAAAACAAAGATGCGAACCGCGTCAAAAACGTGAAGTACAATGGCAAGCCGATCACACTCGACCAAGAGTTCCTCGTCGCGACGAACAACTATCGCGCCGGCTCGACATCGTTCCCAGGTCTCGGTGGTGGGAAGAACATCGTTTATCGTTCGGCGTATGAGACACGGAACGTCATCTCGGACTATATCGTCTCTGGCAAGCTCGAATACAAAGCGGACGACAACTGGAAGATTGTCGCCGACGCGAAACGGACAGCCAAGTTTGAGACGGCTGACGCCGGTAAGCAATACGTCGACTTGTACGAAGGCATCGAAGCGACCGAGACGACACGTGCAGATGACGCAAACCGCCTGTTCCGCACGTATACAATCGACCTTGATACAGCGGCGGTCGACCTCGCCCTCACGGTGAACACGATCAAGCCAGGTGCGAAAGCGGTGACGGGCACGACGACGCCGAACGCGACGGTCACGCTGAAAGATGGCGACAAAGTGCTCGCGACAGCGAAAGCGGACAAAGACGGCAAGTACACGCTCGTGACGAAACCGCTCAAGCTTCGCCAAACGGTGACGATCGTCAGTGAACTCTTCGGTCAAATAAAAGAAGAGACGAAAGTGGTTGGAGCCGGTCATGTCGGTGTCCCGGCCCTTCGTTAATCAATGAACGAGCCCTCAGTTTTGAGGGCTTTATTTTGTGTCAAAAAAGTGAACGAAACCCCTTACAAAATAGTGGGTACTGCTGTATAATCAGTCACGTAAGCGTTTACATTATACGTGTAAAACAACGGGATTCATTTTTTCGGGGCCGACGGGGATTGGCTACATATGTACAAAAGGGGACAGCACACATGATTACATTTTTTATTGCCTTGGCGATTTTATTCGTCGGGTACAAAGTGTACGGCAGCTACGTCGAGAAGACGTTCGGCATTAAAGAAGAGCGGACGACGCCTGCCTATGCGTCACAAGACGGCATCGATTACGTGCCGATGGGGAAAAAACGGAACTCGATGATTCAACTGTTGAACATCGCTGGTGTCGGACCGATTTTCGGACCGATCATGGGGGCGCTCTACGGACCGGTCGCTTTCCTCTGGATCGTCTTCGGATCGATTTTCGCGGGAGCGGTGCACGACTATTTGACGGGCATGATCTCGCTCCGTAACAACGGGGCGCACTTGCCGCAGCTCGCTGAGAAGTTCCTCGGCCGCTCGCTCCGCCACGTCGTCAACGGTTTCGCACTCTTACTCTTACTCTTGGTCGGGACGGTATTCGTCACGTCACCGAGTAACATGATCAACAACTTGTTCGACGGCAATGCGACGACGCTCACGATCGTCATCTTCGCCGTGTTCGCCTACTACATCTTGGCGACGCTCCTTCCGGTCGATAAAATCATCGGACGCATCTATCCGTTCTTCGGGGCGCTCCTCATGATCAGTGCCGTCGGGATTGCGGTCAGCCTGTTCACACAAGGTTATCAGATTCCAGAGATGACACTCACGAACATGCATCCGGACGGTTTGCCTATCTGGCCGCTCCTCTTCTTCACAATCTCATGTGGAGCGTTGTCTGGGTTCCATGCTACGCAGTCGCCGATTATCTCGCGGACGACGATGAAAGAAAGCAATGGTCGTGAAATCTTCTACGGCATGATGATCGTCGAAGCGGTCATCGCCATGATTTGGGCCGCGGCAGCCATGGCCATCTTTGAGCCAGGCGAATTGCTCGGGTTGATTCAAACGGGTACACCGGCACTTGTCGTTCAAGAAGTGGCGACACTCATGCTCGGCAGCATCGGCGGTACGCTCGCCATCCTCGGTGTCATCGTCTTGCCAATCACGTCAGGTGATACGGCGTTCCGTAGCGCGCGGATGATTATCGCCGACTACATGAGCATCGCGCAGAAGAAATTCTCGTCACGCCTCTGGATCGCACTTCCGCTCTTCGCGATCTCATACGTGCTCACGAACATGGACTTCCAGATGCTCTGGCAATACTTCAACTGGGCCAACCAGACGACGGCGGTCATCGCCTTATTCGTCGGGGCGATGTACTTGTACATCAAAGGGCGCAACCACTATATCGCGCTCATCCCAGGGACGTTCATGTTGTATGCCGTCTGGTTCTACATTTTGACGGCACCGATTGGCTTCAAGATGGATGGGGTCATCCCGTACGTCATCGCTACAATCGGGACAATCACGTTGCTCGTCTTGTTCCACATGCGCGCGAAAGCGATGCGGGCACAAAATATGGAATGTGACGTTCCGGTGAAGGAAGTCGCATAATCACGAAACATGGGTCGCTTCGGCCCATGTTTTTATTTGCGTTGAAACCGGGAAATGACCATACTAGAGGGATAAATGGGAAGGTGGGACGCGAATGGAACAAGAGAAACTAAAAGAGATGCTCCATGCGGATACGCTTGGGGAAGAGATTGCGAGCGCCATCACCCACGGGCTCGGCATCATCTTCAGTATCGTCGCGCTCGTCTTGCTCATCATGACGGCGACGGAGACGGGCAGTACCGGCAACGTCATCGCGGTGAGCGTGTTCGGGGCATCGATGATTTTACTGTACCTATTCTCGACACTCATGCATGCGATTCCGCATCCACGGGCGAAACGCGTGCTCCAAGTGTTCGACCACGCCGGGATTTACTTACTCATTGCCGGTAGTTATACGCCGTTCGCGCTCGTCTCGCTCAAAGGGACGCTCGGTTGGACGTTGTTCGGCATCGTGTGGGGTGTCGCCGTGCTCGGAATCGTCTGGAAGTTGTTCTCGACGGGCAAATACATGTGGGTGTCGAACGTGACCTATCTCGGCCTCGGCTGGATTTGTCTCATCGCCATCCGTCCACTGTACGAGTCGCTCGGTCATAACGGCTTCATGTTGCTCCTGACCGGCGGGATCGCCTATTCGGTCGGGATTATCTTCTACGTATGGCAGAAGCTTCCGTTCAACCATGCGATTTGGCACCTGTTCGTGCTGGCGGGAAGCGTGTTCGTTTTCCTCAGCATCTTGTTTTACGTGGCACCGAATACGGGCCTTTGAAACGGACGTCCCGCGGGGAGTCTGTTTTTTCTAAATAGAGGGAAATGAAATCCTGAAAACGATTACAAAATTACAGACGAATTGACGTTTGTATGTCATAATAATTTCAGACATCGTCATAGAGATAGATGGGTGTAAACGTAAGGGGGAAAATCAGATGGAAAAAGTGTTGCGCGATGGATTTATCTACATGTCTCAAAACAAAACACTCAACAGTTTGGCTAAAAAATACGGGCTTCGGTTCGGGGCTTCGCGCTTTGTGGCGGGGGAAGACTTTAAGACGTCGGTGCCGACGATTCGCGAGTTGAACGCGAAAGGCTTATCGGTCACGGTCGACCATCTAGGAGAGTTCATCACGACGGTCGCGGAAGCGAACGAGAACCGCGATGAAATCATCCGGGCGATTGAAATCATGGCAGAAGAGAAGCTTGATGCCTATATGTCACTCAAGTTGACGTCACTCGGCTTCGACATCTCGGACGAGTTGATTGAAGACAACATGCGTCAAATCTTGACGACGGCGAAAGCAGTCGGCGTATTCGTCGCCATCGACATGGAAGACGAGACGCGCTGCGAGAAGACGCTCGACTTGTTCAAGAAGTTGAAAGCGGACTTCGACGGCCTCGGGACGGTCATCCAGTCGTACTTGTACCGCTCGGAAGATGACATCAACCATCTCGCACCGCTCAAGCCGAACCTTCGCATCGTCAAAGGGGCATATAAAGAGCCGGCGACGGTCGCATTCCCCGAAAAGGAAGACGTCGACCACAACTACTTGAAGCTCGTCAAACTCCATCTTGCGAACGGGAACTACGCCTCTATCGCGACACATGACGACCATATGATCGATGCAATCATCGAGCATGTGAAACTGAACAATATCCCACTCGACCAGTTCGAGTTCCAAATGCTGTATGGCATCCGGGTCGAGCGTCAACTCGAGCTCGTCCGTCAAGGCTACAAAGTCCGTGTCTACGTGCCATACGGCCGTGACTGGTACGGCTACTTCATGCGCCGCCTCGCAGAACGTCCGGCGAACGTCGCGTTCGTGTTAAAAGGAATGGTCAAGAAATGAGAAAAGCACGAACGTCCGTCGAGGGCGTTCGTGCTTTTTTGATGCGTTCTCTATTATTTGATGACGTCGATCCGTTCGGCCTTCCTTACAGTAAGATGGTCTTCCGCGACGGGACCGCCTAACCAGACGTTGATCTCGACCGGGCTGTGCAGCTGTTCCAACTCATCATTCAGGCCAGACACATCCACCCAGATTTGACCTTGCTTTTGATCTTCAACTAACATCATCGACTTATCAGCACTCACCTCTACAATGTGCCCTTGAAGATCAACCCCACTATAATCTGTGTCTTGGGTAGAAGAACAGCCTGCGATTAAACCGAAACAGAGTGGGGCTACAAGGAACAAGCTGATTCGTCCTTTAAAGAAGGTCGTGTCATTACGCATGAATGAATTCTCCTCTTTTGCGCGACGTCTGGAAGTGAGTATTCTTCTAAGTCGAATTCATATAACGCATGGATACATCTTAAGACAACAACGATTCCGTTACTGTACCCTGTCATTGTTTCTTGGTCTCGTCGTCATTCACCCAAAAATCGGGACCGATTTGATCGGATAGCCAAAAGAAAAGTTCTTTCTCGTATTCAGGGTTCACATCTTGCAAGGCGCCTGGTGTAAACAGGTACTGTTTATTTTGAATGAACGCATCTCGGATGTAATCGGTCATATGATATGGACCATACCCAATAGGAAGTATTTATGTCAGGCGAAGGATTTTCTTCCATGCGAATAGACATATGCGTTTCAGCTAAAAACGTGAACATTCTTGCAAGGGCGAGATAGCCTTCGGCGTTGCCGACGAAATTGACACCGGAATCGTTCAGATTGACTTCCAGTTTGGCTTCATGGGAAAAACGCGGGTCGAACTCTAAAATGTCTTCGTCGTACTCTTCTTCATCGTCATGCTGATTTGTCATCGATTGGCCTCCATTTTTACTTGTTAGCATTAGTGTACATGTGTAATGACAGAGGGTGTTGCTCGTTTTCAATGTCAGGGAAATGCGTCAGTCAACGTCCTGAAAGCATGGGCACCGACGGGATGCATGGCACAAAAAGAAGCCTCAGTAAATTACTGAGACTCCAAACATTCTTAGCCGTTAACGACCGTTCCACCGTTAACGTGAATGACTTGCCCGCTGACGTATGTCGAATCGTCACTTGCGAGATAGACATAGGCCGGGGCGAGTTCCGCCGGCTGGCCCGGACGTTTCATCTCGGCTGAGTCACCGAACGAGGCGACTTTGTCTGCCGGGAACGTCGAAGGAATGAGCGGTGTCCAAATCGGGCCTGGTGCGACACCGTTGACGCGAATCTTCTTCTCGGCAAGGTTGCTCGCGAGCGCACGCGTGAACGATGTGATTGCACCTTTCGTCGACGAGTAATCGATCAACTGGTCGTTTCCTTGATACGCTGTGATGGACGTCGTATTGATGATGCTCGCGCCTTCGTTCAAATATGGAAGGGCGGCTTTCGTCAAATAGAACATGCTGAAGATGTTCGTCCGGAACGTCTGCTCGAGTTGCTCATCCGAGATGTCAAGGAGCGACTCTTGTGGATGTTGCTCGGCGGCATTATTGACGAGGATATCCAAGTGGCCGAACGTCTCGAGCGTCTGTTTGACGACATCTTGGCAGAAGTCCGAATCGCCGATGTCTCCTTGCAACAAGAGGCAGGCCTGCCCGAGTTCCTCGATGCGCTCTTTCGTCGCCTCGGCGTCCTCGAGCTCGTTTTGATCTTTATAGACGATGACCGTGTTCGCGCCTTCGTGGGCGAAGAAGATGGCGACCGATTTCCCGATTCCCGAGTCGCCGCCTGTGATGATGGCCACTTTGTCTTTCAGTTTGTCGCTTCCTTTATATCCTTCACGCTCATAGATCGGGAACGGCTCCATCTTCGAGTCGATTCCCGGTTGATGGGCCTGCTCTTGGCCGTCCTTTTTGAACGACTCAAAATCGTGTCGGTTCCCCACTGTGTTTAAACGATTCTCACTCATGTATACATTCCCCTTTCTCAAATTGACTCTTTCTGTCTATACCACACTCATCAAAATGTAATCGTCCTGAGCGAAATTGGAACGAATTTGAAAAATGAACGCTTGCGAATGAATTGTCATTCATTTATGATAGAAGAGTAAACACGATGGTGATTGCGATTTTTTTTACGCTTGAAATGAATCACTATTCATTCTCATTGAGGGGGGAACAATATGACGAGTCACATCGAACAATCAGCCGACCTCCGTTTGACGAGTAACATCCGTTTTGCGGTCGTCATCGGTTCAGGAGTAATGGGGGCGGGGATTGCGGCTCACTTGGCGAACGCGGGGATTCGTTCGCTAATGCTCGACATCGTACCACGTGAATTGACGTCGAAAGAAGAAGCGAAAGGGCTCACGCTCGAGTCACCAGAAGTGCGGAACCGCATCGCTTCCGAGAACCGTCAGAAGCTATTGAAACAGAACCCGGCACCGCTCGCGACAGCGGATCATTTGAACTTCATCGACGTGGGGAACTTAGAAGATGATCTCGAGCGCTTGAAGGAAGCGGACTGGGTCATCGAGGTCGTCGTCGAACGGCTCGACGTGAAACAACAGCTGTTCGAAAAGATCGCTCCTTACATCCGTGAAGACGCGATTCTCAGCTCGAACACGTCAGGCATCTCGATCGAGGCGATGGCGAGCGTATTGCCGGAAGGCTTGAAGACACGTTTCCTCGGGACACACTTCTTCAACCCGCCACGTTATTTGAAACTGCTCGAACTCATCCCGACGGAGCAGACGGCACGCCCGGTCATCGACTTCATGGCCCGCTTCGCGGAGGACCGTCTCGGGAAAGGCGTCGTCGAAGCGAAAGACACACCGAACTTCATCGGTAACCGCATCGGTACGTACGGACTCCTCGTCACGTTCGAAGAGATGCTCAAACAGAACGCCTCGATCGGCGAGATGGACTCGATCACCGGACCGCTCATCGGGCGGCCAAAATCGGCGACATTCCGCACGCTCGACGTCGTCGGCATCGACACGTTCGTCCACGTCGCCGGCAATGTCTATGAGACGCTCGACGCAGGTGAAGAGAAGGACACGTTCGACGTCCCAACTGAAATGAAGACGCTCGTCGAGAAGGGCTGGATCGGTCAAAAGGCCGGACAAGGCTTCTATAAGAAAGACGGCAGAGTCATCCAGGAGCTCAACCTTCACACGTTCGAGTACGAACAATTGAAAGCGATTACAGGTCCGGAGCTCGACCAAATCAAATCGCTCCCGGGCTCGAAGGCGAAGTTGAAAGGCGCCATCTTGAACAAAGGACGCATTGGACAACTGCTCTGGCCGGTCACGGCGAAGACGCTCGTCTACTCGGCGCGTCTCACAGGCGAGATCAGTGACTCGATCGTCGCCATCGATGACGCGATGAAGTGGGGCTTCGGCTGGAAGTTCGGACCGTTCGAGACGTGGGACGCACTCGGCGTCGAGAAGTCGGTCGCCCGCATGAAAGCGGAAGGGTATGACGTCCCGGCGTGGATCGACGAGATGCTCGCTGCCGGACACACGACATTCTATAAGGGAGACCAGTATTACGACCAAGCGTCACAGACGTACGTTGAGAAGACCGTCAACCCGAAAGAAGTGAAACTCACGCCGCTCGCCAAGTCGAACGGCATCGTCCTTGAGAACGGTGGGGCCCGCCTCATCGATATCGGCGACGACGTCGTCGCCCTCGAGTTCACGTCACCGAACAATGCGATCGGTGTCGACATCATGCAGATGATTGAACAGTCGATCGACCTCGTCGAGACCGACTTCAAAGGACTTGTCCTTGCCAACGACGGCAAGAACTTCTGTGTCGGCGCCAACCTCGCGATGATGCTCATGGAAGCGGAAGACGAGAACTGGTACGAGCTCGACTGGATCATCAACAAGTTCCAACAAGTCGTCCAGAAGATTCGCTACGCGGGTCGCCCGGTCGTCGTCGCGCCTTACGGCATGACACTCGGAGGTGGGACAGAAATCAGCTTGCCGGCCGCACGCATGCAGGCGGCGCTCGAGACATACATGGGTCTCGTTGAAGTCGGTGTTGGCCTCATCCCAGGTGGGGGCGGAAACGTCAACACGTACCGTCGACTCCTCGAGCAGACGCCGAAGTCGATGCAAAACATCGAGAAAGCGGCGCAACAGACGTTCGAAAACATTGCCATGGCGAAAGTATCGAAGTCGGCCTATGACGCGAAAGCGCTCGGCTATCACCGTCCGGTCGACGGAATCTCGATGAACCGCGACCACTTGACGTTCGATGCGAAACAGACGGTACTCGGTCTCGCTGACGGCTATACCGCACCGGTTCGTGAGAAGTTGCCGGTCGTTGGTCAAACGGGGAAAGCGACGCTCGAACTCGCGGCGTACGAGATGTTCTACGGTGGCTATATCTCTGAACACGATTTGAAGATTGCGAAAAAACTTGCCCACGTCATCAGCGGCGGCGATTTGGCATACGGCACGATGGTCGACGAGCAGTACTTCCTCGACATCGAGCGCGAGGCGTTCCTAAGCCTCATCGGGGAACCGAAATCGCAGCAACGGATGCAACATATGCTCGTCAAAGGCAAGCCACTTCGGAACTGACAAAAGGGGGACTTAACAGATGAGAGAAGCAGTCATCGTGGCCGGCGCACGGACGCCGGTCGGAAAAGCAAAACGCGGTTCGTTCCGAAACGTTCGCTCGGACGAACTCGCGGGTCATGCGATTAAAGCGACGCTCGAGCGGTCTGGCTACACGGGACCAATCGACGACGTCATTATGGGATGCGCCATGCCGGAAGCGGAGCAAGGCATGAATATCGCCCGCTACGCGGCCGTCCGGGGTGGCTTGTCGCACGAAGTACCGGCCATCACGATCAACCGTTATTGCTCGTCAGGCTTGCAAGCCATCGCCGACGCGGCAGCGAAAATCATGATTGGTCAAGCGACGGCGGTCATCGCTGGTGGTATGGAATCGATGAGTCTCGTCCCAATGGGCGGACACGTCATCCGTCCGAACCCGACAATCATGGAGACGGCTCCGGAATACTATATGAGCATGGGGCACACGGCAGAACGTGTCGCGGCTGAATATAACATCTCGCGTGAAGACCAAGACTTGTTCGCGATCGACAGCCACCAAAAAGCGGCGGCAGCGATTGCGGGCGGCAAGTTTGAAGAAGAAATCGTCCCGGTCACGGTCGTCGAGCAAGTGCTCGGCGAAGACGGGAAAGTCGCGGAACGTGAATTCGTCGTCAAACATGACGAAGGCGTCCGTGCCGACTCGACGCTCGAGGCGCTCGGTAAACTGCGTCCGGCGTTTAAAATCAAGGGCTCAGTGACGGCGGGGAACGCGTCACAAGTGTCAGACGGCGCAGCGGCCGTGCTCGTCATGGAGCGCGAAGAAGCCGAACGTCAAGGTTTGAAACCGATGGCGAAATTCCTCTCGTTCGCGGTCGGCGGTGTCCGTCCGGAAGTGATGGGCATCGGACCAGTCGTCGCCATTCCGAAAGCGCTCGAGATGGCCGGCGTGAAGTTGGAAGAAGTCGGATTGTTTGAATTGAACGAGGCGTTTGCGAGCCAATCGCTCGGCGTCATCCGTGAACTCGGGATTGACCCGTCGAAAGTGAACGTCAACGGCGGCGCGATCGCTCTCGGGCATCCGCTCGGTTGCACGGGCGCGAAACTCGCGGTCTCGATCTTGCATGAGATGAAACGACGCAATGAAAAGTATGGGGTTGTGACGATGTGCATCGGTGGCGGTATGGGTGCTGCTGGCGTCTTCGAATTACTATAAGGGGGAATTGACAATGGAACGTACAGAACACGAATTGATTAAAGGCGGTAGCTTCGTCATCGACGCACTCGACGCAGATCGTTTGTTCACACCGGAAGACTTCTCAGATGAGCACAAGATGATTGGCGACACGACGGCGAGCTTCGTCGACGACCGTGTCATGCCTGTCCTTGGACGTATCGAGAAACACGAGTTCGATCTCTCGGTCGAACTGTTGAAAGAAGCGGGCGAGCTCGGCCTCCTCGGCGCGGACGTGCCAGAAGAGTACGGCGGTTATCAGCTCGATAAAATCTCGTCATCGATCATCACAGAGCGGTTCGCCAAAGCGCGTTCATTCGCCCTCAGCTACGGCGCCCACGTCGGCATCGGGACGCTCCCGATCGTCTTCTTCGGGACAGAAGAGCAAAAGCATAAGTACTTGCCGAAGCTCGCTACCGGTGAATGGATTGCCGCGTACGCGCTCACAGAGCCAGGCTCAGGGTCGGACGCGCTCGGTGCGAAAGCGACGGCCGTCTTGAACGAGGCCGGCACGCACTACGTCTTGAACGGGGAAAAACAATGGATCACGAACGCCGGTTTCGCGAACGTGTTCGTCGTCTACGCGAAAATCGACGGCGACAAGTTCAGCGCCTTCATCGTCGAGCGTGACTTCAACGGTGTCTCGACAGGCGCCGAAG
The DNA here is from genome assembly GCF_018618375.1 of Exiguobacterium sp. E4787. Lineage (NCBI taxonomy): Bacteria > Bacillati > Bacillota > Bacilli > Caryophanales > Exiguobacterium > Exiguobacterium sp. E4787. Next base: position 467,455 of record NZ_JACSLY010000001.1, on the reverse strand, counting down.
AACAGAAGATGGGCATCAAAGGCTCATCGACACGGACGCTCATCTTAGAAGACGTCGAAGTCCCAGTCGACAACCTCCTTGGAGAAATCGGCAAAGGCCACGTCATCGCCTTCAACATCTTGAACGTCGGTCGTTACAAACTTGCGGTCGGTGCGGTCGGTTCGTCGAAACGTGCGTTCGATCTTTCGGTCCAGTACGCGAACGAGCGCAAACAGTTCAAGACGCCGATCAGTCAGTTCCCGCTCATCCAAGAGAAACTTGCGACGATGGCCGCGAACATTTATGCGATGGAGAGCTCGGTTTACCGGACGGGCGGTCTGTTCCAAGACAGCCTCGACGCGCTAGGCGATGACAACATGCGTGACGGTTCGAAAGTTGCCCAAGCCATCGCCGAATACGCGATTGAATGTTCACTCAACAAAGTGTTCGCCTCGGAGACGTTCGACTACGTCGTCGACGAAGCGGTCCAAATCCACGGCGGCTACGGCTTCATGACTGAATATGAAGTCGAGAACTTGTACCGTGACTCACGCATCAACCGCATCTTCGAAGGAACGAACGAAATCAACCGCTTAATCGTACCGAGCACGCTCCTTAAGAAAGCGATGAAAGGCGACTTGCCGCTCCTCGCCGAAGCACAGAAGCTCCAAAAAGAGCTCATGAGCTACATGCCACAAGAACTTGACGGGTCGCCGCTCGCACGTGAGAAGATGCTTCTGTCGAACATGAAGAAAATCAACTTGATGATTGCCGGAACGGCCGTCCAGAAATATCAGCAGGCCCTCCAGAACGAGCAAGAAATCCTTGCGAAGATTGCCGACATCATCAGCGCCATCTATGCGCTTGAAGCGGCCATCGCGCGGACGGAGAAAGCCATCGCCCGCACAGGCGCTGAGAAGAACCAGCAGAAAGTTCGCTATACAGAAATCTTCGCCGAGCAAGTGTTCAAACAAGTCGAACTCATGGCGAAAGAAGTCTTGTATGCGGCCGCATCGGGCGACGAGCAGCGCATGCTCTTGTCGGCGATGAAGAAGTTCAGCCGCTATCAGCCGATCAACGTCATCGGCACGAAGCGCGAAGTCGCAGCGAGCCTCATCAAAGCGAACAAGTTCATCGTCTAAGCAAGCGAGAGAAAGGGTGGCCGGACGCGGTCGACCCTTTCTTTTTGCTGTCTGCGGACGATACAATGGACGAAGGAGGGGATACGCATGAAACGAGATGACTTATTAGAACGGATGGATGCGATCGGCCGCTCGGTCGCCAAGCATGAGGGCACGCTCATGCTGCTCGCACTCGGTTCAATCGGACTTGAGATGGATCGGCTCGACGACTATTCGGACCTCGATTTCTTTTTGATCGTCGAGGACGGGCATAAGGCCCGCTTCATCGACAACTTGGACTGGCTCGCGGTCGAGCCGTTGGCGTACCAGTTCCAAAACACGAAAGACGGGCACAAGGTCATGTATGAGGACGGCATTTACGCCGAGTTTGCCGTGTTCGAGATCGTGGAGATGCCTGGCATCGCCTATACGCCGGGACGTGTCGTCTGGCAGCGTGATGAGGCGCTCGACACGTTCGCGACGCCGAAGCTTGTCACACGCCCTTCAGACGCCGCACATCGCTACGAGGAGGCACTGACGAACCTATACGTCGGACTGCTCAGGGAACGGCGCGGCGAACAGCTCGCCGGCTTCGAACTGATTCAAATCGCGGCTGTCAACAACGTGTTAATCGCGTATGGCGAGACGAGTGACCCGTTCAACCCGACACGTCGGGTCGAAGTGACGCATCCGGAGCTCGTCGCACGTCTTGAGGAGTGGCTCCCCGGATACGGAAAATCGGTCGAGGCGGCCGCGGCCATCCTCGGCCACATCGAGGCGCACCATCCGGTCAATCCGACGCTGAAGCGAGAGATTGTGCGCTTGCTTGAAGCGTGAAGGGTTGAAGCGGAATATGCTACAGTAACAGGAGAGGTGATGAACATGGTGACACTATATGGCTATCCGCCATGCAGTACGTGTAAAAAAGCAGAGAAGTGGTTGAAAGAGAACGGCATCGACTATACATATGTCCATATCGTCGAGGCGACGCCGTCGCAAGACGAGTTGGCTGAGCTATGGAAACAGTCGGGCCTGCCGCTCAAGAAGTTCTTCAATACGAGCGGACAAGTGTATCGGAACGAAGGCATCAAGGACAAGCTACCAAATCTGTCAGAAGACGAACAACTCGAGCTTCTTGCGAGCAATGGTATGCTTTTAAAGCGCCCAATCGTGACAGATGGTCAAAAATCAACTGTCGGATTTTCAGAAAAGTCGTTTACAGACGTTTGGGGCGAAGTGCTATAATACTCGTGTGAGTCTAATTCATTTGAGGGGGAAGTTAAGATGAGCAAAGTACCTGCCAATCTACGTTATTCAAAAGAGCACGAATGGGTTGAAGTGAATGGAAGCGTCGCCCGCATCGGGATCACGGATTTCGCACAAAGCGAACTAGGGGATATCGTCTTTGTCGAACTTCCTGAAGTCGGTGGCACAATCTTACTCGACGAGCCGTTCGGTTCGGTTGAATCGGTCAAGACGGTTTCGGAGCTTTATGCACCGATCTCTGGGAAAATCACAGCGGTGAACGAATCACTCGCCGATTCACCAGAACTCGTCAACGAAGCACCGTTCGAAGGCGCTTGGATGATCGAAGTCGAGTTGAACGACGCGTCAGACGTCGACAAGCTCATGTCAGCCGAAGAATACGAAGCGATGATTCAAGGCTAAACAAAACCCGGTTTCTCTTTACGAGAAGCCGGGTTTTTTTGATTAATCGAAGTCGAGACGGTAATGATCAGGCTCGATGAGCGACGTCCGGTTGAACAAACGATAGAACAGAATCCCGAGTGTGATTGGGATGAGCCCGAATAAGACGACGACGAGCATGACGTTCCAGAGCGCGAATCCTCCCGGCATCAAATGCAAGGCGTTGACCGGACCGATTAGACCCGAGACGCCGAATCCGGCACTGATTGGTGTGCCTTCAATCCGAAGGATACCTGCGAGCGCTCCAAGGATGGCCGCATTGGCGAGTACCGGCAACATCATAATCGGACGACGGACGAAGTTCGCCATTTGAATCTTCGGTGAGCCGAGGAAGTGGGCGATCGACGTTCCGGTCGCGTTCATCTGCCAGCCAGCGATGGCGAGACCGAAGCCGGCAGCGACGACGCCAAGGTTGGCGGCCCCGGCAGCGACACCAGACAGGCTGATGGCTGTGGCAATTCCGACCGTCGAGATTGGCGATACGATGATGAGCGAGAACGCCATCGCGATTAACATGCCCATCACGATCGGTTGCAGTTCAGTCATCGTCATGATGATCGTTCCGACGTACGTCGTAATCTGTGAGATGTAAGTGAGTAGGAACGCGCCGATGCCTCCCGCGACGACGATGACCGTCATCGGCAAGACGAGTACCGTGTATGTCTTCAGGCGTGGCGACAACTGCATGACGAGGAACGTCGCGAGAGCGGCCGTCACACCGGCCGTGATGACGTCACCGATTCCGGCCATGAGGAACGCGCCTTCCTCGATGCGGATGGCGCCACTTCCGACCTGAGTCGCGATGCCGATCGTCCCGGCCTCGAGCGCCGATCGTCCGAACTGCATGGCGACAGCGACACCGATGATGACCGGTAAGAGGCGCATCGCAATCGTCGTCGCATCTAAGATGAACTGCAAGGACGGAAAATACGGCAAGATGGCTTTCGTTAATTCACCGAGCAAAGCGCTCGGGATGAGGGCGATGAGAATGGCAAGACTGAGGCCGTTCAAGACGTTCATTAAAAATTGTTTTCCGGTAAGCTTCTCTTCCGTCATTGGGGATTCACCTGTCCTTTTCTACTGGTTTGCTGTTATGTACAAAAGCGATAAAGTTAATGACCATACTATGCCTCTTTCTGCCGAGCGTCAACAAGAAATGTTGAAATGTTCAGAATTTTCCATTTGAGCACAACTTTTGAACCGATTGGCCCGGATTCATATACTTAGAAGAGAGGTGAGCAAAATGATGACAGACGGATTCTTATATATATACGCCCCAATGTGCGGTACATGCGCCGTGGCCGAGCGGATGCTCTCGGTCGTCGAGGCGGTCGACCCAGAATTGAAGATTGAAAAACGCGATGCCAACTTTATCCCGAACGAACTCGAGGCGTATCAGGTCATGAGCGTTCCGGCGCTATTGAAGCTGGAGAATGGCCAAGTTCGCGATCGTTTGTACGCATTTCAAAACGTCCAGCACGTCCTATCTTTCGTTAAGTGAGATAGGATGATTAGAATAATCTGAAAATTTTAAATAATCAGTTGACACAGAAAGTTCACGAATGATATATTCATTACAACATCTTACTTGAACACAACATAGGACGAGATTTTCCCGTCATCAAGACGTTTTCGAACAACCGCTGCATGAGCTTACGCGATTTCAGGTGGACCTTCCCTTCGATTGTCCCCCAAAAAAATCAAGCGTCGGGGCACCGGTCGCGTAATTGCATGGTCCGTTCGAAGACCGAGTGATGGTTGGGTAAAAATCCCCCATATAAGGATGAATGCTCTGATCGGGCAAAAGAGGTTCATCTATGGGTTGTCCTTCAGTGACTCAAGGTGCTACGTTCTGTGTCATCCTCGGATGGCACCTTTTTTTATTTTGCTGAAAAAAATAGTTTGACATGAAAATAATGTGTCGCTATGATAAAGCTAATCAAATACGCAACCACTCTTATCAAGAGAGGCTGAGGGACTGGCCCTATGACGCCCAGCAACCGCGGAGCAATCCGAAATGGTGCTAATTCCAGCAAGGTGTATACCTTGGAAGATGAGAGCAATCGTTGTCCGTACGATAAAGTACGCACGTTTGCTCAAACGTGCGTACTTTTTTTGTTGTCAGGAGGGAAATGGATTGATTCAATTACGCAATGTGGCCAAATGGTTCGACACGAAAAACGGTCGGGTCCAGGCGGTCGATGATGTGTCGCTTACGATCGAAAGCGGCGAAATTTTTGGAATAATCGGATATTCAGGGGCGGGGAAGTCGACGCTCATCCGTTTGCTCAACCGACTCGAGGCACCGTCAAGCGGTGAAATCGTGGTCGCCGGCAGCGAGCTGACGAAGCTCACGCCGAAGGAACTGCGCGGGGTACGTAAAAACGTCTCGATGGTGTTCCAACACTTCAACTTATTATGGTCGCGCACGGTCGCTGAGAACATCAGCTTCCCGCTCGAGCTCATCGGGGTACCGGCGAGCGAGCGCAAACGCCGCGTCCATGAACTCGTCGAACTCGTTGGCCTCGCCGGACGAGAAGACAGCTATCCGTCACAACTATCAGGCGGCCAAAAGCAGCGAGTCGGGATAGCCCGTGCGCTCGCTACGAATCCAGAAGTGCTCCTCTGCGATGAAGCGACGAGCGCACTCGACCCGAAGACGACGGATTCGATTCTCGAACTGCTCGTCAGCATCAACAAGAAACTCGGTTTGACAATCGTCCTCATCACCCATGAGATGCACGTCATCCAAAAGATTTGTCACCGTGTCGCCGTCATGGAGGCCGGAAAGGTCGTCGAGACCGGGCAAGTCGCCGACGTGTTCCAACACCCGGAACAGCCGATCACGAAAGAGTTCGTCAAACAGATCGGCGCGGTCGAAGACATGTCGCTCACGTTCGAACATTTGAAAGCTCGTTATCCGAGCGGTCAAATCGTCAAGCTCAAATTCTTGAACGAGACGGCCGAACAACCGATCCTGTCGGAAGTGTTGAAGCAGCATGACATCGGCTTCAACATCATCGGCGGAAACGTGACGCAGTCACAAGTCGGTGCCCTCGGGACATTATTCATCCAATTGATCGGAGAGCCGGCTGAAGTCGAGCGGGCCATCGCCTCAATCCGATCACAGGCAGTGGAAGTGGAGGTAGAAAGCGATGTTTCCTAATGTAGATTGGCAAGTCATGTTAGAACAGACGTGGGAGACGCTCTATATGACGCTCGTCGCCGGAGCCGCGACGTTCGTCATCGGTCTCGCCCTCGGGATGCTGTTATATGTCACGAACGAGCCGCTCATGATGAAGAACCGTCCGATTTACACGGTAATCAGCGCGGTCGTCAACATCTTCCGGTCAATCCCGTTCATCATTTTGATTATCTTGCTCATCCCGTTCACGTTACTCGTCGTCGGGACGATGCTCGGGTCAACGGCAGCACTGCCGGCACTTATCATCGGTGCGGCCCCGTTCTATGCGCGGATGGTCGAGCTCGCGCTTCGCGAAGTCGACCGCGGCGTCATCGAGGCGGCTGAGTCGATGGGTGCGACAAAATGGCAGATTGTCTATAAAGTGTTGTTCCCAGAAGCATTGCCGGCCATCGTGTCAGGCATCACGGTCACGATCGTCGCGATCGTCGGTTACACGGCGATGGCAGGGGTCGTCGGCGGTGGAGGACTCGGGAACTTGGCGTTCCTCGAAGGATTCCAGCGTTCACAAAGTGACGTCACGTTCGTCGCGACCGTCTTAATCTTGGTCATCGTCTTCGTCATTCAATTCATCGGCGATCGACTCGTATCTGTAATCGATAAGCGTTCCGCTTAATCTAAATAGAAAATTTGGAGGGGTTTTATAATGAAATCATGGAAAACAGTACTCGGTTTAACGGCAGCTTCAGCACTTACGATTCTCGCGGCTTGTGGCGGCGGGGATTCAGAATCAGGTTCAGGCGATGACAAGACACTTGTCGTCGGCGCATCAAACGTCCCACACGCTGAGATTTTAGAGCACGTCCAAGACGAATACGAAGAGAAGGGCTATACGCTCGAAATCAAGAAGTTCCAAGACTACGTCCTCCCGAACAAGACGCTCGCAGACGGTGAATTGGACGCGAACTACTTCCAACACGAACCGTACCTCGAGTCACAAATGGCTGAAAACAAAGACTACAAATTCGCTTCAGCTGGCGGCGTTCACATTGAGCCGATCGGTGTGTACTCGAAAGATTACGCGTCACTCGATGAGCTTCCAGAAGGCGCTGAAATCATCATGAGCTCGTCGGTCGCTGACCACGGACGTATCCTCACGATGCTTCAATCTGAAGGCTTGCTCACACTCGCGGAAGGCAAGACAACGGACGCGACGGTTTCAGACATCGTCGACAACCCGAAAAACTTGGAGTTCAAGACGGACGTCGAAGCGGCACTTCTCCCGCAAGCGTTCAACAACGGTGAAGGGGACGCGGTCCTCATCAACACGAACTACGCGATTGATGCCGGCCTCAACCCACTCGAAGACGCAATCGCTCTCGAAGGCGAAGATTCACCTTACGTCAACTTGATCGTCACACGTGAAGGCGACGAAGATGATGAGCGCGTCAAAGCACTCCTTGAAGTCCTCACGTCAGAAGAGACACAACAGTGGATTTTGGATGAGTACAAAGGTGCAGTCGTACCGGTCAAACAATAATTTCGTCAAGGCCCGGGCTATCCCGGGCCTTTTTTATTTGCAGTAGTTTTGGTTCACCAATAGAAGTACACTACATATATGTAGGAAAAGGGGGGATCCGGATGAACATACGACACATTCATCCGCTGACGCTGGGTGTCTTGTTTGGCACATTTTTTGCCCGGCTGTCGACATTTTTTGTTATGCCGTTTTTTGCGATTTATCTCGCGACGCTCGGCTTCTCGGCGAGCGTGATCGGGACGGTGTTCGCCATCTCGGCGCTATCGGGGTTGTTCATGAGCTTTTTCGGGGGGACGCTGTCCGATCGCTATGGGCGCAAACAGTTGATGCTGATCGGCATCGTCTTGAACGCCTTGACGTTCAGCGGTTTCGCACTCGTGACAGAGTTATTTTGGTTTTATATGTTCTCGGTACTTATGGGCGTGTCACGGTCGTTCCTCGAACCGGCGTCCCGCGCCCTCATCAGTGATACGACGCAGCCGGACCAGCGCGTCATCGTCTATAACGTCCGTTACTTTTTAATCAACATTGCGGCGGCAATCGGACCATTGCTCGCAGTCGTCTTGTCGCTCACCGGCGCAAAGAGCGCCTTCTTAGTCGTGACGGGCGTTTACGTGATGTACGGACTCGTCATCTCGACGCTGTTCCGAAAGTATCCGTTCGAGGAAGGGGACGGCGTCAAAGTCCGGCCGCGCTTGACGGAGACGTTCCGTGTGTTACAACAAGATAAGACGTTCCGCTTCGTCATCATCGGGATGATTTTTGCCATCATCGGCTATAGTCAGTTCAATGCGACGTTGCCGCAGTTCATCGCTTTCCATGACGGCTTCAGTGACGGCTCGCGCTTGTTCGCCTATCTGTTGACGGTCAATGCGATCACCGTCCTTGTCGTCCAGTATCCAATTATGCGGTTCGGGATGCGGGTGTCACCGATCAAGTCGCTCTTCTTTGGTGTCGCCACGCTGTCGTCGGGACTCCTCCTAATCGGCTTCGCGACCGAGACGTGGGTATTGTTCATCGCGATGGTCATCTTCACGGTTGGCGAAGTGCTCATGTTCACGATGACGGACGTGTTGACGGACGAATTGGCACCGGCTCACCTGCGTGGGACGTATTTCGGGGCGATGGGTTTGACGGCGCTCGGTCAGACGATTGGTCCCGTCATCGGGGGAGTGTTGCTTGATGGATTCGACAATGCAGCGTTGCCAGTGTTTGGAAGTTTGGCCGTATTGACGGCATGCGGCGCCTTCTTCTTCGCCGGCGCCTTGAAAGAACGAAAAGCAAGTTTAGCCTTAATCGAGGAAAAAGTTGGATAAAGTCTTGATTTCCCGATATTCTCATTCTCAACATTTATGTTTTATTGAGAATGAATAATAAGGTGAGTCGCTTGAAATAAAAAATTGCCTAGATTAAGATTAGAATATATCTAATCTACGCCAAAAATGGCGAGAAAACGGAAGGGGTATCCGAATGTCTAACGTACCACACATGAAAATTGATGACCTCCGCGTCTCAATCGAAGGAAAAGAGATCGTCAAAGGTCTTAATCTTGAAATTAAAGGTGGCGAAATTCACGCCATCATGGGTCCTAACGGAACGGGTAAATCTACACTCGCATCGGCACTTATGGGTCATCCATTGTATGAAGTCACAGGCGGAAGCGTTGATTTGAACGGCGAAGACGTACTCGACATGGAAGTCGACGAGCGCGCGCAAGCCGGAATGTTCCTCGCAATGCAGTATCCTGCTGAAATCAGTGGTGTCACAAATGCCGATTTCTTACGTTCAGCAATCAACTCGCGCCGTGAAGAAGGCCAAGAAATCTCACTCATGAAGTTCATCCGTGAACTCGATGCGAAGATGGACGTCCTTGAAATCCCTTCAGAAATGGCACACCGCTATTTGAACGAAGGTTTCTCAGGTGGAGAGAAAAAACGTAACGAGATTCTTCAGATGATGATGATCAAACCGAACATCGCCATCCTCGATGAGATCGACTCGGGTCTTGACATCGATGCGCTCAAAGTCGTCGCCAAAGGCGTCAACGAAATGCGTTCAGAAGAGTTCGGCTGCTTGATCATCACGCACTATCAGCGTCTCCTCAACTATATCGAGCCAGACTTTGTTCACATCATGATGGACGGGAAAATCGTCATGTCAGGTGGCAAAGAACTTGCACAACGACTCGAAGCAGAAGGTTACGACTGGGTGAAGCAAGATCTTGGAATGACAGTAGACACAGAAGCGTAAGGAGGCTGTACGATGACCGTACAATTTGAATTGGATGCACAAGCAGTAGCGGCACGTGCAGAGGCGCTCGGTGGACCTTCATGGATGGTCAACCGTCGCAAAGAAGCAGCAGAACTTGCGCCGACCCTCGCCTTGCCAAAAGTTGAAAAGATCAAGATTGATAAATGGGACTTCGTCTCTGGAGACGTCGAGCTCACGAAGCACGACGGCTTGACGCCTGAAATCGAAGCACTTCTTGGAGACCACCGTACAAACGTGCTCGTTGAACGCAACGGTCATGTCGTCTACAACGAACTTGCGACGCCAGAAGGTGTCCTCTTCATGGGCATCAACGAAGCAATGGAACAACATCCAGAGCTCGTCGAGAAGTACTTCATGACGGAAGGTGTCCGCGTGGACGAAGAACGTTTGTCTGCGTTGAACGCTGCCCTCATGAACGGCGGTGCGTTCTTATACGTACCGAAGAACGTACAATTAAAAGATCCGCTTCAAGCCATCTTCACGATGGAACAAGCGAACGGTGCGCTCTATCACCACACGATCATCGTCGCAGACGAAGGCAGTGAATTGACGTACGTCGAGAGCTTCCTCTCGAACACGAACGAGCCGCACACGGTCAACGCCGTGACAGAAGTGTTCGCTGCCGCGAACGCGAAAGTCGTCTTCGGTGGTGTCGATCAGCTTGCTGAGTCGGCCCTCTCGTTCATGAACCGCCGCGGTGTCGTCTATGAGAACGCACGCCTCGAATGGGCGCTCGGACACATGAACGACGGCAACTCGGTTGTCGAAACGAAAACGCACCTCGTCGGGGACAACACGTTCTCAGACACGAAAGCCGTCACGATCGGTCGTGGCGCACAGAAGCAAAACTTCAACATCCGGACGGACCATTTCGGGAAGTCTTCAGAAGGGTTCATCTTGATTCACGGTGTCCAAAAAGATTCGGCCACGGCCATCTTCAGCGGAACATCGATGATTCACCATGGCGCTTCGAAATCGAACGGCGTTCAAACGGAACGTGTACTCATGTTGTCTGAAAAGGCACGTGGGGATGCGAACCCGATCCTCCTCATCGATGAGGACGACGTCATGGCAGGTCACGCCGCTTCGGTCGGACGCGTCGACGACGTGCAGCTCTACTACTTGATGAGCCGTGGTTTGTCACGTAAAGAAGCCGAACGGTTAATCATTCACGGATTCTTGAACCCGGTCGTCGAGCAGCTCGCGATCGAGTCGGTCAAAGACCGTCTCCGTGAAGTCATCGAAGGGAAAGTACGTTAAGATGATCGATGCCTCGATTCGTAAACAGTTCCCGATTTTAGATCAGGAAATCAACGGTCATCCGCTCGTCTATCTCGACAGTGCGGCGAGCTCCCAAAAGCCGCTTGCTGTCATCGAGGCGATCGAGGATTACTATCGCCGCATCCACTCGAACGTGCACCGGGGCGTCCATACGCTCGGGACGCACGCGACGGATGCGTATGAAGGGGCGCGGGAGCGCGTCCGTTCATTCATCAACGCCGCCGTCCCAGAAGAGATTATCTTCACACGCGGGACGACGACGGCGATTAACCTCGTCGCGTCAAGCTACGGGGATGCCAACGTCGGAGCGGGGGACGAGATCGTCCTCACGCCGATGGAGCACCACGCGAACTTGATTCCGTGGCAACAGCTCGCCAAGCGTAAAGGGGCCACACTCCGTTACGTCGAATTGACGCCGGACGGTCGGGTCACGCTCGACGCGGTCCGTGCCGTCTTGTCGGACCGGACGAAAATCGTCGCCATGAGTCACGTCTCGAACGTGCTCGGCACGATCAACCCAATCGCCGACGTGGCGAAGCTCGCCCATGAAAAAGGGGCGGTCATGGTCGTCGATGCGGCGCAAAGCGCACCACACCGGAAACTTGACGTGCAAGCACTCGATTGCGACTTCCTCGCCTTCTCTGGCCATAAGATGCTCGGTCCGACCGGGATCGGCGTCTTATATGGGAAGAAGCAGTTGCTCAAACACATGGAACCGGTCGAATTCGGTGGTGAGATGATCGACTATGTCGACTTGTATGAGTCGACGTGGAAAGACATCCCGTACCGGTTCGAAGCGGGGACGCCGATTATCGCCGGCGCCGTCGGTTTGGCAGCGGCCATCGACTTTTTAGAAGACCTCGGTCTCGAGAACGTCGAAGCCCACGAACGGGCGCTCGCGACGTACGCCATCGAACAGATGCGGACGATTGAAGGCATTGAGATTTACGGGCCAGAGGAACGTGTCGGACTCGTCACGTTCAACTTAGGTGACGTGCACGCCCACGACCTTGCGACCGTATTGGATATGCAAGGCATCGCGGTCCGGGCCGGCCACCACTGTGCTCAGCCGCTCATGCGTCTCCTGAAGCAATCATCGACAGCCCGCGCGAGCTTCTACTTGTACAATACGAAAGAAGAAGTCGACCGCTTCATCGAAGGGCTACGTCAAACGAAGGAGTATTTCAATTATGAGTTTTAACAATCTCGACATGTTGTACCGACAGGTCATTATGGATCATTATAAAAACCCAAGAAACCGTGGCGTCATCGAAGATGGCGTGACGGTCGACTTGAACAACCCGACATGCGGGGATTCACTCCGACTCCAACTCCAAGTCGAGGACGGAATCGTGAAAGATGCCAAGTTCGAAGGTGAAGGCTGTTCAATCAGTCTCGCGTCGGCATCGATGATGACTCAAATCGTGAAGGGCAAGTCTGTTGACGAGGCACTCCAATTGGCCACCATCTTCTCGGAGATGGTCCAAGGGAAAGATTACGATACAGACACGTTCGACCTAGGCGACATCGAAGCGTTGTCTGGCGTCTCAAAGTTTCCGGCTCGCATCAAGTGCGCCACGCTCGCGTGGAAAGCGCTTGAAAAGGGAGTCGACGAGGAAGCGTAAGTAGAAGGAGGAGACCGATATGGCGAAAAACATGCCTGACATTGGCGATTATAAATATGGCTTCCATGACCGAGACATCTCGATTTTCCGTTCAGGCCGCGGCTTGACGAATGAAATCGTAGAGACGATCTCGCGCATGAAAGAAGAACCGGCATGGATGCTCGAGTTCCGCTTGAAATCACTCGAACAGTTCCGCAAAATGCCGATGCCGACATGGGGCGGCGATCTCACGGCACTCGATTTCGATGAGATCACTTACTATGTCAAACCGTCTGAAAAGACAGAGCACTCGTGGGACGAGGTTCCTGAAGAAATCAAACGTACGTTTGACAAGCTCGGAATCCCGGAAGCGGAGCAAAAATACTTGGCAGGCGTTTCGGCTCAGTACGAGTCAGAAGTCGTCTATCACAGCATGCAAGAAGACTTTGAAGCGAAAGGTGTCATCTTTAAAGATACAGACACGGCGCTCAAAGAAGATGAAGACCTCTTCCGTGAGTACTTCGGAAAATTGATTCCGCCGACGGATAACAAGTTCTCGGCACTCAACTCGGCTGTTTGGTCAGGTGGCTCGTTCATCTACGTACCAAAAGGCGTGAAGCTCGAGCAACCGCTCCAAGCTTACTTCCGCATCAACTCGGAGAACATGGGTCAGTTCGAGCGGACGCTCATCATCGTCGACGAGGGCGCTTCTGTCCATTACGTCGAAGGATGTACAGCACCGGTCTACACGACGAACTCACTTCACTCAGCGGTCGTTGAGATTTTCGTCAACAAAGACGCATATTGCCGCTATACGACGATCCAGAACTGGGCGAACAACGTCTACAACTTGGTCACGAAGCGTGCTGTCTGTGAAGCGGGTGGATCGATGGAATGGATCGATGGCAACATCGGTTCGAAACTCACGATGAAATACCCGGCCGTCATCTTGAAAGGTGAAGGCTCACGCGGTATGACGCTCTCAATCGCTCTCGGCGGTAAAGGGCAGCACCAAGACGCGGGCGCGAAAATGATTCACCTCGCACCGAACACGTCGTCGTCAATCGTCTCGAAGTCGATCTCGAAACAAGGCGGAAAAGTCTCGTATCGCGGAATCGTCCACTTCGGTCGTAAAGCGAAAGGCGCACGTTCGAACATCGAATGTGACACGCTCATCATGGATAATCAGTCGACGTCGGACACGATCCCGTACAACGAGATCTTGAACGACCAAGTCTCACTCGAGCACGAAGCGAAAGTCTCAAAAGTGTCAGAAGAGCAACTCTTCTACCTCATGAGCCGCGGAATCTCGGAAGAAGAAGCGACGGAAATGATCGTCATGGGCTTCATCGAGCCGTTCACGAAAGAATTGCCAATGGAATATGCCGTCGAAATGAACCGTCTCATCAAGTTTGAGATGGAAGGATCGATCGGATAATCCTGCATAGATACTGAAAGACGGTTGACATGATTTCATGTCGACCGTCTTTTTGTGTAGGCTATGCCTGTAAACAGGGAATAGGGCATGGATAGCTGATGCGTGCCTGTAGATTCGAGAGGAGAAAATCACATGATGTTCTTAGTAACGGGATATTTCAACGCTGACAAAGTGAACGAAAAGACCGACCTAGAAATCGATCAAATCATGGCGACGTGTGAACCACACTTACAGGAGCTGTATGCAAGTGATCAGGTGCTGATGGATATGGGGCTTGAAGCAAGCATGAAACAACTCAAGCGGGAGTCACATCAGATTTCGATTACGGATGAGCCTGTTACAGAATCGAAAGAAGTCATGGGAAGTGCGTTCCTGATTGAAGCGTTGGATATGGAGGATGCGGTCAGAATCGCTTCCATCCATCCAACGACCCAAGTGCCCGAAGCGGAATCGTTAGGATGGAGGCTCGAGATTCGGCCGGTGCACTATTATCGGGAGCGAGAATGATATGTGTGATAAACATTGTTTTGTTTAGAAGCGAATTCCTCACAAGCGAGTTCGCTTTTTTTGTCGTGAAACGAAGGAGAGTCGGGTATGCTAAGAAAGAGAACACGTTTAGAAAGGGATGAAGCATATGGATCATTTGAACACGATTGACCCAGAAGACATCACCCGCATCGCCGTCGTCGGTGCCGGATGGGTCGGCGTCAGTTTCGCCTATCAACTGTCGATGGCCGCGCTCTGTGAAGAGCTCGTCTTGATTGATTCGAACCACGCCAAGGCTGAAGGGGAGGCGATGGACCTCAATCACGGCATCTCGTTCGCTCCGAGCCCAGTCCGAATTTGGGCAGGCGACTATTCGGACTGCCGCGACGCCGATATCGTCGTCATCACGGCCGGTGCCGCACAAAAGCTCGGTCAGACCCAGATGGACCTCGCTGAACAAAATGCGAAGGTCATGCAACATGTCACGGAGCAAATTATGGCGAGCGGATTCGACGGCATCCTCGTCGTCGCGACGAACCCGGTCAACGTCATGGCGCACGTCGTCTGGAAAGCGTCCGGGTTACCGAAGCATCGCGTTATCGGTTCGGGGACCGTGCTCGATACGGCTCGTCTCCGTTATAAGGTCGGTGAGTATTTCGACTTGTCGGTACGGAACTGCCACGTCTATTATATGGGTGAGCACGGTGCCGGAGGTTTCGTCGCTTGGGATAACGCCCGCATTTACGGGAAATCGGTCCAGCAACTGCTCGCCGAGAATGAGTCGTATCGGCAAGAAGACTTGGATGCGATTTATCAACGCGTCCGTGATGCGGCCAATCAAATCATCGAATATAAGAGTGCCGCGTACTATGCGATCGGGCTCGGCTTGCTTCGTATCGTCCGCGCCATCGTCCGGAACGAGAACTCGGTCGTGACGATCGGGGCCCATCTCGACGGCGAATACGGGGCATCTGGCCTCCATATCGGCGTACCGGCCTTGATTGACCGGACCGGCATCCGCCAAATCGTCGAAATTGAACTGACGGACGAGGAACAAAGACAGTTCGATGCCTCGGTCGGACGGATTCGCCAAGCGATCGACAAGATTGAATCGAGTTCATAAAAAGGCCCGGCTGCAATCGCAGCCGGGTTTGTCATTACGACGCCTTCTTCTCGGCGACGTCTTTCTTATAATATTTCTCGGACGTGAAGAACTCGGTCGTCAAGCGCTTCACTTCACCGCTGAGCAATAAGACGGCAATCATGTTCGGGATGAGAATCATCGCGAGCATCAAATCAAGGAAGTTCCAAATCATTTGGGCCCCACCGATCGCACCGATGACAATCGAGACGATGTAGACGACTTTCATCATGAAGCCGGCCTTCAAACCGAACAAGTACTCGGCTTGACGCGATCCGTAGAAGATGACGACGATGATTGTCGACAAGACGAAGAAGATGAGCGAGATGGTGACGAGAAGACTACCCGTGTAGCCGAAGTACTGTTGGAACGCAATCGTCGTCAGGGCTGCTGGATCGTTCATCGCATCGGCCCGTGTCCATACCCCGGACGACAAGACAACGAACGCCGTCGTGCTACAGATGATGAGCGTATCGATGACGATCCCGATTACGGCCCAGAAGCCTTGCCGGACCGGATGATCCGTTTGCGCAGCGGCGTGGGCAATCGGTGCCGTCCCGAGTCCTGCTTCGTTCGAATAAAGACCACGGGCGAAGCCCCAACGAATCGTCTCGGCGATGGCGGCACCAGCGAAACCACCGAGCGCGGCCATCGGTTGGAATGCGTATGAGAAGATGAGCCCGAGTACTTCCGGGATTTGTGAGAAATTCATCAAGACGATGACGAAGCCGGCACCGACATAGACGAGGGCCATCGCCGGGACGATGACTTCCGTCACTTTCGCGATGCGTTTCATACCGCCGAAGACAACGAGGGCGACGAGCCCGGCGACGATAATCCCGGTCACAAGGGTATTGCCGTTGAACGTCTCTCGGACGGCCGAACTGACGGCGTTTCCTTGAACCATGATACTCGGGATGAGTTCGATCATGAGAGCGAAGGCGAACCATGAGGCGAGCCATTTCAGCTTCAAGCCTTTCGCCATATAGTAGACGGGACCGCCGACAAATTCACCGGCCTCGTTCTTCTCGCGGTAACGGACGGCGAGGACGCTCTCCGAGAACTTGATGGCCATGCCGACGACGGCGATGACCCACATCCAAAAGATGGCGCCCGGCCCGCCGAACATGATGGCGGCCGGTACCCCGATTATATTGGCGGCACCGATCGTCGAAGATAAGGCTGACGTCAACGCCTGGCGGGGACTGATGTCACCTTCACCTTTTGGTTTTTTAAAGACACTGCCTAACGTTTGTTGCATTATGTAGATGGGGTATCGGAATTGGAAGAATCCTAAACGAATCGTCAAATAGAGTCCAGACAAAACGAGTAACGAGATGATTGGCACACCCCATAGCCAATCTGAAATTGTCGTCACCACAGTCACAAGTTGTTCCACATCACCACTCCTATCCAGTATTTTACTTATATATTGTTGCCTAACGAGACAGAGGCTAAACCCATTCTTTCAAATTTGAGGAGGAGACTTATATGAAACAGGCACAGCATCTTATCGTATCAGGCCGGGTCCAAGGGGTCGGCTTCCGTTACTTCGCGCAAGCGACTGCCCTTGAATACGGCATCACAGGTTGGGTCCGGAATTTGAATGATGGGACGGTTGAACTTCAAATCGAAGGAGACGCGGAGAGACTCGAATCCTATAAACGCGCCCTCTATAACGGGAATCGTTTTGTCGGGGTCGAACGGATTGAAGCGGAAGACACGACGGTCGAATCATTCCGGAAGTTTGATATCCGTTATTGACCATTTTTCTCATTTACAGCTAGTCAGTGAGTGCAACCAACCGACAATTTGTAAATTAAGGGAACGGTTCCATACAATAAATCCACATTTTAAAAAAATAAACATCATTTTTATGGATAGGGTGGTCAAAAAAATGAAAGTGTGTATAATGGAATAGACTAAGCGGTTTATTGTCAGAAAATTTAGTCATTTGATTCATTGGTAACACGGAAGGTATTACATGTATGTGGAGGTAGTTGTATGAAAAAATCGACATTATTCCCGTTAGCATTCACGATTTTCGCATTATTCTTCGGGGCCGGGAACTTGCTGTTCCCACCGATGCTAGGTGCGATGGCAGGACAGAACCTCGTCCCAGCCCTAGTCGGCTTCGTCATTACCGGCGTCGGGCTACCATTACTCGCGCTCTTCGCAGTCGCGCGGGTAGGCGGTGGATCTGACCAAATCGCTCGGTATATTCCGAAGCGACTTGCACTCGTCTTGACGGGATTAATGTACGTGGCGATTGGACCGTTCTTCGGGATTCCACGGACGGCAGCAGTCACGTATGAGATGGGAGTCGTACCGTTCCTCGGTGCGCCATCTACACTCACGCTCGCAATCAGTTCAACTGTCTTCTTCGGTTTGACGTTCTTCTTGACGTTACGCGCTCAGAAATTGATTGAAGTCATCGGACGCATCATTACACCGATTCTCTTGCTCTTGCTTGCGGCAATCGGAATCACGAACCTCGTGGCGCCACTCGGGAAGCCGGTCGCACCAGCAGAAGGATATGAGACGTGGATTGGCGCTCTCGGGGAGGGCTTCAAACAAGGCTACTTGACGATGGACGTCTTCGGCGCTCTCGTCTTCGGTGCCATCGTGCTCGTCACGCTTAAAGCGAACGGGATGACGGACCAGAAAGAAGCATCTTCACTTCTTCGGACGTCTGGAATGCTCGCTGTCACGTGTTTGATGCTCGTCTATATCTCGCTCGGGTCGATTGGAGCGAACATGACAGGCCAAACAGGAACGACAGACGGAGCAAGCTTGCTTCAAGCGTTTGCAGGTTCATCTTTCGGACAAGTCGGAATGCTCGTACTCGGGGCTGCGGTCTTCCTCGCTTGTTTGACGACAGCGGTCGGACTCATCACTGAGTTCTCACGCTTCATCAGCAACACGTTCGAATCACTCAAGTATTACCAAGTCGTCATCGCGACGACATTGTTCGGCTTCATGATTTCACTCGTCGGACTTGGTATGTTGATTGAAATCGCAGTACCGCTCCTCACGCTCTTGTATCCGGTCATGATCGCACTCGTACTCGTCTCGATTACGGAGCGGATTCAACGCAACCCGCATGTCGCCATGAAGGCGACTGTATATACGGCCCTCGTTCTCTCGCTCTTCGAGACGACACACGGATTGGCGCCGTCAGCAGCAACAGCTTGGATCACGAACTTGCCGATGGCTGAGATCGGACTTGCTTGGGCAGTTCCAACATTGATCGTGTATGTGATCACACTGTTATTACCGAAAAATCGTTCCAACCAAGCACTCGCTCAATCACGCATCTCATAAGCAAGTGTTTGAACACCCATCCTCTGGTCAAGGATGGGTGTTTTGCTGTCTTATCGTTTGCTCATTTCATTCATCAACAAGTAAAATGAAAGGATGAAAAGGAAGTGACATACATTGACGACTAAACAAAAGAAACAATTGGCGATTCTCATGTTGAACATGTTCATCGCTGTAGCAGGATTCGGGATTATCATACCGATTATTCCTGATTATTTGAAGATGATTGGAGAAGGCGGCACCGCTGCCGGACTCATGATTTCTGTCTTTGCCGGGGCCCAGCTGCTCATGTCGCCGATTGCCGGGAAATGGGCGGATGTTTACGGGCGCAGGCTCATGATCATCCTCGGGCTCATCGGCTTTACCATCTCGATGGGCGTCTTTTACTTATCAGACAACTTGACCGTCCTGTTGATTTCACGGGCAATCGGCGGCGTCGGGGCCGCTCTCTTGATTCCAGCCATCTTTGCTTACGTGGCCGATATCACGACGCTCAAACAACGGGCGAAAGGGAACAGTTATATTTCCGCGGCAATGTCGCTCGGGATTGTCATCGGCCCAGGAATCGGTGGATTCTTCGCCGAATTCGGGTTGAAGGCACCGCTCTTGTTATCGGCGATCGTATCATTCGTTGCCGTCATCTCGTCAATCATTCTATTGAAAGAACCGGACCGTGAACCGTATGTCCAAACGAGTGAGAGTGAATCGTTACCGCGTCAACTCGTGTCGTCGACACGGAAACCGTATTTCTTCGTGCTCGTCATCAACTTGGTCATGGCGTTCGGTTTGATGGCATACGAGTCGGTCCTCGGTCTGTTCGTCAGTGAGACGTTCAGCGCAACGCCGCAACAGATTGCGGTCATGATCACCGGGACGGGAATCGTCAGCGTCATCGTCCAGCTGTTCGCGGTCGACCGTCTTGTCTCGCTGTTCGGTGAGATTAAAGTCGTGCTCATCTTTATCATGCTCGCTGCGCTCAGCTTCTTGTTCTCACTGTTTGCCGGGTCTTACACGATTTTCTTCGCGGTCACGTTGATTATCTTCTTGTCGACGTCAATTTTACGACCGGTATTGAATACGCTCGTATCGAAAATGGCAGATAAAGAGCAAGGGTTTGCGATGGGGATGAACAATGCTTATATGAGCATCGGGAATATCGTCGGACCGACGCTTGCCGGAATCGCCTTCGATATCGATATGCGCTATCCGTTTGTGATGGGGCTCGTCCTGTTGCTCGTGACGTTCGCGGGAACGTTGAATTGGTCGAAACGGAACACGGCGGCCACGTTCAAACAATAAGTTGAGGAGGGAATGTGATGATTTATGTCGGTGTGACGGGGTGGGGAGACCATGATTTACTGTATACGACCCCAGAAGAACGAAAACATAAACTGTCGACCTATGCGGGGCATTTCCCGACCGTTGAAATCGATTCCTCGTTTTATGCGATTCAACCGGTGAAGAATTACGAGAAGTGGAACTTGGAAACACCGGAGACGT
Source organism: Exiguobacterium sp. E4787 (assembly GCF_018618375.1). NCBI lineage: Bacteria > Bacillati > Bacillota > Bacilli > Caryophanales > Exiguobacterium > Exiguobacterium sp. E4787. Next base: position 446,924 of record NZ_JACSLY010000001.1, on the reverse strand, counting down.
TCCAATTCATCGTCAAAGTTTCCAGGGAAATGAGCGGCCATGACCGGGAGCCGAAGCTACCTCTCGCCGAGCTGTTCGAGAGGTATCGAACGTCTGTCGAACCGCTGAAACAAGCTGGGAAGCTACGAGCCGTGCTCGTCCAACTCCCGCCCTGGTTTGATGTCTCGAAGCCACATCTCGATTATTTACGGACGATCCGTGACGAGTTGCGCGACTATGACATCGCCATCGAGTTCCGGAACCCGACGTGGTTCTCGGAGGCGTTCCGGGAGCGGACGCTCGCGTTCTTGGCGGAACAACGTTTCATCAATACGATTTGTGATGAGCCGCAAACGAAAGAGAGCAGCATCCCGTTCGTCCCGGTCGTGACCAATCCGGATGTGGCCGTCGTACGTTTGCACGGCCGCAACACCGCCGGCTGGCTTCGAAAACCGGGCATGACGAGCCAGGAATGGCGTCACGTACGCTGCCTGTATCGCTATAGTGAGGATGAACTGCAGGAGCTCGCCGCGGCCCTCAAACAAGTCGACGAAACAGCGAAGTCGGTGTACGTCTACTTCAACAACAACTCGGCCGGCGACGCGGTACCAAACGCCAAACGGTTGATTGAGATTCTCGGTGCCGAATATGAACTCGCCCCGAGCCAAATCAGTCTGTTCTAGGAAGGGGGATCGTCTTGAGAACGATTACGATGTTTCATTATAATGACTTACATTCGAAATTCCATAACTGGCCGCGGTTCGTCTCGTTTTTGAATGAGCATCGGACGGACGAGACGCTCGTCTTCGATCTCGGCGACCATGCCGACCGCACCCATCCGGCGACAGAAGTGACGCGCGGACAAGTGAACGTCCGACTGCTCAACCGGATTCGACCGACGGCGGTCACGATCGGCAATAATGAAGGCATCACGTTCCCGCACGACTGGCTCGCCCATCTGTATGACGAGGCCGCGTTCCCAGTCCTATTAGGGAACGTCTATCAAGCAGCTGGTGAACGGCCAGAATGGGCGTCGGAGACGCTCATCGTCGAACGAGAGGGAATTCAGATCGGGCTGTTCGGGGTGACCGCGCCGTATGAAGAGCTTTATCCTGAACTCGGTTGGGCCATCGAAGCACCACACGGGGCAACGGCGCGTGCCCTCGAGACACTTCGAGACTGCGACGTCATCATCGCGCTCAGCCATCTCGGCTTTTATGCCGACGAGCGGCTCGCCGAGGCGTTCCCAGAAATCGATGTCATCCTCGGAGCCCATACCCACCACGTACTCGATGAAGGTGTCGTCACGAACGGCGTCCTGATCGCGCAGGCCGGCAAGTACGGGCAGTACGTCGGGCAAATCGAGTTGACCATCGAAGGAAAGCGGGTCATCGAGAAACGGGCTTGTCTCCACGATGTATCGGAGCGCGAACCTGATGAAGCGACGGTCGCGGTCCTAGCCGCAGAGTATGGTCAAGCCGAGCGTCTGCTCGATGTGACGATTGCTGAGACACCAGGTTATGAAAGTGACTGGTTCGGTCCGTCAGCCATCGGAGACCTATTGGCGAGCGGACTCGCGGACTGGTGTGACGCCGAGTTGAGTATCATCCCATCCGGTGTCTTGTTGGAAGGTTTGCGCCCGGGCCACGTCACGCTAAATATGTTGCACCGGATTTGTCCGCATCCGATCAACCCTTGTCTCTTGACGCTTGACGGGGCTACCCTCGTCCGATTTTTGAACGACGTCCAAGAAGATGCGTTCACGACAATGCATGTCCGTGGCCTCGGTTTTCGCGGGACGGTGCTCGGTAGCCCGATCCTCCATGGAATCGACAGCCGACACGGTCGCTATTCGATTAATGGTGAGGAAATCAAGCTAGACGGGACGTATCATGTCGCCACGGTCGACATGTTCACGTTCGGACCGCTCCTTCCGTATTTGGCCGATCAGCCGAAGCGTTACTTTATGCCGGAACTGCTGCGTGACGTGTTACGCGAGACGATCGTGACCCGTCATAATGCCATCCGAAAAGGATAGGGACGGGACCGGTTGGCATGCTATGATAGAACAGTGGAGGTGTGAAACATGATTAGAGTGAATCGCCATGGCTATACCGTCATTGAAGAGAAACGTGACGGTTTTGACGAGGAAGCGTTCATCGCACGCTATAGCGACGTGCTTGATAAATACGATTATATCGTCGGGGATTGGGGCCACGGACAACTTCGGTTGAAAGGGTTCTATGAGACGAAGTCCAAGTTCGCGACGTATGATAATCGAATCGATCACGTGATGGATTACGTGTATGAATACTGTAACTTTGGGTGCCCGTTCTTTGTACTCAAAAAAGAGACGGAAATCGATGAGGCGGAAGACGGTCCAGTCTTCGGTGGCACGAAACAACCGCTCAAACTGAAACGCAAATTCAATAAATCGGAAGAAGTCGAGCCTTCGACCGGTACATGACGCGCTGATGACATCAGCGCTTTTTTGTTACATTTATTTTCCAAATGTTTCTTTTAGGTGAAAAGACGGTGTGACAGGTTTAGGGATAGGAAAATTGTGATAACTTATATTTAAGGTTATTGTTTCTGTTCGGGTTTTTGTGGGTTTTGGAAGTGAGGTGGAAGTATGCAACACGTACAAACGGCGACCGTCGGTGACCGCGATGACGTCCATAATCGAATTCATAATTTCGGCTTGGGCGTACTGGCGATGTTGTTCTTCGGGTTCGAGAGTATCATGACGTTTTACTTCACCGCCGCAGTCCTGATTTATGAGGTTGTCCACGTCTTGCTAATCCGCCGCTTTGAATATCGTCAGGCGTTTTTGAGAAGCCGCCTCTTTAAAATTATTTCGTTGGCGGCAGTGGCCACAGGTGTGCTCTTATTTATCGTATCGATGTCACAGTTTTTCATGGGCAACATCATGTATTGAAGGGAAAGGAAAAACCTTTTCCCTTTTTTCGTGTTTTTTTGAAACTTTTCGTGAAATGATGACGTACACTGAAGAGAGAACTCAAAAAAAGGATGATGAAAATGACTGCACAACTTAAGCAACATGCACAACAAATGTTAACTGGTAAGCGTTGGCTACTCGCCGGGCTATTAATTTTGTTCGTCGTCTTGAACGGGATTCCACAATCGTTCGCGCCTCCTGTAGACCCTGAAGCGGTCCCAACAGCGGCGGACACGGGACTTACGTTCTTGTCGCTCCTCCTCACATTATTGATTGCGCCGCTCGCAATCGGTTGGTCTTGGCTCGTCCTGTCTGTATCGCGCGGTGACAAGCCTGCTGTCTCTACGTTGTTCGAGCCGTTCAAAACGGGATACGTCAAGCACGTGCTCGCCCCGTTCTTCATGGGATTGTTTATCTTCCTTTGGTCGCTGCTCCTCGTGATTCCGGGAATCATCAAAAGTTTCTCGTATTCTCTCACGTTTTACATCTTACGTGACCAGCCGGAATTATCGGCTCTCGAGGCGATCACCGAATCACGCCGGATGATGGACGGGCATAAGATGGACGCGTTCAAACTCGTCCTCTCGTTTATCGGTTGGTTCCTTCTCGGGGTCATTACACTCGGCATCGGTTTCTTGTACGTCTATCCGTACTTCACGACGACGTATGCGACGTTCTACGATTCACTTCGGAAAGCAGAACAACCGCAGACGAACCATGTCGGGACAGATTTTGAACAAGGATTCTAAACGAAAACCTCCGCTCATCGAGAGCGGAGGTTTTGTATTAGGCGTTGACTTCTTGTTTTTGAAGGTAGGGCTTGAGCGATAACGTGTGTTCGGCGACGACTTTACGAATCGTCTTCGTCTTCGATCGCATGACGAGTGACGTCGTCTCGACAATATCGTCCGTCAAGAATTTTACGCCGTCCAGCAATTCGCCCGATGTGACGCCTGTCGCCGCAAAGATGCAGTCGTCGCTCTTGACGAGGTCGTCAAGCGTGAGCAATTGGAGCGGGTCCTCGATGCCCATCGAGATGACACGTGCCGTCTCTTCTTCATTCATCGGGTGGAGGCGTGCCTGCATGTCGCCACCGAGCGCTTTGACGGCCGCTGCCGTGATGACGCCTTCTGGTGCGCCGCCCGTACTGATGAAGATATCGATCGGGTTCGACTTGACGGCCGCTGCGATTCCCGCCGAGACGTCGCCGTCTTCGAACAGCTTGACGCGTGCGCCCATGTTCATCGCCGCTTGACGGAAATGTTCATGACGATCACGGTCTTGCATGATGACGGTCACTTCCTCGATGCGCTTGCCGTTATAAAGGGCGGCTTTCTCGATAATCGACTCAAGCGGTTCGTCGAGTGAGACTTTGCCTTTTAAATTCGGGCCGACGACGAGCTTATCCATATACATATCTGGTGCGTGGAGGAGGGCGCCTTTATCCGCGACCGCGATGACGACCATGGCGTCCCCGAGTCCTTTGGCGACGATCGATGTCCCTTCGAGCGGGTCAACGGCGATATCGACTTCTGGTCCGAACGTCGTCCCGAGACGTTCCCCGATGTATAGCATCGGTGCCTCATCGAGTTCACCTTCACCAATGACGACAGTTGCATCCATATTGATTGTACCGAGTACTTCACGCATGGCCGATGTCGCTGCGTCATCCGCTTCATTCTTCTGACCACGACCGATCCATTTCGATGAGGCCAATGCTGCTGCCTCGGTTGCTCGTACGATCTCTAACGCTAATTCTCGTTCCATAGTGTTGTACCCTCCACATGATATCTATTTAATGTGACATACTAATAGTTGTGTTAATCCGTGGATTAGTGTATCACAATTACGTAAATGATGTAAATAGGAGAGATTCTTTTCTCGAACGAGAAAAAGGATTACTATAGGAGGCAGGGGGGATTGCGATGTATTTTGTAAACAGAGAAAAGATTAATGAGACGTTGACCCATATGGAGACGATGCTCAGTCGACTCGACCAATTAGAGGGGGACGCGTTCACCATCGAGCTGGCGAAACAACGTTTGGCCGTTCACTTGATAGAGGGCGTGATTGACGTCGGCAACTCAATGATTGACGGGTTCATCATGCGTGACCCGGGCAGCTATGAGGATATTGTCGACATCTTGCTCGACGAGCGTGTGCTCGACGCCGAGACGGCCGAAGCGACGAAAGCGCTCGTCGGATTACGGGCGCACTATGTCAGGGAGTTCGTCACGGCAGATTCGGCCCGGTTCGACGCCTGGGTCGACCGTGATAAATCAACGTTCGAGGCATTCCCAGAGCAGGTCCGACGCTATCTCGAGGTGGAGCTCGGTCCTGTATCAGCATTTTTACCAGAAAGCGAGTGATTGGATGAATCCGATTAAAGGATACTTATTTGATTTAGATGGCACGATGTATGCGGGGACGGCCCCGATTCAAGCAGCGGTCGATTTCGTGAATCGACTCGAGGCGACCGGCTTCCCATACTTATTCGTCACGAACAACGCGTCGATGACGCCGGAGCAAGTGGCGGATAAACTTGTCTCGATGGGAGTGCATGTGACGCCTGAGCACGTATTGACAAGTGCGATGGCGACGGCCCGTTATATCGAGAAGATGACGCCAGGGGCGACGATTTACATGATTGGGGAAGATGGCCTGCGCCTGGCGCTCGAAGAACGCGGTTTCCATGTGACGGAAGAGGCGAAGGCGGATTACGTCGTCGTCGGGCTCGACCGAAACATCACATACGAAAAGTTGGCGAAAGGCGCGCTCGCGATCCGCTCCGGCGCTCGTTTCATTTCGACGAACGGCGATATCGCCATTCCGACTGAACGCGGCTTTTTACCAGGGAACGGTGCGCTCACGTCCGTCTTGACGGTGACGACGGAAAAAGATCCGTTCTTTATTGGCAAACCGGAACCGGTCATGGTCGATATCGCGCTTGAGATGATTGGTCTCACGAAAGAAGAAGTCGTCATGGTCGGGGATAACTACCATACTGACATCTTGTTCGGGATCAACGGCGGGATTCGGACGCTCCACGTCAACTCAGGCGTACATGGTCCGGCTTTCATTCAGGAACAAGAAAAACTCCCGACCTATATGGTCGAGAGCTTGGACGAATGGACGCATGCATGAAAAAAAGGGATGACATGATTGTCTCCCTTTTTGTTTAGAATACTTGTTCGACTTCAACGATGCCAGGTACTTCTTCGATGAGCGCGCGCTCAATCCCGGCTTTCAATGTAATTGTTGAAGATGGGCAGCTGCCGCATGCACCCATCAAACGAAGTTTGACGATGCCTTCTTCTACATCAACGAGTTCGACGTCACCGCCGTCGCGAAGCAAGAACGGGCGTAATTTATCGAGTACTTCTTGGACTTGATCAAACATTTCCATGGTATCTACCCCTTTCTGGTTCTCTTTCATTCTAGCAAGTTTGAGATTGTTTCTCAATCATTAACGCTGAGCGTTTTGTGACGATGCCCCTTCTTGATTTTTGTATAATAGGAAAGAAGAGGGGGAATGGATATGAAAATCACCGTATATGGGGCCGAAGTACAGTGTGCGAGCTGTGTCGGGGCGCCGAGCTCGATTGAGACATATGAATGGTTGCAAAGCGCATTGGCACGGAAGTACCCGAATCAGGCGTTCGAATTCGAGTATATCGATTTTGAGACGGCGGACGATGACATCGCCGAAGCAATCAAGCAGGACGAGTGGTTCTATCCGCTCGTGCTCATCGATGGGGAAGTGGTGGACGAAGGGGTCGTCCAACTTCGGAAAGTCTATTCGGCCATCGAACAGACGACAGCATGAAAAGAGTCGAGCGACGATTGTCGTTCGACTCTTTTGCGTTATAGAAGACGGAACGACGACGTCGCCGAACCTGACGTGTAACCCGTGAGCGTCGCATCAGATTTCACTTGATACGTCCCACGTTGTGACGAAGAGGTTGTTGAGAGCGTGAACGTGATGGCGCCCGTTGAACTTGTCTTGCCTGTTCCTGTGAGCGTCGCGCCGTTTGGCTGTGTGACCGTCACACGGACGTCGGCGTTCGCGACCGCTTGGCCGTTCGAATTCCGGACTGTTGAAGAGATGGAGACGACTTCACCAGCGTAGTAAGTTGATTTCGATGTCGATACTGTCGTCGTGAGCGCTTGGACCGGTTGCGTCGTGCCGCCAGCCGTCGGTGCTTGCACGAGTCCGTTCCCGAACCATGTGTCACGTCCGGCCGTTCCGAGGTCGATTGAATCTTGTGATAGTTTCGTGCGGAGTTGCGAGCTCGACAACGTCGGGAACGCTTGCTTCATGAGTGCGAGGTTACCGGCGACGTAAGGTGTCGCCATCGATGTCCCGCTCATTTGACCGTAGCCGCCGTTCGCGAGTGTCGAGTTGATGCTCACACCTGGTGCCGCGACTTCGACCGTACTACCTGTCGCCGAGAACGAGGCGCGGTTATTGTTGATGTCCGTCGCCGCGACGGCGATGGCCGAGCTGTAACGGGCCGGGTAGTTGACGAGGTCGCCTGTACCGTCAGAGCGTCCGTTGTTACCGGCTGCCGCGACGACAAGGATACCCGCGTTATTGGCGCGATCGACGACCTGTTGGAGCGTCGTCGATGGACTTGTCGTCCCGAGACTCAAGTTGATGACGTCCATATCGTTCGTGATCGACCAGTCAATCCCGGCGATGATACTCGAGAGGCTACCACTACCGTCGGCTTCGAGTGCTTTAACGGCATAGATGCTCGCCTCATGGGCAATCCCGACCGTTCCGATGCTGTTGTTGCGGGCACCGATAATCCCGGCGACGTGCGTACCGTGACCGTTGTCATCCGCGTATGAGCTCGTGACTGTACTGAACGAGGCACCACCAGAAATCGTCAAATCAGGGTGCGGCGAGATTCCGGTATCAACGACCGATACTTTCACGCCTTTCCCGGTGTAGCCACTCTGCCAAGCTGATGGAGCTTTCAACTTCGGAATGCCCCAGTCTTGCGTCTGATTTTCGATTTGTACCGTTTGATCGACTTCCACGTGGGCGACGTTCGGGTTGTTCTTCAAGCCATTCAAGGCAGCCTTCGGTACTTCGAGCGCTGCGGCCGGAAGGTTTTTGTACTGTTGGCGAACTTCCATGCCTTCAATCGAGAGCGGGATGTTCTTCGCCGATTCCTTGAAGACGACGATGACACGTTCTTTCTCTTTGTTCGGGGCGGCTTCTGCGCCTCCTGGAACGGTTGACAAGACGAGCAGTGAGGCGAGGACAGTGCTGCAAACTTTTTTCAACTTGTTTCCTCCTTCGGGTTATGTAGGCGAGGTGACGCGATGTCGAACTGCCGTGCCCATAGAGTAACAAGTTTTCCCATCGGGTAGAATATGTCAATGGAATTAAAAATCTGAATATTTAGATAAGGATACAGGGGATTCAGATACAAGACTTTTGACTCAAGGAGATGGCGGCAGAACGCCAAATCGAACACGTTACACAAAAAAACGGGTGACCGTAAAGGTCGACCCGTTCATGTTATTTAATGACTTTATGTTTCCAAAGAATTCCGGACTTGAGTAGCCGAGCGACTTTGCCGGTGAGCGACTGTTTGCCCATGAAGACGCCGAAGCCGGCCTTCTTCCCGAGCGAGCCGAGCGTTCCTCGAAGTTTGATATCCGGTAAATCCGGATAACTGACGCCTTTCCATTTACAGAGCAACACTTGGACGATCTGTTCCGCTTGCGCTTCCGCAAGTTGACCGGAAGGTGCATACGGAAGGCTGGCGTTGTCTCCGACGACGAAGATGTCCGGCTGTTCCGGGACGTAATGGTGCGGTGTCAATTTGACGCGCCCGCCGCCATCGAGTTCCCATCCTTGATTTCGGACGACGGCGACCGGTTGAATCCCAGCCGTCCAAACCGTCAAATCAGACGGGAAGTGTTGCTCGTGATTCCATAGGCCGTCGGCGTCGACCCGGACGATATTCGACTGGTTGATGACCTCGACGCCGTGCTCTTCGAACCAAGACTGGACATACATCGAGACACGGCTCGATAGGAACGATAAGACCGATGGGCCACGGTCGAACAAACGGACCGTCAAATCGGGACGGCTCTCGCGTAGCTCGCTGGCGAGTTCGACACCCGATAATCCAGCGCCGACGATTGAGACGATTGAACCGGGTGACAGACCGTTGATGGCTTGTTGGGTCTTACGTGATTCTTCTAACGTTTGGATGCTGTACGTGAACTCGGCTGCACCAGGCACATTGTGATACTTGTCCTCGCAACCGAGTCCGATGACGAGGTCGTCATACGGTACTTTTTCACCGCTCGCGAGCAGAACCATCTTGTCGCCTGCGTCGATATCGGTGACTTGACCGTATATGTAATCGATCTCTTCTGGAAAATCGATACGGATATCGCGATCCGATACGGTCCCCGCCGCAAGTGCATAATACTCTGTTTTTAACCCATGGTAAGGTAGACGATCGATGAGTGTGATCGATACATCCTTCAGCTGATGGCCGAGGACGCGTTCGATTACACGCATACCCCCGTAACCGCCTCCCAAGACGACTAATTTGCGCATAAAAATCCCCCTTTGTTACACTTCAACTGTATCATGTTATAATACGCCGTAGAAGAACCATTTTCCTGTTTTGAGGGAAAGGGGAAGGGTGAATGACATGATGAATCCGATCATTGAGTTCTGTGCCTCCAATTTGGCGATGGGCTCGCAAATCGCCCGGGCCAAACTAGAGTCCGATCCAGACCTGGATGTCGTTGAATACGGCTGTACAGGCTACTGTGGCGTCTGTTCGCTCGACTTGTTTTGCCTAGTCGATGGCGAGGTCGTGACGGGAGATACGCCAGAGCAACTCGTGACGAACGTATATGAAAAAATTGAAGAAATGGCTTGGTGAAAAAGTTTGAAGCAACTTCAAACTTTTTTTATTTTGACTGTTTTGACCCGTTGCATTTTTAAAAAGGGTCTGTTATATTCAAAGAGGTTCGAATGTAGGTTGTCTGACGTTTAACAACATAAAAAGAAAGCGTTTCAAACGGTAGGACATATCTCGATTCGGGTATATCACAATATCAGGTTTCCCCAATATGAAAGGAGCACAACACCAATGAATATCATGAGCGTGGTTGGTATTTTGGCACTAATTGGAATCGCTTACATCTTCTCAACCAACCGTAAAGCCATCAAATGGCGTACCGTTCTTGCCGCTTTCGCGGTACAGTTTACGTTCGCTTTCCTCGTCCTCTTCACATCAGCAGGACGTAGCGCGTTAGAATGGATCTCAGGAGGCGTTCAGAACGTCTTGAACACAGCAAATGACGGAATCGCCTTCGTTTTCGGTACAGCTGTAGGAGGGGACAACTTCGTCTTCGCATTCCAAGTGTTGCCGATTATCATTTTTATGTCTTCTTTAATCGCTTTGCTTTACTACCTCGGTGTCATGCAATGGGTCATCCGAATTCTCGGTACAGCCCTTGCGAAAGCTCTCGGCACATCACGTAAAGAGTCGCTCTCAGCGACGGCAAACATCTTCGTCGGTCAAACGGAAGCACCGCTTGTCATCAAGCCTTACCTTCCAACGATGACACAATCGGAGCTCTTCGCCGTCATGGTCGGGGGACTCGCGTCGGTTGCCGGTTCGGTTCTCGCTGGATACGCTGCCCTTGGTGTACCGCTCGAGTACTTGCTCGCAGCGAGCTTCATGGCTGCACCTGCTGGTCTCTTGTTCGCCAAAATCATCGTTCCTGAAACAGAAGAGTACAATGATGACATCGAAATCGCTGAAGATGAAGAGGACAAAGCAGCGAACTTCGTCGATGCAGCCGCTCGCGGTGCGTCTGACGGTCTCTTCCTCGCCTTGAACGTCGGTGCGATGCTTCTCGCCTTCGTTTCATTGATTGCGCTCGTCAACTTGATTCTTGGTGGAATCGGCGGCTTGGTCGGATTTGAGAGCCTCTCACTTGAATTGATTCTTGGTTACGTGTTTGCACCACTCGCGTTTATCATCGGTGTACCGTGGGCTGATGCGGTTCAGTTCGGTAGCTTCCTCGGTCAAAAACTCGTCTTGAACGAATTCGTTGCCTTCTCTGAATTCGCACCAATCATCGGTACTGGTGAACTTTCAGCACGTACGGAAGCGATGATCGCCTTCGCACTTTGTGGATTCGCCAACATCTCGTCACTTGCAATCCTTCTCGGTGGTCTCGGTGGAATGGCACCGAACCGTCGGAACGACATCGCACGTATGGGTGTCCTCGCGATTCTCGCAGGTACGCTTGCCAACTTGATGTCAGCCACGCTTGCTGGTCTGCTTCTCTAATCAAATCCGATATACCCAGAGTGATCACTTCGGTGGTCACTCTTTTTTGTGAAGACGTTTATGAACGCACAGCAAAACCCGACCGTATCGGCGGTCGGGTTCTACAGTCCGTGACGAGTCACGTCCACTTCTTGAAGTTTCGGCCAAATGGCTTGCCAATTCTTATTTTGGATCCGCGCTTGATAAATGTGGTGATGCGGGGATCCGTCTGCAAATGCTGGGGTCGGTCGCAGCCTCAATTCGATGATGTCATCAACACCGTAAGGCGCGGCCACGATCAAGCGGTCGTTCGCATCGAGGCTGACCCCGATGGCGGTGACGGTCTCGGGGAAATGGGCCAAGGCGTCGATCGCCGACTGATAGGGCGGCAATTGATTAACCAGATGCATCCGCGCTTGATTTTTGACCGACCACGGGACGGTCGGGGACAGGACGTGTAATTGTGCCTCATATTCTTTTTCAATCGCCTCGTCAATTTGAGACCGGTCAAAGTAGATGACATCGACGTCCTCGGTCGGCGTTGGTGTTGGATAGCCATGCATGTCATCCCATATCTTCGCCCGCACGTATCCGGCACAGATCCACCAGTCGGGTAGCTCGAGGGAAGCGACGTCTTTCAAGAGACCCCTCAATTCCGAATCATTCTCTAAAAAGTGAGTGACCTCTTCAATCGTTTTCAAGTGATTCCCTCCTATTCTTCCTCAAGCATAACGCAACCATACAAAAAAGCACCTATTTCTAGGTGCTTTTCGCATTAAGCCTGGAGTTGCATCCGCTGGCGTTCGATCCACGGCTTCAATTTGAGGAAGAGGGGGACGAACAAGGCGCTAATCAACAACGCTTTGATGAGGTTGAACGGCAAGATGCCGTAGAGGACGAGGTCCGTTTTAACTGCCGGTTGCGCCATCTCGGTCATGCCGAAGAAGAACGCGTAGGCTGGTAAGATGAGTAAATAGTTCAAAATCGCCAAGCTGAGTGCCATCGTGATCGTACCGGCCACGAGACCTGAAGCGAGCGCTTTATTCGTTTTACGTTTATGGTAGAACCATGCGACCGGATACATGAAGGCGACTCCTGCAAAGAAGTTTGCGACTTCACCGACCGGAACGCCGCCACCGTTAAAGACATAGTAGAGGACGTTTTTTAGAGCGACGACCACGACGCCTGCGAGTGGGGAGAAGATGATCCCGGCGACGAGCGCGGGAATGTCACTAAAGTCCACTTTTAGAAATGGTGGTAGGAAAGGCAGCGGGAAGTTAAAGAGCATGAGGACAAAAGAAATGGCCCCGAGCATCGATAGCGTCACCAGTGTTGTCAATCGTTTGTTGCGCGTTGTTTTCATCAAAATCTCTCCTTTTGTCGCTCCTTGATGAATGGCACCCGTCGCATAAAAAATCCCGATTGCATCATACAATCGGGAGAGGTTACGCGCATACGAAATAGATGTTTTCCGTCGCGGAAGAGACCACGTCAAAGAAAACATCCGGATATCGGTCGGATGCCGCCATCTTCTCCCATCCAGACTTTACTGTCGGCTTTCGAATCTCACGAAATCAGCAAGCAACGCCTTGCTCGCTCACGGGCTGAGAAGATCATGTCTTCAATACCGCCGGTCGGGAATTTCACCCTGCCCCGAAGATGGAACGATTTAATTTTTTTTGTTACAGTTTAGTTATACAAGATATTTCACAAAATCTCAAGTCAGTTGACTTGAAGTTAAGATAATGAAGGAGGAGTTCAGATGATTCATTTGACAGAGTCAGCTGCATTACAAGTCATCGATATGATGAAACAGACAGAACACCCCGAGAATCAGTACTTGCGCATCAAGGTCCAAGGCGGAGGCTGCACCGGTCTCTCGTACGGAATGGGATTCGATGAAGATAAAACGGATCGAGATATCCAATTCGACCATCACGGCGTCCGCGTCATCGTCGCCGAAGCCGACCATGGGGTCGTCGACGGGCTCGAAATCGACTATAAGCAGTCGATGCTCGGAGGCGGGTTCACGATTAAAAATCCGAACGCCATCGCCACGTGTGGATGTGGTTCGAGTTTCCGGACGGCGTCGAACGCCGGGACACCTGGAGATTGCTAAACGAAAGGCCAATCGTGTGGACGATTGGCCTTTTTCGATTCAGTCGGTTTCTTCCATCAAAATCAAGCGAATCACTTTGGATGTCGCATTCAATTCGATGTGATGTTGCCAAGGGCGGAACGCCGTGATTTTGCATGTGTCGGTCGTGATTTGGAACGAACAGACGCTCTCTTCCTCTTGGTCAAGCACTGAGTAGCGGCTGAAATCGGATAAGCTTTGGTAGATGGCGTATTGTTTCGGTAACTCACACGTCCATCCTTTTTCTAACATGATTTGATGCATGGGTCTCGCCTCTTTCTTCTATCATATATATAAGAATAACAAAAAAATTCAAGGATGTGGAAGATTAGTCGAGAGGAACCAAGGGAAAATGAAAAGAGATGTCATTTTTATGTAGGAGGGGTAGGGACGATGAGAAAAGTATTGATATTCGGTGGGTCACGCTATTTTGGAAAGCGGTTGGCGCTTCGCTTGGCGGAGACCGGTGATGATGTGACGATTGTGACGCGTGGACAGCTCCAAGTGCCAGAGGCGGAAGGCATTCGTTCCATCAAAGGGGACCGACAGTCGGTGGCGACGATGAAAGATTTATCGCGCGACCGTTACGACCTCGTCTATGACAATATTTGTTTCAATCCATATCAGGCGAAAATCGCATCGGACGCGTTCATGGATCAAGTTGGCAAATATGTGCTCACGTCGACGATGTCGGTCTATGCACCTGGCGCCGATTTGAAAGAAAGTGACTTCAATCCGCTTCATCATGACTATCATCTCGAGTCCGATCACGACTATGGACAAGGTAAACGAGAAGCCGAGTCCTACTTCTTTCACCGCGCCTCGTTCCCGGTCGCGACCGTCCGTCTGCCGATCGTCTTAGGTCCAGACGACTATACGGATCGTCTCAAGTTTTATATCGATGCCGTCCGTCGAGAAGAGCCGATCGTCCTGCATCATCCCGAAGCAAAGATGGGCTTTATCTCAAGTTTTGAGGCGGCGTCGTTTTTAGAGTGGGTCGGTCGGGCCAATGTGACCGGTCCGTTCAATGCGGCGAGTGAGGGCATCATCTCACTCGGTGCACTCATGGAGCGGATTGGCCATCATTTAAATAAACCGGTCCAAATCATCAAAGACGGCGAGTCGTCGCCATATGATACGGACGTCGACTATTACATGTCGATTGCCGAGGCGAAAAAGGCCGGCTTCGTCTTTACCCAACTCGATGACTGGCTCGATCGGGTCATCCTCCAAACCATCCGTAAATGAAAATGGCCCTCATCGCGATGATGAGGGCCATATCTTTATTTCCCGGCAAATACCGAAGTTGAGTGTTGCGGGTGACGCGCTGTCGGGTCGACGAGCTGCTTCACTTGGTTGATGGCGATTGGGGCTTCTCCGAAGCCGGTCGCAATCAATTTCACTTTTCCTTCATACGTGGCGATGTCACCGCAAGCGAAGATGCCGGCGACCGTCGTCTCCATGCGTGAGTCGACGCAGATTGTGTTCTTCTCGAACTCCATGCCCCAGTTTTTGATTGGGCCGAGTGACGAGACGAAACCGTAGTTACAGATGAGGTCATCGATCTCGACGAATTTCGATTCGCCGTCTTTGTCCGTCAATTCGACCGACTCGATGTGCGTCTCACCTGAGAGTGATTCGATGTTATATGGCGTCCAGACGTTAATCGTCGAAGCTTTCATCTGTTCGACCGTATGCTCGTGGGCCCGGAAGCGGTCACGGCGATGGACGATATGGACTTCTTTGGCGATGCCTTCGAGCATGAGTGCCCAGTCGACGGCAGAGTCGCCGCCACCGGCGATCATGACGCGACGGTCACGGAACTTCTCCATGTTGTCGACGAAGTAATGAAGGTTCGCATAGTCTTCGCAACCATCGAGGCCGAGCGGTCGTGCGGCGAATGCCCCGTTCCCAGCTGTGATGATGATGGCTTTCGTATGGTACTCATCTTTATTCGTCGTAATCTGGAACGTGCCGTCTTCAAGACGCTCGACCGTTTCAACGGTCTCCCCGAGACGGTAGTCTTGTTCGAACTGATCAGCCTGGGCTTTCAATTGGTCAATCAAATCTTGGGCCTTCACTTTCGGGAAGCCCGCGATGTCGTAAATATATTTTTCTGGATACAATGTCGACAATTGTCCGCCGAGTTGTGGCAAACTTTCAATCAACGCCGTATCAAGTTGGCGCATACCTGCATAAAATGCGGTGAACAGTCCGACCGGGCCGCCACCGATGATGATCACATCTTTCGTCGATTTCATCGAATTCCTCCTCAAAACGTATACATCTATTATAGTGACAATCGTGAATTAAATCCATTCTGTACAAACATGCTACACATTCAAAAAAATTTCAAGAAGATATGCTTTTCCATTGAGAAAACAAAACAAACAGCGTACAATGAACGAGAAGCAATTGTGAACATTGGTTGAACAAGGTTTGGGCTTTATTGTGAACACTCATGTGAAAAAACACACAACATGATTGTTCAAGAAAACAAAACTATCAAAACAAGGTGGAAATGAACATGAAACGACCTAACATTGTTATTCTTGGCGCAGGTTTCGGTGGACTCATCACAGCGGTCAACCTCCAGAAGACGCTCTCAGCTGGCGACGCGAACATCACGCTCATCAACAAGCATGATTACCATTACCAGACGACGTGGCTTCATGAGCCAGCGGCCGGAACGATGAAACCGGATCAAGCTCGCATCTACATCAACGACGTCGTGAACCCGTCACGTGTGAAATTTGTCAAAGGGATCGTCGATCGCGTCGATACTACGGCAAAACAAGTCTTGCTCGTAGACGGTTCAGCAGTTGAATATGATTATGTCGTGTTCGCGCTTGGCGGCGTACCGGAGACATTCGGTATCCCTGGCCTTAAAGAGCATGCGATGACAATCAGCTCGCTCAACAGCGTCCGTAAAATCAAAGAACATATCGAGTACTCGTTCGCTCAATATAAAACGAACGGTTCAGCTGACCGCTCGTACGTGACGATCGTTGTCGGTGGCGCCGGCTTCACAGGAATCGAGTTCCTCGGTGAGCTCGTCAACCGTGTGCCTGAGCTTTGCAAACAGTATGACGTGCCACGTGAAGCGGTTCGCATCGTGAACATCGAAGCCGCTCCGACTGTACTTCCTGGTTTCGACCCAGAACTCACGACGTATGCGCAGAAATGGCTCGAACGAAACGGCGTCGAGATGAAACTCGGAAACGGCATCAAAGGCGTTGAGCCTGGTGTCGTCACGTTCGGTCCACTCCAAGGTGACACGACAGAGACGATTGAAGCGAACACGATTCTCTGGACAGGTGGCGTCAGCGGTAGCCCGATCGTTGAGAAGTCTGGTTTTGAAGCGGTCCGTAACCGTGTCATGGTCGAGGCGGACAACCGTGCCCCTGGTCACGACAACGTCTTCATCATCGGTGACTGCTCGGCTGTCATGGATCCGGTCTCAAACCGTCCATACCCGCCGACTGCCCAAATCGCGACACAACAAGCGCACAACGTGGCGAAAAACATCGCAGCACTCATCAACGGGAAATCAACTTCGAAGTTCACGTATGAGAGCAAAGGGACAGTCGCATCACTTGGCCATAACGACGGCATCGGTATCGTCATGGGCAAAAAGATCTTCGGTCGCAACGCTTCATTCATGAAGAAAGTGATCGACAACAAACACTTCCTCGAATTGAAGAAGTACGGTCTCGTCCTCAAAAAAGGTAAATTCTAAGCCATATATCTGAGTGGCCCGCTCCTAGGAGCGGGTCACTTTTTTATTGTCGGTAGGGTGCGGTTCACCTTTGACCTAAGCGCAGACGATTCGGTATAATAGACAACGGGAAAAGGGGGCAATCGCATGCATATCATCCAGGCTGTCATTGGGGCGATTCTTTATTTGGTCATCTTCTTCAGCATCGGCTTCATTTTGAACATGCTACTTAAAAAAACATGGACGCTCGTGTTCATCTATCCGATTTTCGTCATTATGATGATTGATAACGTCAAGCTCTCGAGTTACATCACGGAGACATCGACCGCGCTCGCCAACGTTTACGAACGGGTGCTCGGACTTCAGTTTTTGGATGTGTTCATGCTTGGTTTCGGACTGCTCGGTGCGATTTTGGCCGGCGTCACGATCCGCTACTTGCGTAAGAGTGGTTACTCAATGTTTTAAAGACGGCAGAAATGTTCGTCTTTTTTGTTTTCTGCCTACTTTTTTAGAAGGCGAACCGATATACTAGATAAGATAACGATTTAATTAGTAAGGGATGCGATGAGAATGACATTACCGATGTATACGATCAAGAAAGTGTTGAATAATAGCGTTGTCATTTGCCAACATGATCCGGAACCGGAAGTCATTCTACTCGGGAAAGGGATTGGCTTCGGCAAGAAAGCGGGCGATCTCGTCGACCCGGCCAGTGTCCCGGAGAAAGTGTATCAACTGACAGATAAAGAAGAGCAATCACAATACCGTGAGCTCGTCAAACACGTCGATGAAGACTTTATTGCCTTCATGCAAGAAATCGTCGGGTTTATCGAGAACAATACGGGCAAAAAAGTCGATCAACATATTCATATCGGTTTGACTGACCACTTGTTCTTCACGATGAAGCGGATTGAACAAGGGATGGAAGTCACGAATCCGTTCTTGCTTGAGACCGAATCGCTCTATCCGAACGAGTACGCGCTCGCCGAACGTATCGTCGATATGATTCACGAGCGGCTTGACGTGTTATTGCCGGACGCGGAAATCGGTTTCATCGCGCTCCACATTCATTCGGCGACGACGTTCAAAAACGTCCTCGAGGTCAATCGACACAACCAAATTATCGGGCAGATCGTTCAGACGATTGAGAGTCGTTTGAACGTCAAAATGGACCGGAGTTCACTCGATTATAAGCGCTTACTTCGGCACTTAAGGTACGCCGTTGAGCGGGTTGCGACGGGTGAGATGGTGGAGGCCCCACAAAAAATTGAAAAGGTATTGCGCGAAGAATATCCGCTATGCTATAGTACTGCTTGGGAGCTGATGGGCATCATGGAACGCGAATTAAAGCGTCCGGTCCCGCGAGGTGAAGCGACATATTTGACGATGCATCTCCAGCGCCTAACAAGTAGATAACTGATACCACGTATCTTACGTGTTACTGATTCGATCAGGCATGAGTAAGGAGTGGAACGCAACGATTTCTCTATTAGGAGAGGTCTACGTTCTATACCTTATTCATGCCTGTTTCTGTTTTTATAAACGTTTATTATGAAAACGTTTAGATACGTCGGTTGTCTGACATCTACAGTCGTCTTTCCACACGAAACAATCACAAAAAGGAGGATTTATCATGTTTAAGCAGATCTTTGGTGTTCTTCAAAAAGTCGGTAAAGCACTTATGCTTCCTGTTGCGATTTTGCCGGCAGCCGGTCTTCTTCTTGCATTCGGTAACGCGATGCAAAACCCGGCCCTTACATCACGCGCTGGTTGGTTAACGAACGAAGGCGTTGTGAAATTCGCTCAGCTCATGGAGCAAGCGGGTGGCATTATCTTCTCGAACTTAGCACTCTTATTCGCAGTCGGTGTCGCGATCGGTTTAGCAGGGGACGGCGTTGCCGGACTCGCAGCCATCGTCGGATTCCTCATCATGAACAAAGTTATGGGTGTTTGGCTCGAACTCACACCTGAAATCATCGCACAAGGTGATCCGGCTTACGCATCAGTACTCGGGATTCCAACGCTCCAAACTGGGGTATTCGGGGGGATCATCGTCGGTCTGATAGCCGCCTGGGCATATAATAAGTACTTCAACATCGAGTTGCCGCAATTCCTTGGCTTCTTCGCTGGTAAGCGTTTCGTCCCGATTGTTACTGCAGTATTGGCAGTTGTCGCTGGTTTCGTCATGCTTCTCATCTGGCCACCAGTTCAGCACGGCTTGAACACGTTCTCAAACTTCATGTTGACTGAAAACCGCACGTTCGCGGCATTCATCTTCGGTTTGATCGAACGTTCATTGATTCCATTCGGTCTTCACCACATCTTCTACTCACCATTCTGGTTCGAGTTCGGCTCGTACACGGATGCAGCGGGTAACATCGTTCGTGGTGACCAAGCCATCTTCTTCGCACAAATTCGTGATGGCGCTGAGCTCACAGCCGGTACGTTCATGACTGGTAAGTACCCGTTCATGATGTTCGGTCTTCCAGCAGCAGCACTCGCAATGTACCACGAAGCACGTCCTGAACGTAAAGCAGTCGTCGGTGGTCTCTTGGCATCGGCAGCACTTACATCGTTCTTGACTGGTATCACTGAGCCGATCGAGTTCTCATTCTTGTTCGTTGCTCCACTCTTGTTCGCAGTACACGCAGTCTTCGCGGGCCTTTCATTCATGGTCATGCACATCTTGAACGTCAAAATCGGGATGACGTTCTCGGGCGGTTTGATCGACTACCTTCTCTTCGGTGTACTTCCTAACCGTACAGACTGGTGGCTCGTCATTCCAGTCGGTCTCGTGTTCGCAGTCGTTTACTACTTCGGATTCCGCTTCGTTATCCGTAAGTTCAACCTTAAAACACCGGGCCGTGAAGATGAAGTCGTTGAGCAATCAACTGCTACAGGTTCGGAACTTGCACAAGATATCCTCGTTGGTTTCGGTGGTTCACAAAACATTAAACACCTTGACGCATGTATCACACGTCTCCGCGTCGAAGTAAAAGATAAGAGCCAAGTCAACAAAGAAGAGTTGAAACGCCTTGGGGCAGCTGGTGTCCTTGAAGTCGGTAACAACATTCAAGCCATCTTCGGACCACGTTCGGATGCTTTGAAATCAGAAATGCAAGCGGTCATCGCTTCTGGTAACGAAAAGAAAGCTAACTAATTGAAGCTATAAGCCAATCCGTTATGGGTTGGCTTTTTTTGTATGGGTGAAACGGTTTCAGCCTACTGGCAGATGGGGAAAAGTAAGTATTCTGACAAAAGGAGGGAACCATGATGTGGAAGAAAGTGTTTGGTGTTTTGCAGCGAATCGGGAAGGCACTCATGCTTCCGGTTGCGATTCTACCGGCAGCCGGTCTATTACTCGCATTTGGTACCGCGTTCCAAAACCCTGATCTCGTTTCGCTCTTACCTTTCTTGGCAAACGATTCACTCGTCCTCGTCTGGCAAGTCATGACAGATGCCGGGGATATCGTGTTTGCCAATCTAGGTCTTCTGTTCGCCGTCGGTGTCGCCATCGGGCTAGCCAACGGGGACGGTGTTGCCGGGTTAGCAGCTATCGTTGGTTATTTGATTATGAACAAGGTTATCAGCACGTGGAACGGTATTACCGCGGAAATAGCCCAGGGAGACCCGGCCTATGCCACGGTACTCGGGATTCCGACGCTCCAAATGGGGGTATTCGGGGGTATCATCGCCGGTTTGATTGCCGCATTCGCGTACAACAAGTACTTCAACATCAAGTTGCCGGATTTCTTAGGGTTCTTTGCAGGGAAACGGTTCGTGCCAATCGCGACCGCCGCGTTCAGTTTGCTGATCGGGATTGCGCTCGCCTACATTTGGCCGCCAATCGGTTCGGCCATCAACACGTTCTCGAGCACGATCATTGAAGCGAACGTCGCCGTTTCTGCCTTCGTCTTCGGTTTGGTTGAACGTTCTTTGATTCCGTTCGGTCTGCATCACATCTGGTACTCTCCGTTTTGGTTCCAGTTCGGGGAATATACGAACCAAGCGGGAGATCTCGTCCAAGGGGACCAACGAATTTTCTTCGCCCAACTTCGTGACGGGGTCGAATTTACAGCGGGTACGTATATGACCGGTAAATTCCCATTCATGATGTTCGGATTACCCGCCGCTTGTCTCGCCATGTTCCATACCGTCCCGAAAGAACGTCGCAAAGACGTCGAAGGACTTTACTTCTCAGCAGCCCTCACTTCATTCTTGACGGGAATCACCGAGCCGGTCGAATTCTCGTTCGTCTTCGTTGCACCTCTACTCTTTGGTATTCATGCCGTCTTCGCTGGACTTTCCTTTATGACCATGCACTTGCTCAACGTTAAAATCGGGATGACGTTCTCAGGCGGACTCATCGACTATCTCTTGTTCGGGGTGTTACCGAACCGGACAGCCTGGTGGCTCGTCATTCCAGTCGGTCTCGTCTTCGCGGTCATCTATTACTTCGGGTTCCGTTTTGCGATCACGAAGTTCGACTTGAAAGTGCCGGGACGTGAAACCGTCGCCGAAGGCAAAGGC
Source organism: Exiguobacterium sp. E4787 (assembly GCF_018618375.1). NCBI lineage: Bacteria > Bacillati > Bacillota > Bacilli > Caryophanales > Exiguobacterium > Exiguobacterium sp. E4787. The sequence continues at coordinate 425,277 of NZ_JACSLY010000001.1, read as the reverse complement.
GCCCGCGGCGCTGTCGGAGATGACTTACCGCATGAAGTGCTTGTCGGTCTCGGAGGACCGGAGAACATTAAGCACCTCGATGCTTGTATCACACGACTGCGCGTCACCGTGAACGATGTCAAACAAGTGGATAAAGACTTGCTGAAAGATTTAGGGGCGGCCGGAGTACTCGAGGTCGGGGATAACATTCAAGCCATCTTCGGTCCGAAATCGGATACGCTCAAATCGCAAATCGCGGCCATCATCGAAGGCGGCGAATATAAACCGAAAGAAAAAGCTGTCATCACACCGGAAGCGGCTGAACATGCCGACCATCGATTCCTTGCCCCGATGTCGGGTGTCATCTTATCGCTTGACGATGTGCCGGACCAAGTCTTCTCGGGCCGGATGATGGGTGAAGGATTTGCCATCGAGCCGAGCTCGGGACAAGTCGTTGCGCCGGTCACCGGTCAAATCACCACGTTCTTCCCGACGAAACATGCAATCGGCCTACTCGCGGACGACGGACGAGAGATTCTCATCCACGTCGGACTCGACACGGTCAACCTGAAAGGGGAGGGCTTCGTCGCCAAAGTGAAAGAAGGCGACCGGGTCGAAGCAGGGGACGTCTTGCTCGATGTCGACCTCAACTTGATTCGTGACAAAGTCCCATCGCTCATCACGCCGATCATCTGGACGAACGGAGACGGCAAAATCGTCGTCGTACCATTCGGAGAGACGGTCGTCGCCGGGGAAGCGCTCGACTTCAGAACGGATGACAAAGGAGCCGAGTAAACAAAAAAGAAGCTCTCGCAACCGCGAGAACTTCTTTTTTTGTGTTACTTCTTAATATCGAATTTTTCACTGAGGAAGTTCACGACTTCTTCAGCTGTATCCATGTTGAGGACGTCGTTGACGATTGCTTCTGTTTCCGACTTCGTCAAACGCTTCACGAGGCTACGTGCGCGAAGGACGCTTGAAGCCGACATCGAGAATTCGTCAAGACCGAGTCCGAGCAGGATTGGAATCGCAAGCTCTTCTCCAGCCATCTCTCCACACATACCGACCCATTTACCGGCTTTGTGTGCTTCTGTGATGACGTTGTGGAGCAAGTTCAAGATGGCCGGGTTGAACGGTTGGTACAAGTACGAGACTTTCTCGTTCATGCGGTCCGCTGCCATCGTGTATTGAATCAAGTCGTTCGTGCCGACTGAGAAGAAGTCGACTTCTTTCGCGAATTGCTTCGCCATGACGGCAGTCGATGGAATCTCGACCATCATCCCAGTTTCGTAGTTACCGACAGCAATTCCTTCTGTCTTCAACTTCGCTTCTTCTTCAAGCAAGATGGCTTTCGCAGCACGGAACTCTTCAAGCGTCGCGATCATTGGGAACATGATGGCGAGGTCACCGTGCGCTGAGGCACGGAGAAGCGCGCGAAGCTGTGTGCGGAACAAGTCCGTCTCTTCGAGGCAAAGGCGAATCGCACGATAGCCGAGGAACGGGTTCATCTCTTTTGGAAGGTCGAGGTAAGACAATTCTTTATCTCCACCGATATCGAGCGTACGGATGACGACTTGTTTGCCGTCCATACCTTCGATGACTGCTTTATAAGCTGTATACTGCTCTTCTTCCGTCGGGAACGTTTCCGAGTCCATGTAGAGGAACTCAGTCCGGTAAAGACCGATGGCGTCAGCGCCGTTTTTCAATACGCCTTCGAGGTCGTTCGGTGTACCGATGTTCGCTGCAAGTTTGACCTTGTGGCCGTCGGCTGTGATCGACTCTTCGTTGACGAGTTGTTTCAACTCTTCTTTATACGCTTCGAATGCAGCGCGTTTTTCGTTATATTCGTTGACGAGTTCTTCAGACGGGTTGACGAACACGTCGCCCTCTGTCCCGTCGATGACGACGAGATCGCCATTTTTGATTTCTTCAAGTGCTACTTTTGTACCGACGACGGCAGGGATCTCGAGTGAACGAGACATGATTGCCGAGTGAGACGTACGTCCACCGATGTTTGTCGCGAATCCTTTGACGTACTTACGGTTGAGCTGAGCTGTATCAGACGGCGTCAAATCTTCAGCGATGATGATGACTTCTTCTGAGATTGAGGCTGGCGTCATGAACGTGACACCGAGAATGTGCGCCATGACACGTTTCGTGACGTCACGAACGTCTGCTGCGCGCTCACGCATGTACTCGTTATCCATCGATTCAAAGATCATGACCATCATTTGAGCGACTTCATCGAGAGCCTTCGCAGCGTTCATGTGTTCGCTTTCAATTTTGTCGTTCACTTGTGAGACAATCTCAGGATCCTCGACGATGAGCAAGTGAGCCGAGAAAATCTCAGCCTTGTCTTCACCGAGCTCACGAAGCGTGATTTGACGGATTTCTTCGAGTTCTGTTTTTGACTGAGCGATGGCCGCTTGGAAACGGGCTTTCTCAGCTGCTATGTCCTCGATTTTGTTTGTCGGGATGTCGAATGAAGGTGTCTCCATGACGAATGCTTTCGCAACTGCGATTCCTGCAGATGCGCCAATACCTTTAATGTGTAACATAAGCGTAGTCCCTCTCTTCAAAGAAATAGTGGTTTCCAATGTTATCTCGTTAGTTCTTACCCGAAATGAAAAAGGAACTAACGAAAACCTGGAAGATTAAAGTAGCAACGGTCTACTACTAGGGGAAGCCTCGACCGAACAAAATGGCCTCGCCTCAACAGTGAGGGATGCCTGATTGCGTACTTTCTTATCCTATCATAAAATAAATCATCGTCACAACGAGGAGTTAACGCCTGAATTCGAAGAATTCATGACTCTTACGCATACTGTTTCATTATTTCGCCGAAGTTCGTTATGCTAACCATATATAAAGAAGGGAAGTGGCAAACATGTATCAAGTGAAGGATTTAGATTGGAACGGTTCATACGACACGATCGTCGTCGGAATCGGTGCGGCCGACACGATTGACGAAGGCCTCGATACGTTGTTTAACGGGCGCGTCAAGTCGCTCATCCAAACGTCGGACATCTCGACGAAAACAGGGGAACTGTCCATCGTCCCGACGTTCGAAGGAACGGTCAAACGCATCCTATTCGTCGGTCTTGGACAACGCAACGAGAATACGCCTGAGAACGTGCGCAATTGGTTCGGGAAAGTCGCGAAACAAATTAAAGCACGCGCCTTCACAAACGTCGCGGTCGCGCTCGACGCGTTCGGACCGAACACGGCGAAACTGTTTGCCGAAGCGTATGAGATGGCGACATATGAGCACCCTACATACAAATCTGAACCGAAGCCGGCGAAGTCAGACGTGACGATCACGTTGCTCGGTGCTGGTGTAGAGGAAGAGGCGTTGACGGGTGCCGCTTACGGACGCGGTGTCAATGTCGCACGGACGCTCACGATGATGCCGGCCAATATTTTGACGTCGGAAACACTCGCGGACTATGCGGTCGAATTGGCCGAACGTCATGGATTCAGCCATCGCATCTTGGAGAAGGAAGAGATGGAGGCGCTCGGGATGGGTGCACTGCTCGCCGTCAATCAAGGGTCGACCATCCCGCCGAAATTGATTGTCCTCGAATACCACGGTGCAGGCGATGCAGCGCCCGTCGCCGTCGTCGGAAAAGGAATCACGTTTGATACGGGTGGTTACTCAATCAAGCCGAAAGACGGCATCGTCGGTATGAAAGGCGACATGGGGGGCGCGGCGACCGTGCTCGGCCTATTCGAGACGCTTGCGACGACGAAACCGAACGTGAACGTCATCGGCGTCATCCCATCGACGGACAACATGATCTCAGGGGACGCGTTCAAACCGGATGATGTCATCACGGCGATGAGCGGGAAGACGATTGAAGTGCTCAATACCGACGCAGAAGGTCGTCTCGTCCTCGCCGACGCAGTCACGTTTGCCAAGACGTATGAACCACAAGCCATCATCGATGTGGCGACGCTCACGGGCGGTGTGCTCGTCGCACTCGGCACAGAAGTGACTGGTTGCCTGACGAACGATGCGTCGCTCTACGGCGCCTTAGAAGCTGCGAGCCGAGAGACGAATGAACTCGTCTGGCAAATGCCATACTTCGACGTCTTCATTAAACAAGTCCGGAAATCAGAAGTCGCAGATTTGAACAACTCGCCGGGCCGTTATGGGCATATGATCTTTGGTGGCGCGTTCGTCGGTGAGTTTGTCGGCGACACGCCTTGGCTCCACCTCGATATCGCCGGGACGAGTGAACGTTCGGCGGCAAGCGATCTCGGACCAAAAGGACCGACTGGGGTCATGGTACGCACGCTCGCATTGATGCTCGAAGAGTGGAAACGTTGAAGTCAGGATTGTTATTGATTGGCTTAGCCGTCGTCTTCGGACTCGGATACACGGCTTGGCCGAGTCAATGGTTGTTGGGAGTGACCGTCTTATGCGCGGTGCTCGGAATATTGTTTTTGATGCAGGAGGGACGACGTGGTCGGAGTAGGAATTGATGGCGCGAGCGGGAGCTGGGTACGAATCACGTACGATAGCATCTCGCTCTGTTTGACCATCTCAGAAAAGTTGGAAGATTTATTGATTGAAGGGGCCGTCCACTTTGTCGACATGCCGAAAGACTTGGCGACGATCGATGCGCCGGACCGGTCGTGTGATGCCTGGATGCGGTCACAACTGAAGCAGCGGAAGTCGTCCATCTTCACGCCGCCGATTCAAGACGTGCTCATGGAGGCGTCCTATGCCGAGGCGAATGCGAAGAGCCGGGAACTGGTCGGAAAAGGGATCAGTAAACAGGCGTGGAACTTGGTGCCGCGCATCCGTGAGTTTCAAACGATCACGGATGCGGACGTCTACGAGTCGCATCCTGAAGTGTGTTTTGCCGTCATGACGGGGAACGAGGCGGCCTTCAGCAAGAAGACCGAGGCGGGAGAGCTCGAACGGATCGAGTTGTTGCGCCGTTATTCGAACAGCTCACCATGGAAATGGAAGATGTCGAACGTGCAAGTCGATGATATCATCGACGCCTGTATTTTGGCCGTTGCCGCCTATGAGGCGGGCACGACCGGGATGGTGACGCATCCGGACCAAACTGAAGGGGCACCGTTCGTGGCGGTACCGAAGACAAAAGAGCGATGACGTGTCATCGCTCTTTTGGTGTCGTCGGCCCGATGACGAACTTCCACATATAGTGGAACACTTGGGCGTTATAGAGGGCTTTGAGCAAGACGGCCAATACCGGCCCTAAAATGAAGCCGAGTACACCGAACAGCTGGAGCCCGACAAAAATCGAGATGAGGGCGGCGAGCGGGTCGAGGCCGATGTGAGAGCCGACGATTTTCGGTTCGGCCAGATTGCGTTGCACGATAACGACGATATAGAGGACGACGAGCCCGATTGCGAGGAACCATTCGCCCGTGACGGCGGCATAGGCGGCCCACGGCAATAACAGCGTCCCGACACCGAGATATGGCAACAAGTCAAAGATGGCAGCTAGCAGGGCGAACGAGAACGGGTTATCGACACGAAGGATGAACATGCCGATTAAGACGATTCCGAACGTGATCGAGATGAGCGTCAATTGCGCGCGGACGTAACCGAACAGCGCCGAGCGCAAATTCGTCATGACGAGCTCGAACTCTTTGAAACCTTTTCGTTCATTCAAGCGAGCGATGGACTTCATATAGTCCGGCCAGTCTTTTGTGATGAAGAACCAGGCGAGCACGATGACGATGAACAAGAGCAAGACGAGCGGCAACGCGCTCAAGATGCCCTGCAACAAGCCGGCGACCCCTCGGGACAAGACGCCGATCGCGGCGCCGAGCTGGACACCGATTTCGGTGATGCCACCTTCGAGCGAATTCGCCTGTCCAGGGTTGAGTCGTTGGATGCTGTCGTATGCATCGTTGACCCATGGGGCGAGTTTTTCATTGAATAGACGTTGTATGTATTCGGTAAACGTTTCAATCTGGGCAGGCAATTTTTCGGCGGCAATCGTCAAGTAGCGAATGAGTTGCGTCACGACGATGGCAATCACTCCGCTGACGATGCTCATGACAATCAATAAAGATACGAGAGTGCCGAGGGCGCGTGGCAACTTGGTCTCACGCTCGAACCAGTTGACGAGCGGGACCGTCAACAAGGATAACAAGAGAGCGAACACGAATGGATACGTGTACGTGAAGAGGACGCTCAGTCCCCAGATGACAAAGATGAGCCCGATGATGACGAGCAGGAAACGAAGTAGTTGCCATAGTCTGGCTGGCGACACGATGCATTGCCCCTTTCCTAACAATTGGATTGAGCATAGTATACCACGCAAGCGGTAAATATAGAGGATGGATAGGTGATTAAATATGAAGGAATTACAACGACGAATCGATCAAATGATTATTCATTTAGGTGGCTATTGGCGGCCGCTGTCGGGATTGGCCAGACTGCTAGAAGAAGTCGGTGAAGTCGGCGGAGCATTGTATGCGAACGACCAATCGGCGCTACGGGAAGAACTGATGGACGTGTTTGTCATTTCGACGTGTCTGGCGAACCAGTACGCCATCACGCTTCAGCGTCAAGAGGCCGGAAATGGTCAGGAGGCGCAGGACAAGACGTACTATCGGCTCGTTCGTGAGGCCGGGGAAGTCGGACGGATTTTAAACGCCTATGAAGGGGACAAAAAACTGAAGGCGTCCGCGACGCCGGGTTCGTTGCAGCGACATATCGAGGCTGTCCAACGAGCGGTCCTCGACCTTGCGTCCCAAAACGACTTTGATTTATATGCAGCGATTGGCTCACTCATCGAAGACAAGTCATCCCGGGACTTCGGACGTTTCGACCATACCCCGGACCCGATCACGGAAGCGTCGGTCCGCGCCTATGTGGCGTATGTAGAAGGACGCTATTGGGGTGGAGTAGCGGCTAAACCTTCTGAGGCGGCAAGCCGATATAGAGAGCGGGAACAACACTTGGCTCGATTTTTAAAAATTGCCCAAGTCGAGGGTCTCGACGGGTTCGTCATTCAACAGCCTGACCCGTCATTTTTGATTGAACATTCGATAAAAGGTGATTTCGGTATCCCGTCGTCTTTCACCGTGGAGATGGAGGATAATGAAGCGGGCACGTTTGTGGTGATTCGGAAAATGTAAATAAATACATTTACCTTATTGTTAAAATATTCAATTTATTATGCAAATTTTCACTTTTTTAATGCGGGCAGTATGCTAATATGAACATGTTATCAGTTCTGATGTCTCATGTAGAAAGGAATGTTTTGGATGATTATAAATTTTTTTAAAACAGTAATAATTCTTATTGTCATGCTGTTTTCTATCCAGATTCCGATAGCGGAAGCTGCTCCGTTAGAAGGGAAAACAACAGTTAATTTAAATTTACGCGCCTCACCGAGCACAGGTGGGAAATTGATTCAAACTTTGAAAAAAGGAACGACAGTAAAATACGCAACGCATAACAAATCATGGCATAAAGTATATGTTAAAAATCGAGTTTATTATGCTTCTTCAGCCTATATCAAACGAACGACAGGCTATGCAAACCCAAAAGTTAAGCCAATGGCAAAATTGCAAGGCGTCACCAAGGTCAACTTGAATGTGCGTACATCCGCTAATACAAAGGCTAAAATCATTAAGACTTTAAAAAAAGGTACTTCGGTTCAATACACGAATCACAATTCATCTTGGGCGAAAGTATATTTGAACGGTAAGACGTATTACGCTGCTAAAACATACATCGCACAAAAGGGCGCTGCTTCGAAACCGCCGGCAGCGAAACCGCCGGCAGCGAAACCGCCGGCAGCGAAACCGCCGGCAGCGAAACCGCCGGCAGCGAAACCGCCGGCAGCGAAACCGCCGGCAGCGAAACCGCCGGCAGCGAAACCACCGGCATCAAAACCTCCGGTCGTAAAAAAAGAACAAGGTTATACAAAGCAAAGTGTAAATCTGTATGAGCGGGCGCTTCAAGCATCTCCAATTGCTCGTGTATTACCGAAATCTACGGCAATAGTATACAGTAAATACGACGCGTCTTGGTCGATTGTATACATCGGGTCAGAGTCATTCTACACATTAACTACGGGTTTGTCTTCTGAGAAACCACAGACTACTCCAATCATGAAACCACATGGAAGTGTATACACAAACACGCCGGGAGACGTATTGAATGTGAGATCAAGTGCATCTCCTAAAGCGACTATTCTTGGAAAACTTGCTCATAGTACATTAGTTGAACATTATGGTTCAAAAAGTGGTTTTTACAAAATTAAGTACAATGGAAAAGAGGGCTATATCGCATCGACTCACACCATAACGACAAAACCGAAAATGACAGTGATTGTGCTCGACGCAGGGCACGGTGGTCGTGACCCGGGCGCTGTCAATGGATCCCTCTATGAGAAGACGATCGTGCTTGACGTGACAAAGCGGGTCGAGACGTATCTTCGCTCGAAATATGGATATCAAGTTCGGTTGACGCGCTCGACGGACATCTATTTGACGCTCGATCAACGCGTTCAAACTGCTAAGACACTTCGCGGCAACTTGTTCGTCAGCTTGCATACGAACGCAGCGACGACACCGTACGCCAAAGGTGTTGAGACGTTTTATTCGTCATCATCTGCCCACAGTGGCAAAAGCCGTGTCCTGGCAACAAATATCCAATCCAATTTGATGGGGAACATGTCCGGGATGACGAGCCGTGGCGTCAAGACTGCGAACTATTATGTTATTCGTTATAATACGATGCCATCAGCGCTCGTCGAACTCGGTTTCATCTCCTCGCCTCAAGACGTTACACATTTAAGGAGTAATGCTTCACGTCAACGGATGGCAGAAGGAATCGCAGAAGGCATTGCCCAATACGTACATGCTTACCACTAAACCTCATCACAGTATAAAAATCCCCCAACTCATCGTGAGTCGGGGGATTTTTTGTACTTATAGGTCATCGAAGCCATTGGCGTCGGTGACTTTGGCGTATGAGCGTGATTTCTGTTCGAAGAAGTCAGATTTCGTAGCATTCAATGAGTCGTCTGAATAGGCGCGAATCCAAGGCATGACATCTTCATTGAACCCTTCATACAGATCGTTCAAACCGATGACACGGAGGCGCTTGTTGGCGAGGTATTTGACGTAGTCGCGCATCTCGCTGACGTCGAGCCCATCGAGGTCGCGCAACACGTACTCACACCACTCGATTTCAAGGTCGACGGCTTCCGCCATCGTGTCATAGACGAACTGGCTGAAGCTGCCGTCCGCGTCGATCTCCGGATTTTCCGTTAAGACGGCCCGAAGCAACTGGCTGACGAAATACGAGTGTTGCATCTCGTCACGTTGGATGTAACTGATCATCGTCGACGTGCCGACCATCTTCTGATGGCGCGCCAAGTTGTAGAAGTAGGCGAAACCAGAATAGAAGTTGATCCCTTCGAGGATGATTGAGGCGACGAGCGATTTGGCGAACGTCTCGGCCGTTTGGTCGGCGCGGAAGTCCTCATATAAGTCCAAGATGAATTGATTGCGTTTCATGACCATCTCGTCGTCCTTGGCGATATCGAAAATACGATTTTGTTCGCTGAGCGGGACGAGGCTTGAGAGGACGTAGCTATACGATTGGTTATGGACGACTTCTTGCTGAGCGATGACGGCGAGCACGGCGTGCACCGACGAGTCCGATGAGAACATCGATGACTCGAGGATGTAACGCGTCTGCACCGAGTCAAGGATTGACAGCAGACCGATGATGCGTTTGAAGGCATCCTGCTCGCGCTCCGTCAACTGCGGCCATTGCTGCATGTCTTTGGACATCGAAATTTCATCCGGGATCCAGAAGTTCGAGAGCAGTTGCTTATAGATGGTATAAAACTGTGGATAGGCGATGTCGTTCCAATTTACGATGGAACTCGTCTCGCCCCCGATAATGGCTGTCGCCCGGTTAGGATGTTTGGGCGACAGTAGTTTGATCTTTTGAATGTTCATGGACATATACTCCTTCTTCGGCGTTTCTAGCCAACCGTTCGGCCCAATGACGGACGTTGTACGGTTGATTGCGCGGTGATTGCTCGATTTTCAACGTTTCACCGGCGAGGGGGATCCCGTATTTCGAAAGGTGGTACGCCATCTCATCGACCGCTCGACAGAAGTGGACGAACATCTTGTCCCCGGTCCCGAATACGGCGGCTTGGCGAAGCGGCACGTCGAGCTCTTTCAAGACGAGCCGGAACGTGTCTTTCATCTCGTCCGGTAAGACGCCGTCGGCCCACGTGTACGACCCGAAATAGACGAGGTCGTACGTGGCGAGCGATCGGGCTTCGCGATGGCCGATGCGGTCCGCTTCGAACAAGACGACGCGGTCGCCCCGATTAGCGTGGCTTTCCTGAATCAGCTCGGCGACTTCTTCTGTATTCCCACTCATGGAACTATAGACGATGGCGATGTGCATGGTCGTTCCCACCTTTCTGTTACGTGACGTTATGAAGCACACGATTCACATTCGTCGACTTCAACAGTTGTCGAACGCGTGTAGTAGATTGATTTCATTCCGAGCGACCACGCCTCGAGGTGCATCGAGAGGAGTTCGGTCGCTTTGACGTCGTTTTTGACGTACAGGTTGAAGCTGATGGCTTGGTCGATGTGACGCTGGCGCGCCGCGTTTTGACGGATGCTCCAGAGTTGATCGACTTCGAACGCTGATTTATAGAACCAGTTCGTCTCCGAGTTGAGGTCAGGGACCGTCACCGGAATCTTATAGTTTTTCTTCTCTTCCGAGTAGACCTTCTTATAAACCGGGTCGATTGACGCGGTGCTGCCAGCGATGATGGCCGTCGACGAGTTCGGAGCGACCGCCATCATATAGGCGTTGCGGACACCGTTTTTGTGGACCGCTGCGGCGAGGCCGTCCCAATCGAGTTCGTCGTGTGAGCGGTAGTTGCGGCGCTTGAAGTACTCACCCGTGTGCCATTCCGATCCTTCGAAGACCCCGAACGCGCCTTTTTCTTTGGCGAGTTCCATCGAGGCTTGAATCGTCAAGTAGGCGATTTTCTCGTACAGCTTCTCCGCGTATTGGACGGCATCGACCGATTCCCAACGGATGCCTTCCAGTGCGAGCAAGTGATGCCAGCCGAACGTGCCGAGTCCGACGGCGCGGTATTTCTGGTTCGTGATCATCGCTTGTGGCACTTCAATCGTGTTCAAGTCGATGACGTTGTCGAGCATCCGCATTTGAATCGGGATGAGTCGCTCGAGGACGTCCGATTTGACGGCCCGGGCGAGGGCGATTGAGCTCAAGTTACAGACGACGAAGTCACCAGGTGTCTTCGTGATGACGATTTTTCCGTCTTCCGTGTACTCTTCATCGATTGTCGTCGGCGACATGTTTTGCGCGATCTCTGAGCAAAGGTTCGAGCTGTAAATCATGCCGGCGTGTTTGTTCGGGTTGGCGCGGTTCACGGCGTCGCGGAAGAACATGTAAGGCGTTCCTGTCTCGAGCTGTGAGCGCATATACCGTTTGACGAGGTCGATGGCCGGTACCGTGACGCGAGTCAGTTCAGGCGTATTGACGCACGCCATGTATTTCTCCGTGAATGAACCGCCGTTCTCTGTCTCATCATAGAAGTCTTCGAGGCTGAAGCCCATGACCGTCCGGATTTCGTGCGGGTCGAATAAGTGCCAGTCACCGCGGGCTTCAACCGTACGCATGAACAAGTCTGGCAAACAGACGCCCGTGAACAAATCGTGGGTCCGGAGACGCTCGTCCCCGTTATTCAATTTCGCATCGAGGAACTCGAAGATGTCCTTATGCCAAATGTCGAGGTAGACGGCAATCGACCCTTGGCGCATGCCGAGCTGGTCAACCGAGACGGCCGTGTTGTTCAACTGTTTCATCCAAGGGAGCGCACCGCTTGAGACGCCTTTGAACCCTTTGATGTCACTGCCGCGTGAGCGGATCTTACCGAGATAGACGCCGATGCCGCCGCCGCCTTTCGAGAGTGTGGCCACGTCCGTGTTCGAATCGTAAATGCCGCGAAGCGAGTCATCGACTGTGTCAATGAAGCATGAGCTGAGCTGCCCGTACGATTTCCCGGCGTTCGAGAGCGTCGGTGTGGCAACCGTCATATAGAGGTTCGAGAGTGCCCAGTACGCTTCCTCGACGAGCTTGACGCGCTGGTCGGCGTTCTCCTTTTGCATGAGCGTCATGGCGATGACCATGAACCGCTCTTGCGGCAACTCATATAGGTTCTTGACATGGTCGCGGCCGAGGTAACGGTCCGACAACGTCCGGAGACCGATGTAGGTGAACATGCGGTCGCGTGACGGGTCAATCAACGTCTCCAAGTAGGCGATGTCTTCTTTCGAATACGTATCGAGTAAAGCCGAGGTGAAGATGCCTTTTGTCGTGAGCGTCTCAATCATCGGATAGAGCGCACCGTAACGCATCGAGGCGTCATAGCCACGGTTTCGTGCCGCTTCTAAATAGAGGCGGTTTAAGTACATCTCAGTGGCAACGAACGTCCAGTCCGGCTCTTCTGCCTGCAACATGTCGAGGGCGTGCATCGTCAAGAGTTCATATACTACATCTTGTGTCAGTGTCTTTCCTTCGAGCGCCCGAACGGCCCGTTCTTCATATCGTTCAACACTGAGCTGTGGGTAGCGTTGTTTAAGGGATTGGATCATTGTAGAGACGTCAGCGAGCGTTGGCGTCGCAGCCAACAGCGTCTCGTGGTGGATAGGGGATGTCAAAACGATCACTCCTTCTTCGAATGTAGATATTATAAAGGTATAGCGGAACTTGTCCGATACGACGTCAATGTGAGCGGAACGTGATAAATATCCGTTAACTATATATTGACGTTTTCTTGTCTTTTTAATCATAAATCACCTATATTTAGTTTTGCAATCTTGACATTCGGCAAACTGCAGACGCTTGAATTACTTTTACTCAAAAACGGCGCTGTCATACGATTTGAGATAAGATTTGAGATGAAAAAAAGTTTGAGCGACGGTTAAACGACAGCACATTCATTTTTATGTAAGCGGTCAATCGAGAAGCGAACGACCTCATTCGGCAGTCGCCTTCGTTATTTTTTGAGAAAATCCTGCTTCTTCCCACTACTGATTCATTACTATATATAGTGGTCGCTTGTTTTTGAAAACGAGGGAAATTCGAACGCTCACTAGCATCGGATTGAAAAGTGAGGTAGATTGAGGGAGTACGATTTGAAATTAAGGTAAAAAGAAGGGTTTAACAAATGAGAGCAGAAGACTTATTATTAGCATGGGACCCACTCGGTTACGGGCTTGGGTCGTATGGACCAGAGTTTGATGATATCGCCTTGGCGCTCATCCACATCGACACGATCGATGAGTTGGATGAGACGATTCGCCGGATTTTGACAGACGCGTTCGGCGACTGTCCGACCGAATCGGAAACACGGGCCATGGCGGCACACTTACTCGCGTCTTCAGAATCTTGTCACTTATAAGGGGGAACCACGATGTTACGTATCGATCCAACACCGAATCCAAATGCAATGAAAATCACACTTCCTGAGAACGTCTTCGGCGCGAAAAGCCAAAGCGTAAAAGCTGGCGAAGAGACGGACCAACCGCTTCTCGCGAAACTCGTCGCCATCGAAGGCGTGGAGAGCGTATTCGCCTATGGCGATTTCGTCACGGTATCAAAAGAGAATGGCGTGAGCTGGGAAACCATCTTGCCACACGTCGAAACTGCTTACCGCGGATGAACCCGCTCGTTTCCATCGTCATCCCGGTCTATTCCCGGGAGGCGGAACTGACGGAGCTGCTGGAAAGCCTGGTCGTCCAGACGTTTCAACAGTTCGAAGTACTTGTAATCAATAATGACGGGCCGCCAAAACAGCATCTTTTGGCGCCTTTTTTGAATCGATTGTCGATTCGTTATATCGAACTTGGCGAGAACCATCACGTCAAAGCCCGCAATCTCGGCGTGCAAGAGGCGAGCGGCGACTATATCTTATTGCTCGACGATGACGATTTGCTCATGCCGACACATCTCGAGTTGGCGCTCGCGGACATCCGCTCGGCCGACCTCGTCTTCACGGATGCGGAACTGTTCCGCTTCATATGGGAAGATGGACGTCGCCGCGTCACCGACTGGGAGGCGTTCGCCTACGACCTCGATTTGGAACGACTCCGTCAAGACTCGACGTTCATCCCGTCCGGCACGCTGTATCGCAAACAGCTCCACGAGACGATTGGACCGTTCGACGAGGATGTCTATAACTACTGGGACTGGGATTTCATTCTACGTGTCAGTGAAGTCGGGACGATTCGGCATCCCGCGCGCGCGACCGTGCTCTACGCGTTTAACGGCACGGACAATCTGTCGGCCAAACAAGATGAGACGCGTCGTCTTTACTTTGATCGGTTTTGTCACAAGCACGGCCTCGTCGATATGGAGATGAAAAACTTCCATATCGTTCAAGCCGAGCGACGGGACTACGTGAGACAGACAGAGAGAACGTTCACAGGGGCGTTCCCCGGTAGAACGGAAGGAGAATAAATTATGTACACATCGAAAGAATTAGAACTGCTCGAGTTGCTCGAAGAGAAAGGCTACCTCGAGACGAAATTGTTGGCGAACTTGCTGGCGACCGACGAGGCGACCGTTGAGGCGATGCTCGAGAAGTTCAAAGCGGACGGGATTTTGCTCGGTTTCCGGGCGATGGTCAACTGGCAAAAAATCAACCGGCACGACGTCACGGCGTTCATCGACGTCAAAGTCACACCGAAGCGCGGCCGTGGTTTCGACGAGGTCGCCGAGCGGATTTATCGCTTCCCGGAAGTGACGGCGCTCTATTTAATGTCAGGGGCTTACGATTTGCAAGTCGTCATTCGAGCGAACTCACTCCAAGACGTCGCGTCGTTCGTGTCGGATAAACTGTCACCGCTCGATTCGGTCGTCTCGACGACGACGCACTTCAAACTGAAGACGTATAAACACGATGGCATCTTGTTCACCCCACAAGTCGAAGACAAACGGTTGAACATTACGCCATGAAGTCACTATCTCAACAAGTCGTCTCGATGAAGCCGTCCGGCATCCGCCGCTTCTTTGATTTGGCGCAAACGATGGAAAACGTCGTCTCTCTCGGGGTGGGGGAGCCAGATTTCATCACGCCATGGAATGTGCGCGAGGCGAGCTATGCAGCGCTCGAGCAAGGGTATACGGCTTATAGCGCCAACGCAGGACTCCTCGAGTTGCGACAAGAAATCGCGAGTTACATGACGGACCGGTTCGGGGCGACGTATGATCCGGCGACGGAATTGATTGTCACGACGGGCGCCTCACAAGCGCTCGATATCGCGTTCCGGGCACTCCTCAACCCAGGTGACGAGGTCATCGTCGTCGAGCCGGCCTTCGTTTCATACGGACCGCTCATTGAACTCGCTGGCGGGACGGTCGTTCCTGTCGCCTGTCGTCCGGAGAACGGGTTCCGTTTGAACCGGGACGATGTCGAGGCGGCCATCACCGAACGGACGAAGGCGATGCTCCTCTGTTTCCCATCGAATCCGACTGGGGCCACGATGACGGGCGAAGAGCTCACCGAAATTGCGGAGCTCGCGACGAAACACGATCTCTGGGTTGTCAGCGATGAGATTTATGCCGAGCTGTCTTACGATGAGCCGTTCACGAGTTTCGCGACGCTCCACGATATGCGCGAGCGGACGATCGTCGTCAACGGGTTCTCGAAGGCGTTCGCGATGACGGGCTGGCGGCTCGGTTTCACATGCGCGCCGGAAGTCGTGACGCGAGAGATGCTCAAAGTCCATCAGTACGGCATGATGTGTGCCCCGACACTCGTCCAATTCGGCGGTCTCGAGGCGCTCCGTAGTCGCGACCAACATGTACCGAAGATGGTGAAGAGCTATCGACAGCGCCGTAACTACTTCATCCAGGCCCTCAATGACGCCGGATTACCGACGCACGTGCCGGGAGGCGCGTTCTATGCCTTCCCGTCAATCCGTCACACGGGCTTGACGAGCGAAGAGTTCGCCGAGCGTCTCTTGCTCGAGGAACGGGTCGCGGTCGTACCGGGCAACGCGTTCGGTGCGAGTGGCGAAGGTTTCGTCCGTGCCAGTTACGCGACGTCGGTCGAACAGTTACAAGAAGCGATTCGTCGCATCGATCGGTTTATGAAACAGTTCGAGGTGACGACAACAACAGACTCTCAGCGATGAGGGTCTGTTTACGTTTTAGCGGTATAATAGGTGGGAAAAGACGAGCGAGGTGAAGTCAATGGAACAAGTGGATTTTGTAGCAATCGGCTGCGGGCCGTACAATCTGGGATTGATGGCGCTCAATGAAGCGACGTCATTGAAGGGTGTCTGTTTTGAGGAACGGGAGGACTTCAAGTGGCACGAAGGCATGCTGCTCGAGTCGGCGACGATGCAGACGCATTACTTATATGATCTCGTGACGCTTGCCGATCCGACGAACCGTCACAGTTATTTGAATTACTTGAAACAGAACGGCCGCTTGCAGACATTCATCGTCCAAGAGAGCCCGACGATTCCGCGGACGGAGTTCAACCGGTATTTACAATCGGTCGCCGCCTCGCTCGACACGATCAAGTTCTCGCACCGGGTCACCGATGTCCGTCCGGCGGCGGATGGGTTTCTCGTCACGGTCGAGACACCTGATGGGGAAACGGTGCTGTCGTCACGTCACGTCGTCATCGGCACGGGAGCAGAACCGCTCGTCCCAGACGCCTTCCAAGACGTCGTCCATACGAGTTCGTATCGGATGGAGCGGGAGCGCTTGCTTGAAACCGACCGCATCGTCGTCATCGGCAGCGGTCAAAGTGCGGCCGAGGTATATCTCGATTTATTGACCCGGTCCGATAAAATGCGCCAACGAATCGATTGGGTGACGCGCTCGGATGTGTTCGAATCCCTCGAGAGTGGGAAGCTCGGCGAGGAAATTTTCAGTTTGCCGTACGTCGACTATTTCAATCGTTTGCCCT
This sequence comes from Exiguobacterium sp. E4787, assembly GCF_018618375.1. NCBI lineage: Bacteria > Bacillati > Bacillota > Bacilli > Caryophanales > Exiguobacterium > Exiguobacterium sp. E4787. The sequence continues at coordinate 408,301 of NZ_JACSLY010000001.1, read as the reverse complement.
ATGCGGAGCGGGATCAAATCGGAAAAGCGTTCGAGCGGTTCCGGAACGGGGTCAATCCTGAGACGCTTCGAGCGATTTATGGACTGTTGTATCATCGGACTGCGGACGGGAGTGAGCAAGCGACGAACCTGTACACGCAGATTGAAATCGAGCACATCGCACACGAAATCGTTTATACTGTCGAAGGGACGCAACAATATACGGGACAATCGTTCACGGGTGAATATGATGCGGTCGTGGCGGCGACCGGCTATCGACCGCGCATCCCGACGTGGGTCGAACGATTCGAGATTGAATGGGAAGCGGAGCAGCAGTGGCGCGTCAATAGTCGCTATCAGATTGCAACGAAGACGACGTTGGCGGGAGGTTTATTTACCCATACGAATTTAGAACATTCGCACGGTCCGGCGGCGACGAACTTGGGGATGGCAGTGTATCGAAACGCGATCATGTTAAATGAAATGATGGGGGAAACGGTGTTTGATGTGGCCGCGCAGCAACCGTTTACAAGTTTTTGAACAAAAAAAGGGCTAGGCCTTAGCCTAGCGGAATCAGGGGGGAATACTTGAAGTCTTGCTTGATTTGTATTTACCCGACCCGTCGACTTTGAAACACAAAAACAATCCCAAATAATCTTTTTTACTAATTTGTACACTTTATCGAAAAAAGTATGTTATAGTAAGTTGATGAATTTAGCATAGGAGTGTTTGTAATGGCAAAATACGAAAAAGATCAAGTTTTAAAAGGTAAAGTAACAGGAATCCAACCTTTCGGTGCGTTCGTCGCACTCGACGACGAGACTCAAGGTCTTGTCCACATCTCTGAAATCTCACATGACTACGTGAAAGACGTGAACGAGTACGTTCAAGTCGGTCAAGAAGTTGAAGTGAAAATTCTTGATGTTGATGAAGCATCTAAGAAAATCAAGCTTTCAATGAAAGCGACACAAGAAGCTCCAAAACGCGAGAAGTCGGCTAAGCCAGCTCGTCGTGGCGCACCACGCCGCAACGAAGCTTCAAACTTCAAGCAAGAAGAAGCACCAGGCTTCACTGTCCTCAAGGACAAGCTCGAAGACTGGATCAAAAACACGAACTTCAAAAAGTAAGTGATTGAGACGACCTGCCCTGTGCAGGTCGTCTTTTTTTTGTACAGGAAATGTCCCACTCGTTCACGAACAGTACAGAAAAGGAGTGAGGACCATGAAAATCGGAATCATCGGTACGGGCGGGATTGCCAAAACCGCCCATATCCCGCAATACATCGCAGCAGGCGCAGACGTCGTCGCCGTTATGAATCGGACACGCGAACGCGGAGAGGCGGTGGCGAAGCAGTTCGGAATCGAACGGGTGTACGAGACGGTCGAGGAGATGCTCGCCGAAGAGACACTCGATGCGGTCAGCATCTGTACACCGAACGCCTTACATAAACAACAAGTCATTGCCGCACTCGAGGCCGGCTGTCACGTCCTTTGCGAGAAACCGCCAGCCATCTCGGCCGACGAGGCGAACGAGATGCTAGAGGCGGTCAGACGAGCTGAGCGAACCCTTCATTACGGCTTCCACTACCGGCATCGGTCCGATACCCAACTGTTGAAGCGGATGATTGATGCCGGTGAACTCGGACACGTCTATGTCGCGACCGCGCTCGCACTTCGGCGCCGTGGCATCCCGGGATGGGGCGTGTTCACGAATAAAGAGCTACAGGGTGGCGGCGCACTGCTCGATATCGGGGTGCATATGCTCGACCTTGCTCTCTATTTGATGGACTATCCGAAGCCGGTCGATGTGGTCGGTCACGTCGGTCAATATCTCGGGACACGACCTGGTGTCGGGCTGATGGGCGATTGGGATGCGGACGCGTTCTCGGTCGAAGACACGGCGCGGGCGATGGTCACGTTCGATAATGGGGCATCCTTGTTCTTAGACGCGAGTTTCATGGCCAACGTCGACGCGGCGGACACGATGCGGGTTGAACTGCGCGGCACGAACGGTGGGGCGTCTCTGTTCCCACTCGTCATCCATACGGAAGAGCACGGAGCGTTGTTCGACAAGACACCGGCTCACCTCGCGCTCGAAGACCCGTATGCGAGACAGATTCACACGTTTCTCGAGGCGTGTCGTCAGGAGCCGTCGTACCAGCAAGCGGAACAGGCGGTGACGCTCCATACAATCATCGACCGCATCTATGCTCAGGCCTGATTGCTTTTCAATCACAAAAAACAGGGTATATAGTGTAGGTGTTACATATTTTCGAAGGAGGATGAATTATGCACAACTTTGAATACAAAAACCCGACGAAACTTATTTTCGGGACTCATCAAATCGAAAAACTCGCGAGCGAGTTACAGGCACTTGACGCCAAGAAAGTGATGCTCGTCTATGGAGGCGGGAGCATCAAAAAGAACGGCACGTACGAAGAAGTCGTGGCCGAGTTAAACAATGCCGGAATCGACTACGTCGACTTCTCAGGCGTCGAGCCGAACCCGCGCATCGAGACGGTACGTCGCGCGGTCAAAAAAGCACGCGAAGAGAACATCGACGCGTTGCTCGCGGTCGGCGGTGGTTCGGTCATCGATTGTACGAAACTTATCTCGGCGGCCATCCCGTATGAAGGCGACGCTTGGGATATCGTGCTTCGCGACCACATTCCGACAGAAGCGGTCCCGTTCGGTACGGTGCTCACGCTCGCAGCGACTGGCTCTGAAATGAACTCGGGCTCGGTCATCACGAACTGGGAGACGCAAGAGAAGTATGGTTGGGGTCACCCGCTCGTCTATCCGACGTTCTCGATTCTCGATCCGCGTTATACGGTATCGGTACCGAAAGATCAAACGATTTACGGCATCGTCGACATGATGAGCCATTGCTTCGAGCAATACTTCCACCCGAACCATGCGCCGGTCCAAGAGCGTATGACGGAAGGCGTGTTGAAAGCGGTCGTCGAATCGGCACCGAAACTCGTCAATGACTTGGAGAACGTCGACTTGCGCGCCATCATCTTGTTCGCTGGAACAATCGCCTTGAACGGTGTGCTCCAAATGGGCGCCTCGGGCGACTGGGCGTCACACAACATCGAGCATGCGGTCTCGGCTGTCCATGACATCCCACACGCAGGCGGACTCGCAATCTTGTTCCCGCGCTGGATGGAGCACGTGCTTGAAGAAGACAACGCCGCTCGCTTTGCACGCCTCGGGACGGAAGTGTTCAACGTTGAACCGGCCGGTAACGATCTTGAGACGGCGAAACGGACGATTGCAGCTGTCCGCGCCTTCTTCGACGAGCTCGGTGCACCAAGCTCACTCCGTGACTATGACATCGATGAATCGACATTTGACGCCATCCTCGACTCGGCGATGAAACGAGGCGCATTCGGTCGCTTCCGTACGCTTGAACGTGAAGACGTGGCAGCAATTCTTGAATTAAGCAAATAAGGCGATTTGATGCCTATTTTGCAATAATGATTGAACGAATCCGACGTTTCCGTTTATGATGGGTCATGTATGGCTCGTCAATGAGCGATTTATAAGGAGGAAATGACATGTCAACTGTACGTTTCGATTATTCAAACGCCCTGTCTTTCGTCGGGGAACACGAAGTCAATCAATTGCAAGAAACCGTGAAAGCAATGCATTCGGTCATTCACGACCGCAGCGGGGCAGGTAGCGATTTCCTTGGGTGGGTCGACCTTCCAACAAACTACGATACGGATGAGTTTGCTCGCATCAAAGCGGCTGCGGAACGAATCCGCGAAAACTCGGACGTCCTCGTCGTCGTCGGAATCGGTGGATCATACCTCGGCGCACGCGCGGCAATCGAGATGCTCCAACATTCATTCTTCAACGTGTTAACTAAGGAAGAACGCAACGCACCACAAGTCTTCTTCGCCGGCCACAACATCTCGTCGACATACTTGACGGAGTTGCTCCACGTGCTCGAAGGCAAGGACGTCTCAGTCAACGTCATCTCGAAATCGGGAACGACGACTGAACCGGCCATCGCGTTCCGTGTCCTCAAACAGTTTATGGAAGACAAGTATGGTCAAGATGGCGCACGTGAACGTATTTATGCGACGACAGACCGTGCCCGTGGCGCCTTGAAGACGCTCGCGGATGCAGAAGGCTACGAGACGTTCGTGATTCCAGATGACGTTGGAGGTCGCTTCTCGGTGCTCACACCGGTCGGACTCCTTCCGATTGCAGCAGCAGGCATCGACATCGATGCCCTCATGGAAGGTGCTCGCGATGCCCAAACGGCATACTCGTCTCCGAACTTGGCTGACAACGAAGCGTACCAGTACGCGGTCGTCCGTAACGCCTTGTATGCGAAAGGCAAGTCAATCGAGTTGCTCGTCAACTACGAACCAGCCTTGCATTATGTATCGGAGTGGTGGAAACAGCTTTATGGCGAGTCAGAAGGAAAAGACAACAAAGGGATTTTCCCGGCGGCGGTCGACTTCTCGACGGATCTCCACTCGATGGGACAATACATTCAGGAAGGTCGTCGTGACTTGTTCGAGACGGTTATCCGTGTCACGAACGTCCGTCACGCGATGAACGTGCCGGAAGATTCACAAGACCTCGATGGCTTGAATTTCCTCGCTGGTGAGACGATTCAATTCGTCAACGACAAGGCGGCTGAAGGAACACTCCTCGCCCACACTGACGGAGAAGTCCCGAACCTCGTCGTCGAATTGCCAGAGATGACGCCGTACCACCTCGGTTACTTGTTCTACTTCTTCGAGAAGGCATGCGCGATGAGCGGATACATTCTCGGAGTGAATCCGTTCAACCAACCAGGCGTTGAAGCGTATAAAGCGAACATGTTCGCGTTGCTTGGAAAACCAGGTTACGAAGAGCAAAAAGCTGAGCTTGAAAAGCGCTTGAACCAATAATTTTGAGTAGGTCCGCTCCGGCGGGCCTATTTTTTTGTTTGAAACTAGTGGAAGACAAGGTAAAGTGAGAGTAGACAGGGGAAAGAAAGGGATGGACTATGTTGACATTCACGGACTACTATCACAATAAAGTCGAGTTGAGCTTTGCGCACTATCCATTTTCGGATACGCCGCTCCACGTCTGGGTCGTCGCTCGCTATGAAAATCAATGGGTACTGACGAAGCATAAACAGCGTGGGCTCGAGTTTCCGGGTGGGAAAGTTGAACCCGGCGAACACGAGGATGATGCTGCGATTCGGGAAGTGTATGAAGAGACGGGCGGTGTCGTGAAGACGCTCCATTATCTCGGCCAATATCGCGTGCTCGGGCGCGGCGACACGGTCATTAAAAATATTTATTTCGCCGAAATCGAACGTTTCGACGATCATCCGGCGGTCGACGAGACCGATGGGGCCGTCCTTATGAAGGAATTGCCGACGAATCTGCTCCGCAACAATCGGTACAGCTTCATGATGAAAGACCGGGTGCTACCGGAAACGATGAAGGTGCTCTATGAAAAACAATTGGTTTGACAAGGTCGAGGTCCTGCCGCCATATGCCGGTTACCCGGTCCATCGTGGCTGGTATGCGACGCGTGACGGTGAGGACGTCGTCGCCTATACGATCACACCGAAACGGCCGAACGGACACGTCTTGTTCTATCTACGCGGCGGAACAGGACGCATCGGGGATGTGCGTTTGCCCCGGTTGATGCAGTTCGCTGCCAAAGGTTTTCATGTCGTAGCGCCTGTTTACCGGGGTAACCATGGCGGAAGCGGGAAAGAGGACTTCGGTGGCGCCGATTTAGAGGACGTCCTGTCTCTCTACGATCGCGTCCGTCGAACGGATACGTTCATTCATGCCCTTGGTTTCTCGCGCGGGGGCATGATGGCGTTGTCGCTCGCCGCGGAACGACCGCTCACGTCCGTCACGTCATGGGCGGGTGTGACCAATCTCGAGTGGACGTATGAAGAACAGCGTTCGATGCGGAAGATGTTGCGCCGTATGACCGGGGGCGACCCGGAAGCGGCACGTGCAGCTTATGTCGAGCGCTCGCCGCTCTACAAGGAATGGGATGCACCGACGTTGTTGATTCACGGCACCGATGATGAACAAGTCCGCCTGCGCCATGCGACGGCGGTCGCGGAACGGATGGGGGAGCGGGCCGAACTTTGGGTCGTCCCGTTCGCCCATCAACTCCCGTTTTGGGAAAAATGGAAGACGACCGATGCGGCGATGGACTGGATGCTCGCCAACTCAAAAAAATGAGACGACTGCCGAATCGGCAATCGTCTCATTTTTCGTTATACGATGATTGGTCCGGCCGCAACGACCGCCTCACTCGCTTTCGTGAATCGTTTGAAATTGTCCTGGAACTTCCGGGCGAGCGCCGTTGCCTCGGCATCGTAGCGCGCTCCGTCTTTCCATGTGTCCCGCGGATTGAGCACGTCGCCTGGCACGCCATCAATGTGGCGTGGAATCTCGACATTGAAAATGTCGTGGCGCGTCGTCTCGACGTCACGCAATTTGCCGTTGACCGCCGCGTTCACCATCGCCCGTGTATAGGCGAGCTTCATCCGTGATCCTTCTCCGTACGCGCCCCCGGTCCAACCCGTGTTGACGAGATAGACGTCGACGTCGTGCTTCTCAATCAGCGTACCGAGCATGTCCGCATAGCGCTCCGGTGCGAGTGGCAAGAACGGTGACCCGAAGCAGGTCGAGAACGTCGCCTGTGGTTCAGTGACGCCGCGCTCCGTGCCGGCGAGTTTTGACGTATACCCTGACAAGAAGTGGTACATCGCCTGCTCTTTCGTCAATTTGCTGATTGGAGGCAATACCCCGTATGCATCGGCCGTCAAGAAGACGATCGTGTTCGGATGACCGGCCCGTGACGGAAGCATCGCGTTATCGATGAATTGAATCGGATAGGCGGCCCGTGTGTTCTCGGTGAGCGAGATATTCTTATAATCCGGTGCCCGGTTCTCGTCCAAGACGACGTTCTCAATCAATGAGCCGAAACGGATGGCATCGTAGATTTCCGGCTCGTTCTCGCGCGACAAATTGATCGTCTTCGCGTAGCAACCGCCCTCGATATTGAAGACGCCGTCGGGTGACCAACCGTGCTCGTCATCCCCAATCAAATGACGTTCCGGGTCGGCCGACAGTGTCGTCTTCCCAGTTCCCGATAGACCGAAGAAGAGGGCCGTCTCGCCGGCGTCCGATACGTTTGCCGAGCAGTGCATCGATAACACATGTTGTTCCGGCAACAAGAAGTTCATGACCGAGAAAATCGATTTTTTAATCTCGCCGCCGTATTCTGTTCCCCCGATCAGAATGGTCCGCTTGGCGAATGAGACGAGAATAAACGTTTCGGAGTTCGTCCCGTCGACGACTGGGTCGGCCTTATAACTCGGTGCATAGATGACCGTGAATGGCTCGAAGGCACCTTTCGTCGGCCATTCGCGCAAGAACAACTGTTTGGCGAACAAGTTGTGCCACGCGTATTCCGTGATGGCACGGACCGGGAGCGTATAGTGCTCGTCTGCCCCTGCAGACGCCTCGAGATAATAAAGCTTGTCTTTCGTTTCGAGGTGCGTCAACACTTTGTCGAGCAGCGCGGTGAACTTCTCTTCCGCGATCGGTTGGTTGACCGGACCCCAGTCTACTAAATGGTTGCTGACTTCATCTTGCACGACGAATTTGTCTTTCGGTGACCGTCCTGTGAATTTCCCAGTACTGACCGATAAAGCCCCGTCTTTCGTCAGTACGCCCTCACCGTTGTGAATGGCTTCTTCCACCAGTTCTGGAACCGTCAAGTTCCGCATCATGTCGGCACCTTTAATTAATTCTTCGATTTTCAGGAGCGTTGTAGCCATCCTGAATCCCACCTTTCCCCTAAATAGATGTGGATGAAATCCGCATACTTCCGCGTTTAATCAGTATGACGTTTTTATTATATGTGACATACTAATCAAAGACAAGCATTTTTTACCCTTTAAAGTAAGCGCTTTCTTACATTGTCATTCTAACATATTCTGTACCAGGTCATAGTACAAAAACCAAAACGGACAAAAAAATGTTTGATATTTCACAAACATAACTATTTGACCGTTTGTGAAAAGTTTGACGAATTCGGTCGATACGCTTGACAGAACGGGGTGTCATTTATATGATGGTCTTCGTAACGGATACTCTTATTCTGAGCGGTGGAGGGAACAAGGCCCTACGAAGCCCAGCAACCGTCCGATTTTTCATTGTTATTCGGAAAAGGTGCTATCCTGAAGCGAAGCGTAAGCTTCGAACGATAAGAGGGTAAGGAAGAACGATTCAACCTTTCCCATTTGAACATGGCGAGAGGTTTTTTTCATTACCGTCCCAAAGCAACGCGTAAGGGGAACGAGTACCGTCCACACATCACCCTTTATTATAGGAGGTTTTTCGAAATGGCAAACTTGAACCGTCGACTTTTCACTTCGGAGTCCGTCACGGAAGGACATCCGGATAAAATTTGTGACCAAATCTCAGATGCGATTTTGGATGCAATTTTAGCTGAAGATCCAAACGCCCGCGTTGCGGCTGAGACGTCTGTCACAACAGGTCTCGTGCTCGTAGCAGGTGAAATCACAACATCAACTTACGTGGATATCCCGAAAGTTGTTCGTGAAACTGTTCGTGAGATCGGCTACACACGTGCGAAATATGGTTTCGATGCAGAGACTTGTGCAGTCCTCACATCGATCGATGAGCAATCGGTAGACATCGCGCAAGGTGTTGACCAAGCGCTCGAAGCTCGTGAAGGACAAATGACTGAAGAAGAAATCGATGCGATCGGTGCTGGTGACCAAGGTCTCATGTTCGGTTACGCAACAAAAGAGACGCCGGAACTCATGCCGCTCCCGATTTCACTCGCTCACAAATTGTCACGTCGTTTGGCAGAAGTTCGTAAAAACGGCACGCTCGCTTACCTTCGCCCAGACGGTAAGACACAAGTGACAGTCGAATACGACGAAGCGAACAACCCAGTTCGCATCGACACAATCGTCATCTCGACACAACACGCAGAAGACATCACGCTCGAGCAAATCCAAGCTGATTTGAAAAAGCACGTCATCGATGCAGTCATCCCGGCTGAACTCATCGACGCGGAAACAAAATACTTCATCAACCCGACTGGCCGCTTCGTAATCGGTGGACCACAAGGGGATGCAGGCCTTACAGGACGCAAAATCATCGTCGATACGTACGGTGGATACGCACGTCACGGCGGCGGCGCGTTCTCAGGTAAAGATCCTACCAAAGTTGACCGTTCAGCAGCATATGCAGCTCGTTACGTGGCGAAAAACCTCGTCGCAGCGGGACTCGCTGACAAAGCAGAAGTTCAACTTGCTTACGCAATCGGTGTTGCTCACCCGGTATCGATTGCGGTCGATACGTTCGGCACAGGCAAATTGAGCGAGACTGAGCTCGTCGAACTCGTTCGTGAGAACTTCGACCTCCGTCCGGCGGGTATCATCAAGATGCTCGACCTTCGTCGCCCAATCTACAAGCAGACAGCAGCTTACGGCCACTTCGGTCGTACAGACGTGGAACTCCCATGGGAGCAAACGGATAAAGCGGCAGTGCTCGAAGAAGGCGCGAAACGCTTCGCATAAGCATAGAAAAACGACCTTTCACTCGAAAGGTCGTTTTCTTTAGGTTTGCGGCTTATGTTCAGTTGTCGTGTTCTCTTTGCCAAGTGCCGTATCTTTCGCTTCGACGACTTTCTCGCCGATTGATTGTAAATCCGATTTCGCTTCTTGCGCCGTCCCGACGACTTTGTTCACGTCTTGTTTGACCGTATCAACTTCACCGGCGACTTTTTCATAGACGTTTTGCACGTCGGTCGCGACGTCTTGAATGACCTCGGTCGCTGCTTTCACTTGACCGATGACCTGTGACGCCGTTCCGGCCGGGTCTTGCTTGACCGTATCGACGAGACCGCCGACCGATGACTTCGCGCTCGAGAACGACTGTTTCGTGTTCTCACGGTTCGACGTGCTAAGTAAGGCGAGCAGGCCGCCGACGAGGGCGCCGAGGAGCATCCCGGTCACGACTGTGATTTTTGGACCTCCTGTGCTCGTTTGTTCAAACTGACGGTTCGGATGATTGGATTGCTCGACTTGTGGGTCATGCTGCAATTTCGGTTCCATGATAACACTCCTTTTTGTAAGTTGGCATTGATACTCTTATACCCGACACAAAATGGAAAATAACGTCTTCCCTCATTTCGACATCAAAAAGTAATGAACGGGCAGGATATTTTTTTGTTGATGGGGAATGTTACTACTAGATTGGCCAAAAGGGGGATGCCGTTATGAAGATTCGAGAAGCCGTGCCAGAAGATGCCGCCACCATCCGCGACATTGCGCTCGCGACGGTCAGTGAACGAGACGAGGTTCGTTCGAAAGTAATGGAACGCGCCTATCAACAAGAAGAGATCGTCCGCGCCATCAGTTCAAGCGAGGAAGCGAAAGAGCAGTTGTTCATTGTCGGTGAGGCCGAAGGCGACGTCATCGGCTTCTATCACGCCATCGACCGCGGGGACACATGGGAAGTACTCCGTCTCTATCTTCATCCGGCTCATCACCGTCAAGGCCTAGGGACGGCACTGTTGTCGCATCTACGGGAACGGAAAGTCCAACCGATCGAGCTGTACATCGAAAGCTCGAACGAGCAAGCCATCGCTTTCTTGAGTCATGAGGCGTTCATCGAACTGAATCGAATCCAAGAGGAAGTGTACGATCAACCGATGGAACTGATTCATTTACGGTACGACCCGCGCTAAGACCCTAGACGGATTTTCAACCAAACATCAGTCTCGGCTGATGTTTTTTGTTAGTATAAAGATATGTGATAACAAAATGAGGTGACAGCATGGCTTATGAAGAAGAATCACGAAAAGGGGTCATCGTGATCGTGTATCCGCTCCAGTTCACGTCGCGTTTGAGTGAAGCGTTTTTAGGACGGTTGCGGGACGAGTATGAAGTCCTCGTCGTGACCGGCCAGACGGTCGGTTTGACGGCAGAAGACCATAAATTGTTAATCAAGAACACGTTACGTGAGGCGAGTCAGTACAAGCTGCCGATTCACGTCATCGCGTTCAGTCTCGGGGCGTTGTTGACGAACCGCTTGCTCCAGGAATATGACGTGCCGCTCGGCAGTCTGACGTACATCTCACCGCTGTTCGACTGGCATCCGTCCCGCCAAATCGGCGGACTGAAACAAGTCGTGGCCAGTGCGGTCGACCGTTTCCGTCCTGACCTTCCGCTCGGCATGATGACGTTCATGGGTGGCGGGGAAGAGTCGTCGCGCTTCGGGGAGATCACGTACGGTCAATACCGTGAAATCGAAGAGGAAATCGTCGAGCATCAAGAAGAGAAGAAACATTTGCCGCGTCTGCCGCTCGCTTGTTTCTACGCACCGGACGATCGCTTCGCCGATGTGAAATTGACACTCAACGTCTGCCGGAAAATCGGCGGCGACCAAGTGTATATCCGCCGGCTTGAAGGGTTCCCGCACTTCGGCTATGAACGATTGAATACGAAGTTCGCGGAGACGCTCATCACGTTTTATGAATTGATTCGAGAATGAAAACAGGCGACTCGCATGAGTCGCCTGTTTTTTTATGCTCGTTTTTCAATCGCCACGATGAACGGGGGATGATTGATTTGATTGATGAAACCGTAGCGGAGGACACCGGCCCGCTTTTGATCGAGCGCCTCAACGTAGGCGAGCACCTCGTCGCGCTCGACTTTGCCGCTCTCATGGCCATGGTAGATGACGACGACGATGACGCCGCCGACGGCCATGACGTCGAGCAGTTGCTCGAGGGCGTCGATGGTCGTATTGCCAGACGTCGTGACCGTCTTGTCGCTCCCTGGTAAATAACCGAGATTGAACACGGCCGCCGTGATCGGACGTGTCTCGTCCGCCACAATTTTTTGGACCGTGTCGTGGCTGTCGTGGATAACAGTGACGCGGTCCGTCAATGCTGCTTCCTCGATACGAGTGCGTGTCGCCTCGACCGCTGCTGCTTGAACGTCGAACGCATAAACGTGTCCCGTCTCCTCGACGAGTTCGGCTAAAAACAATGTATCGTGCCCGTTGCCGGCCGTCATATCGATGGCAATGGCACCAGGCGTGACATGTTCACGAAGTAGGTATTTTGCGAACGGTAAAACTCTCATTAATCCCATGGCTCTCATCCTTCTTTTTTCCTTGGAAAGAATCACGACGCATTAATTCGGCATCGATGGCGTTCAGGACGGCCATCTTGTGCCGGCTCCACGTCGGACCAATCAACAGATCAGGCGGCCCGTCACCGGTCAAACGATGGATGACCATCTCGGGCGGCAATACTTCCAATTGATCGCAGACGAGCGAGACGTAAGTCGCCTCGTCCATGAGCTCGAGCAATCCTTTTTCGTATTGTCTGGCGAGCGGTGTCTGTTTCAAGACGTGGAGCAAATGGATCTTGATTCCTTGTACGTCCATTTTAGCAACTTCTCGCGCTGTGTCGAGCATCATGTCCGTCGTCTCGCCTGGCAGGCCGTTGATGATATGGACAACGACGCTGATCTGGCGTCGCCGGAGTTTGTCGAGTCCTTCCAAGAACGTCCTGTAGTCGTGACCACGATTGATTTTCCTCGCCGTCACATCGTGAATCGTCTGCAGGCCGAGTTCGACCGTGAGTGACGTCCGTTCATTCAACTCGGCGAGATAGTCGACGACGTCGTCCGGCAGACAGTCCGGTCGGGTCGCAATCGATAGACCGACGACACCGTCCTCCTCAAGGGCGGGTTCGAATAATTCCCGGAGCCGGGCGACGGGGGCATACGTGTTGCTGAACGCTTGGAAGTAGGCGATGTAACTGGCGTGTTTCCATTTTCGGTGCAGCCGCGCCTTCACTTCGGCGAATTGGACCGAAATCGGATCACAGGCGTTGCCGGCGAAGTCGCCACTTCCGTCATCCGAGCAGAACGTACACCCGCCCTTCGAGACGAGTCCGTCCCGGTTCGGACAAGTGAAGCCGCCGTCGAGCGGTACTTTGAACACTTTCCGGCCGAACTCGCGGCGATATGCTTCATTTAATTTGTGATATCTGGCTTCGCCAAACGGATGTTGCATGAATATCCTCTCCTTCTTTGCTCATGCTATCACAAAGACGAGGCACCGTTATTTCATAATAAGTAATTTTTCTTGACACTTATGGAGTGTTCCGTTAGCTTGGAGGAGGACTTATTTTTGATTCGGCCGTCGTGCCGAATTTTTATCGTTTAACGGGAGTGAAAGGAGTAACTGGTATGAACAACAAAATGCCGATTTCGGTATGGATTTTGGTCATCGCGATGGCGCTCAATACGACGGCGGCGTCTTTTTTATGGCCATTTAACACACTTTATATAAATGGATATTTAGGCGAGTCGATGACGCTCGCAGGGGTGGCACTCCTCGTCAACTCGGCGCTCGCCATCGCCGGGAACTATATCGGGGGCACGCTGTTCGACCGCATCGGCGGGAAGCGGACGCTCATCCTCTCGGTCGGATTGTTGCTCGTGAGCTCGCTCGGGTTCTTGTTGTTCCATGCCACGTTCCTCGGCTACTTAGGTTGGCTCGGATTAATCGGCTTCTCCGGTGGTCTCGTCTTCCCGACGGTATACGCCTTTGCCGGCTTGATTTGGCCGGAAGGGGGACGTCGCTCATTCAACGCGATTTACGTCGCCCAAAACGTCGGGGTCGCCCTCGGGACAGCGATGAGCGGACAGATTGCGCGCATCGATATCGAGTTGATTTTCTATGCGAACTTCTTCTTGTCGGTCTTGTTCGTCGTCGTGCTCTTGTTCGGACTTCGTTACTTGAAAGACCCGGTCCGTCCGGTCGTTCAATCGCAGCTCGAAGCTGCTGCGACGACGCTCTCTGCCGCAACGATGAAATCGATGTGGTTCGTCGCCATCGGTTACGCGGCGCTTTGGTTCGTTTACGTGCAATGGCAAGGCACGATCGCCGTCCATTCGAAAGATCTCGGCGTGACGATTAGCCAGTATTCGCTCCTTTGGACGGTGAACGGTGCCTTAATCGTATTCGCCCAGCCGCTCCTCAACCGGGTGCTTCGTTACTTTAAAGATGATTTGAAGAAGCAACTCATCGTCGGCGCCATCATCTTTCTCGCCGCTTTCGCGGTGGTCCCGTTCGCGGGCGGCTTTACGATGTTCATGGTCGCGATGGTCGTCATGACGATCGGGGAGATGTTCATTTGGCCGGCCGTCCCGACGATTGCGGCGAAACTCGCACCGCCCGGGAAAGCTGGTCAGTTCCAAGGTCTCGTCAATATCGCGGCCTCGGTCGGTCGGATGATCGGTCCGACCTTATCGGGTCTCGTCTATGACGTATTCGGGATTGGCGCTGTCTTTACGATGCTCTTCTTGCTTACGGCGATCGCACTCGCGTTCTTTATTTTCATGAAGGACATCCGGATGCCAGAAAAATCAAGTTGACGCTCTAAAACGGATTGGGCTAAAATGAACGAGTGAGATAAAACACATGTGTTGAAGAGGAATAGTATCGTGACGTCTATATGTATAGAGAGCCGGTGGTTGGTGGAAACCGGTATGTGGACCGCGAGAACTCGCCTTGGAGCAGTTCGCCTGAACTAGAGTAGGGTGAACCGAAGTTACGCCTCGTTACCGGCGTCTCAAGTGGCAGAAATGCAACATGGGTGGTACCGCGGAGAGCTTTCAAGCCTTTCGTCCCATTACCGGGGCGGAAGGCTTTTTATTATGCAGAGGAGGATGAATGTTGGACTATTTTAAACATCAAGACATCGAGCCGAAATGGCAAAAGCGTTGGGACGAGAAAGACGCATTCCGGACGACGGAGGACCCGGACAAGGAGTGTTTCTACGTACTTGATATGTTCCCTTATCCGTCAGGAGCCGGACTTCACGTCGGTCACCCGGAAGGTTACACGGCGACGGACATCATCGCCCGCATGAAACGGATGCAAGGCTTCAATGTCCTCCATCCAATGGGTTGGGACGCGTTCGGTCTTCCGGCCGAGCAATATGCCCTCGACACAGGGAACGACCCGCGCGAGTTCACAGAGCGCAACATCGGCACATTCCGCCGCCAATTGAAAGAGCTCGGTTTCTCGTACGATTGGGACCGTGAAATCAGCACGACCGACCCGAAATACTACAAGTGGACGCAATGGATCTTCACACAACTTCATGACCGCGGACTCGCCTATGTCGACGAAGTCGCCGTCAACTGGTGCCCGGCCCTCGGGACGGTACTCGCCAACGAAGAAGTCATCGACGGATTGTCGGAGCGGGGAAGCCACCCGGTTTACCGTGTGCCGATGAAGCAGTGGGTGCTTCGTATCACAGAATACGCCGAGCGGTTGCTCGATGATTTAGAAGGGCTTGACTGGCCAGACAGCGTTAAAGAGATGCAACGCAACTGGATCGGCAAGTCGGTCGGGGCCGAAGTCGATTTCAAAGTCGACGGTCACGATAAAGTCGTGACGGTGTTCACAACACGTCCGGACACACTTTACGGCGCGACATACGTCACGCTCGCACCGGAGCACCCGTTCGTGAAAGCGATCGCGACACCGGAACAAGTCGTCGCCATCGAAGCATACGTCGAAGAAGTCTCGAAAAAGACAGACCTCGAACGGACCGATCTCGCCAAAGAGAAGACGGGTGTATTTACCGGCGCTTACGCCATCAACCCGGTCAACGGGGAGAAGCTTCCGATTTGGATCGCTGACTACGTGTTGTCGACATACGGCACGGGCGCGGTCATGGCCGTACCTGGACATGATGAGCGCGACTATGAGTTCGCGAAGACGTTCGACCTTCCGATCCGTGAAGTCGTCACAGGCGGCAACTTGGATGAGGCGGCTTACGTCGAGGACGGCGTCCACGTCAACTCAGGCAGCTTGGACGGCCTCAATAAAGCCGACGCGATCGCCAAAATCATCGAAGAACTCGAACTCGCCGGCACTGGCCGTGCGAAGACGACGTATCGTCTCCGCGATTGGTTGTTCAGCCGTCAACGCTATTGGGGCGAGCCGATTCCAATCATTCATATGGAAGACGGTACGCTCAAGACCGTTGCGATTGAAGAGCTTCCGCTCGAACTCCCGATTATCGATGAAATCAAGCCGTCGGGTACGGGAGAATCACCGCTTGCGAACGCCGACGAGTGGTTGACGTACACGGATCCGGTTACCGGTGAGAAGGGGCGTCGCGAGACGAACACGATGCCACAATGGGCCGGTAGCTGTTGGTACTACATTCGCTTCATCGATCCGCACAATGAAGACATGATCGCGGACCCAGAGAAGTTGAAGCGCTGGCTTCCGGTCGACTTATATATCGGCGGTACGGAGCACGCGGTCCTTCACTTGCTCTACGCTCGCTTCTGGCATAAAGTGCTCTATGATATCGGCATTGTTCCAACGAACGAGCCGTTCCAAAAGCTTTATAACCAAGGGATGATTCTCGGTGAGAACAACGAGAAGATGTCGAAGTCAAAAGGGAACGTCGTCAACCCGGACGATATCATCAAATCGCACGGTGCTGACACGCTTCGCCTTTACGAGATGTTCATGGGACCGCTCGACGCAGCCATCGCCTGGTCGACGAACGGCCTTGACGGCGCTCGTCGCTTCCTTGACCGTGTCTGGCGCTTGTTCGACCAGACGGAGCTCACGGACGGCGCTCCGACGGCCGACTTCGAACGGACGTACCATCAGACTGTGAAGAAAGTGACAGAAGACTACGAGGCGCTCCGTTTCAACACGGCAATCTCGCAACTCATGGTCTTCATCAACGAGGCGTACAAACAAGACACGCTTCCAAAACAAGAGATGGTCAACTTCATCAAGATGCTCTCCCCAGTCGCGCCACACTTGGCCGAAGAGTTATGGGAACGTCTCGGCATGACAGAAGACTTGACGTACGCGGCATGGCCGACGTTCGATGAGTCGAAACTAGTCAGCGACACGATTGAGGTCGTCATCCAAGTGAACGGGAAGCTTCGTGCGAAGATGCACGTGGCCCGCGACGCTTCGAAAGAAGCGCTCGAGGCCGATGCGCTTGCGAACGAACGCGTTCAAGAGTTCACGGAAGGAAAGACGGTCCGCAAAGTGATTGTCGTTCCAGGAAAACTTGTCAATATCGTCGTTGGATAAGCAAAGGAATGTGTGACATTGTCACACGTTCCTTTCTTTTTCGTCATGTCGTTTTCTTTTCGGGTCGGGTTTGTTACACTAAAGGGCGATACTGCATATAAAGGGGACGAAACGTCCATGAAACGTTCATACGTACTATATACGACGCTATTTGCCGTCGTCGTCGGAGTGATTTTATGCTATGTGTTCGTCTTTTCGGACGAGGACATCCAAAGCCAAATCGCCTCGACGTTTGAGAAAATCGATATTCAAACGAGCCATCAATCGACTTCGGTACCTCCCGTCGAAGCCTCGCCGGACGAGGAGGACATCGATACGACCGATGCCCTCGAACAGATTCAAGAGATTGATGAAGTGTACTATAGTGACACGATCGGATCGTATCTCGTCTTGACGAAAAATAAAGAGTTCTTCGAAGTGAGCGGGAACGCCAATCGCGTAAATTCGTCGCTCATATTGGAGAACGAAGCGCAACCCTATCGGTTCGGCGAGTTCATCGGCATGCGCATGATTTCCGAAGACAAGATATATGCCGTCACGGCGAACGGGGTTCTTGTGACAATCGAGCGGGTAGAAGGCCGTTGGACGGAACAACGACGCAAATTGATTAAAGGAATCGCCTCGACAGATCGGTTGTTCGGCCTCGGTTACGATGAAGAGACGAAACGATTGATTATCATGAGCCGTTTGGAGGACACGCCGGATGTAGAACTGTTGTACGTCCAAGAACGGACGCTCGAGGAAGAGACAGTCGACGACAGTGAGGCGGAAACGGATACATCGTCGGAAACCGATTCAGACGACGATTCGACATCGACGACAGATGAAGCAGATGCTGAAGCAGCACCGGAACCGAAGACGGAATGGGCTGTCGAGTCGAGAAAACCGCTCACGACCGAAGGAATGAGCGCCTCGATTCAACAGAAGTTCGAGAACTTCCGCGGTGTCGGCCTCGTCGAACGCCAAGGGCGCATTTACGTCCTTGATTCGGAAGAACTCGTCCTCTATACGGTCAACCCGGACGAAGGGACGATGAACGGACAGATGGTGACACCCCGCGTCTACGGCTCGACCGGCATGTTCCTGCAAGACAATGAGATATTCGCCATCGTGCGACCAGATGTGTTCGACCTTGACGATTTCGTCTCGGTCGACTGATAGGAGAGAATGAGATGAGCAAACGTTACTTTTATGAAGAGGTTCGCCAGTTCCACAAGACATTCGGACACCCGGAGGCGAGTGCACCGCAACCGCTCGGCTTAGACCGTGCCGTCAAACGTTCGGTCTGGACGGCAGAAGAAGCTGTCGTCGAATTTTTACATCAATCGGCACGGAATGAAGAAGAGTTCCTTGCTGCCGTCGCCACGTTCCAACAAGGATTCGAACAGGCGGTTCAAAAATCGCTCCAAGACGCACCGCCGACGGACGACGTCGCTCGCCTCGTCGGACAAGGTGATGCGCTCACGGACGCCCTCTATTTCGTGATGGGCAGTTTCGTCGAACTCGGGCTCGACCCGGTTCCGTTGTTTGAAATCGTGCAGCGTGCCAATATGGCGAAGCTCGGACCAGACGGCAAGCCGATCCTCCGTGAGTCAGACAATAAAGTCATGAAGCCGGAAGGCTGGTTGCCACCCGAGCCAGAGCTCGAGGCGGAAGTAAGACGTCAACTTGAAGCAAAACAGTGACACTAAAAAGAGAGCCGATCGCACGTGCGATCGACTCTCTTTTTTTATACGGTCGTGCGTACCGCGAACTGTGCCGCGTGTGAACCGGCACAGTGTCCGGTCGTGAAGGCGGCCGTGATGTTATAACCACCCGTATAGCCGTGAATATCGAGCACTTCGCCGGCGAAAAACAAGCCGTCTGCTTTCTTCGACATCATCGTTTGTGGGGCGATTTCTTTGACGGAAACGCCGCCGCCCGTGACGAACGCTTTATCGAAATCGAGCGTTCCGGTGGCGTGCAACTCGAACGTCTTCAATCGGGTCGCGAAATCGATGACCGATTGTTTCTTCAGTTGGCTCGCGTCCTCTTCGCCGAACGCGAGGTCGGCCAACAACAAGTCGAGCATCCGTTCCGGGATGAATCCTTTCCAGACGTTCTTGACGGCCCGCTTCGGTTGGTCTTGTACTTGGTTCCAAAGCTCTTGATACAGCTCGTCACGTGCCATGTCCGGGAACAAGTCGAGCGAGAGGGCGACGACGCGCTCTTTGCTACGTTTGCGTTCTTTAATCGTATATTGACTGCACCGGAGGGCAATCGGACCCGAAATGCCGAAATGCGTGAAAATCATGTCGCCGCGGTGTGTCTTAATCGGCTTGCCTTTCTTGGCGTGAACGGTGAGGGCGACGTCACGGAGCGACAACCCTTGAAGTTGTTTCGTGCCGATGAACGCATCGTTCAACAAAATCGGTACTTCGGTCGGGAACAGCTCGGTGATCGTATGGCCGGCTTTCTCGGCCCATGGATAGCCGTCCCCGGTCGAGCCGGTGTGAGGGACGGATTGTCCACCGACAGCGATGACGCAAGCACCGGCCTCAATCCGCTCTCCGTCCTCGAGTTCGACCGCTTCGAACTCATTTGCTTCATTAAAATGGAGCGTCTTCACTTTCGCATTTTTGCGAATCTCGACACCGAGTTGGTCGATGGCCTCGAGGAGCGTGTTGACGACGTCTTGCGCTTTATCCGTCACCGGGAACATCCGGCCGTTATCTTCCTCTTTTAAAGGGATGCCGAACCCGGTGAACAAGTCGATAATCGACTGGTTGTCGAACTGGGCGAGGGCGCTATATAAGAAGCGTCCGTTCCCCGGGATGAATTGAATCAACTCGTCGACGGGCTTACGGTTCGTCACGTTACAGCGTCCTCCGCCAGAAATGGCGAGCTTGCGTCCGAGCTTCGAACCTTTATCAATTAGGAGCGTGTTCGCTCCGGCTTTGGCGGCGGCATAGGTCGCCATCAGACCGCTTGGGCCTCCTCCGATGACGATTACATCTTTCATCATGGTATCCCTCGTTTCTCTTTCAAATCAAATTCGTAACTTTATTATCTGCAACAGTAAGAGTATAATGAGAAACGGTCGTTTTGTAAAATTAGGTACATTAGTTGTGAAACAATAGATGGAGGTATCTCATGTCATCAAGCGTCAAACAAGATTCAGGACGAGAGTCCTTCGTCAAAGGCACGCTGCTGCTGTCAGCCGGAAATTTGATTTCACGTGCACTCGGACTGCTCTATACGTTCCCGTTCCAAGCGATGGTCGGGATTGCCGGTGTCACGCTCTATCAGGCGGCGTACACCTATTATGCGCTCATGATTGCCATTTCGACGGCGGGGATTCCCGTGGCCGTATCGAAATTCATCGCCAAGTATAATGCGCTCGGCGAATATGGCACGAGTCAGCGCTTGTTCCGCCAAGGGATGAAGCTGATGCTCGTGACCGGAGTCGTCGCTTTTTTATTACTGTTCTTCTCAGCACCGTGGTTATCGGAACTCATGGTCCGAAACTCGGAGAACAATCAGCAATATATCGACTCGTTGACGCTCGTGACGCGTAGCGTCAGTTTCGCACTCTTGCTCATTCCGGCGATGAGTATGGTGCGCGGCTATTTCCAAGGACATCAGGATATGGCCCCGACGGCCATCTCCCAAGTCATCGAACAGATCGTCCGCATCATGTTCCTACTCAGCGGGACGATGCTCGTCTTGTTCGTCTTCTCGGACTCGGCACTCATTCGTCCGCTCGCCGATTCACTCGGTGGGACCGCGGCAGTGGCAACGACGGAGTTGAACGGCTTGAAAGTGCTCGCCGTCACGATTGCGACGTTCAGTGCCTTTATCGGTGCGATCGGGAGTATCGTCGTGCTCGCCATGTACTGGCGAAAACGGAAAGACATCCATCGTCAAACCGATAATCCGGCCGGCACACCGGTCCGCTCGATGAAGTCACTTTTGCTCGAGTTGCTCAGCTACTCGATTCCAATCGTCATGGTCGGTCTGTCGACGCCGCTCTATCAGTTCGTCGACCAGTTGACGATGGTCAATACGTTGCTCAACTCTGGGAAGTCGGTCGCCGAAGCGACGTCCGCGTTCGGATTCCTGACCGGGAACGCCCATAAAATCGTGTTGATTCCGGTGTCGATCGCGGCGAGTGTGTCGATGGCGACCATTCCGCTCGTGACAAAATCGTTCACGCACGGCGATATGAACAAAGTCCGCAATCAAGTGAACCATATTTTCCAAGTATCGTTCTTTGTCACCATCCCGGCCGTCATCGGATTGGTCGCGCTCGCGGAGCCGTTGTTCGGGACGCTGTTCCCAGGTGACCGCGAAGGGTGGGTCTACCTGCTTCACTACGCGCCGAGTGCGTTCTTCCTCGCTTATTACTCGGTAGCTGCGGCCATCCTGCAAGGGATTAACCGTCAATATTTCACAATCTTCGCGACGGCGATGGGTCTCATCACGAAAGCTGTGCTCAACGTACCGTTCGTGTATGCACTCGGCGGGATCGGCGCTGGTTATGCGACGATTGTCGGTTATATCGTCGCGATTATCCTCATGATTTGGAAAATCCAACGGGCGCTCCAGTTCCCTTATAAGCAACTGTTGCGTCGGACGATGCTCATGTTTGCCATGGGTGGCGCGATGTTTATTGTCGTGTATGGCTCACTATTCGTCACGCTCAGGAATGAACCGAGTTGGGGCAATGATATCGTTGCCACAATTGTCGGTTTCGGAATCGGTCTCGTCGTGTACGGCTATCTCGGGTGGAGAAGCCACTTGGCCGGAAAACTATTAGGGAAACGATTCCAGTATCGGAGGAAAGCTTAATGCGAATTGATAAATTATTGGCGAACATGGGATACGGTTCGCGCAAAGACGTCAAGATTTTACTGAAACAAGGGGTCGTCCGTGTCGATGACCAACCTGTCAAAGACGCGAAACGCCAAGTCAACCTTGAAACGGAACGGGTGACCGTGCAAGGCGAGGTCGTCGAGTACAAACCGTTCGTCTACTTGATGATGAACAAGCCAGCAGGTGTCATCAGTGCGACCGAGGACAAGGTCGAATCGACGGTTGTCGATTTGATTGACCCGTCCTACGCCCATTACGAGTTGTTCCCGGTCGGACGTCTCGACAAGGACACGACCGGTCTGTTGCTCCTCACAAACGATGGGGCGTTCAATCATGCGCTCATGTCACCGCGTAAACATGTCGACAAAGTGTATGTCGCCGAAGTTGACGGGGAGATGACGACAGACGATGTCCGTCACTTCGCAGAGGGTGTCGAGCTTGAGGACGGCTATACGACGAAACCGGCCCGCCTTGAGCTCATCAGCAAATCCGGACGTCGTTCGACGGTCCGTCTGACGCTCTCGGAAGGGAAGTACCATCAAGTAAAACGGATGATTGCCGCGGTCGGCAAACACGTCGAGCGGCTTGAACGGGTCCAAATCGGTGCGCTCGAGCTCGACCCGACGCTCGAACCCGGTGCGTATCGGGAGTTGAGCGAAGAGGAAGTCGACTTGTTTTTTACATGAAATGAAGGCACGTGTCAGCCGACACGTGCCTTTTTGGGCGCAAAAAAAGGGACCCGTTGTCGGAATCCCTCGTAACTTGTTATTTAATTTGCCGTCTTGAGCGAACGTTTTGACGACGTCCACGTTCCGCGACTCGGACTTTCAACCAGATTGTTGTATTCAAGCACGTTCAAATCACGCTGTACGGTGCGCGATGTGATCCCGAACTCCTCTACTAGTTCAGAAGTGGTGACGCATTCCCTTTCGTTAATGAACAAATAAATGGACTTGATGCGGGTTAGCATACGATCTGTTGAACCTTTCATTGGATGACCTCCCAATGCGTAGAATGATGAAAGACAAAACCTACGGACGACAAATGAAATATGAAATTGTTATTTTCTAAAATTACATCTTTAGTATACCGCTCCTACATAGAATTGCAAGGGAAAAGAACGAACAATCAAAATGTAAAGAAACGATTATGAACGTAAATATCGAATGAAGGATATGTAAAGACGTGAACAAAAGGCTAAAAGACGAACGAAAAAATATTTTCGAAATGAATGTTCGTCTTTCTAACATTTGGATATACTAATAAGGGAGAGAACATTCGCAAAGGAGAGATCCATATGAATTGGAGACAAGAAATCGACGCACGAAAAGACACATTTTTAGAAGATTTAACAGGGTTATTGCAAATCCCAAGCGTGCTTGATGAGACGAAGACTGGCCCGAACGAACCGTTTGGACCTGAAGTCCGCCGAGCTCTCGATTATATGTTTGCACTCGGAGAGCGAGACGGGTTCGCTACGAAAGACGTCGCCGGATACGCGGGGCATTTAGAATACGGCTCAGGGGAAGAAATCGTTGGCATCCTCTGTCACTTAGACGTGGTGCCGGCTGGGGAGGGATGGACGTATGGGGCGTTCAATCCTACCATCGCCGACGGGAAAATATACGCCCGTGGCAGCAATGACGATAAAGGACCGACGATGGCTGCTTATTACGGACTGCGCATCGTGAAGGAACTTGGATTGCCGCTATCGAAACGCGTCCGCCTGATTGCAGGTTGCGATGAGGAGAGCGAATGGCGTTGTGTCCGCGAATACTTCAAACAAGAGGCGATGCCGACATATGGCTTCGCACCGGACGCTGACTTTCCAATTATCAATGCTGAAAAGGGGCTATACGATGGCGTCTTGAAGCAGCTCCCAATTCAACGGGTGCCAGGCTCGAAACATCACTTGGTCTCGTTCGTGAGTGGAGAACGGCCGAACATGGTCCCGGACTTTGCGACAGCGGTACTTGAGACAGAAGACGTTCTCGAAGAAAAGTTTGAAGCGTATCTCGAAAAATATGAAGCGGACGGCACGTGCACATGGGACCAAGGGACGTATACGATCACGATGAAAGGTGTGGCCGCCCACGCCATGGAACCAGATAACGGAGTCAACGCGGCCTACGTCCTCGCTGGCTTCTTGTTGACGCTCCCGCTCGACATTCAAGGAGAGCGCTACATCGAGTTCATTCGTCACGTGTTCGCCGATTCACGCGGGATTTCACTCGGTATCGAAGCAAGTGATGAGACGGGCGATTTGACGATTAACGGTGGCGTGTTCCGCTATCAAGGGGACGAACGGACGGCGACGGTGAATATCCGTTATCCATACACCGCGAAATTCGAGGAACGGTTGCAAAACTTGAAAGAGATCGCCTTGTCGTTCGGGTTTGAACTGTCGACGCGTCATCATATGCCGCCGCACCATGTGGCCGAAGACCATCCGCTCGTGAAAACGTTGGCAGACGTTTATGAACGTCAGACCGGCGAGTCAGCGCACTTGATGGCCATTGGCGGAGGGACGTATGCGCGCTCGCTCGAGGCTGGTGTCGCTTTTGGGGCGCTGTTCCCTGGAGCGAAAGACGTCGCCCACCAAGTCGATGAATACATGGAAATTGAAGATTTACTTCGCGCCGCCGCCATCTATGCGGAAGCGATTTATGAGCTCGCTAAATAATAACCCGTGAGAGCTGACTGATTCGGTCGGCTCTCTGTCTGTTAGGAAGGAAGTTTACTTTGAACCAACAAAAAATATCGTTTCAATCGATTTACGTCGCCATTTTCTTTGCCCAAGGAGCCCTCATTCCTTACATGACGCTTTTCTTCTCCCAGTCACGTTTTGATTTGTCTCCGGGTCAGGTCGGGACAATCGTCGCCATCATGCCGATCCTCTCAATCGGTGTCCAACCGCTATGGGGCATGCTTGCCGACCGAACGGGGCGGGTTCGGGCTTGGTTGATTATCGCAATGCTCGGGGCGGCTGCCTTATCGCTCACGTTCTTGTTCGCGACGTCTTACGTATGGATTATTATGTTGATGATCGCCTGGTCCATCTTCCAATGTGCACACATCCCGCTCGTCGATATGATGACACTCGAGTATACGTCACGCGCCAAAATCGACTACGGGGCCATCCGTCTGTTTGGATCGGCCGGATTTGCGATTGCGGTGTTCGTCATGGGTCGCATCTCGGACACGACGTGGGGACTCGCGAGTACGTTTTTACTCAGCGCCGTCATGCTGGCAATCGGTACGCTGTTCGTGCGGAGCGTATCTGAACAGGAACCGAAGCAAGTGCACACGACGGCACCGTTCCAATGGTCGGCCGTCTGGAATGGGCCGTTCATCGCCTTTTTGATTGGGGGCATGCTCGTCTTCGGCCCTATTTACGCGAATAACTATTACTTCGGAATTTATGTGACGAGCATCGGAGGCTCAACGACGCTCGTCGGGACACTGTTCCTTGTCGCGGTATTATGCGAAATTCCATTCATGAAAGTGGCTTACCAAATCGTCTCACGTCTAGGTACGGTCAACGTGCTGGCGGGAGCCGCCTTGATTTCGGCGCTTCGCAACGGCTGGTTAGCACTTGAGCCCCCGATTTGGGTCGTTTGGATTCTTGCCATCGTTCAAGGACTGGTCGTCGGATTATTGATTCCGGTCGCACTTCAATTTGTCCGCAGCCTTGTCAGCCGCAACGTCGTCTCGACGGCGATTGGCGTCTATATGGCCATCACGTCAGGACTAGCGACGGCCGGATTCAACCTCCTCAGTGGATTTATCATTGAATATAACAGCATCATCGGTGTATTTTGGATGTACACGGTGGTCAACATCCTAGGAGCGGTCCTCTTCTTTGGACTGAGACGTTTTCGAGTGAAAGGATGATGGTCATGTCGACACATTATTTTTTGGCACTACCCATCGAGGACGAAAAGTTCGAACATGTACAGCGGGACATCTTGCCGTTTTATTCGTATCGTCGAACGTATCGTCCGGAGGAATTTCATTTGACACTTCAGTTTCTCGGTTCATTGGACGATGATGAAGTCGAGGCAGTGAAAGAACTCACACGTGAAGTGACAACGTCGACGGCCCCGTTCGCGCTGACGTTCCAGCAAATCGACCACTTCGGTAGACCGGATCGTCCGCGTGTCTTGACGATCGTCCCGGAACCGTCCGTGGACTTGACGGCGCTTACCGGGACGCTTCGACGAAAGTTATCCGAAGAGATTCCAGCACTCGACCGTAAACCGTTCGTCCCCCACGTCACACTCGCGAAGAAGTGGGACACAGGCACACGAATCCCGTACATCGCCCCGACGTTTACCATCGAGGAGCCGATTGAAACGGTCGTACTTTATCGAATCAATCCAAACCATACCCCTGCCTATGAGGCAGTCGAAGTATTTCCGTTACAGCGGTCAGAGGAGGACACATGGCGATCCCGATTAAAATTTTTGACGTAACATCTAAATATGAACGAAACATGCTCGACCAGTTCAATCGCTTTCAAGAGTATGTCGAGTCCGATGTCGCTCGCATGCGTCGTCTTCACGATTCCAATCGGTTGAATCCTCCCGAAATCATGGAGTTTGAGAACCCGTGGTGGAAATTTTGGCGCCGTACGGAACGCATCGAGCTCGAACCGACACCGCTCTCGGAGTCGCAGTTCCAGACGTTGCTCACGAACCGCCGTCATATCCAAAAACTGCAATACGCCTGTGAAGGGGCGACCGAGGCGGACGTCCCGTTGTTGCCGTTTTTGCGAGAATACGGATATCGCAAGATGGTATCCGAATGGAACGACCAACACTTCTTCATGTATCGTCCGGTCGTCGAATGGAACGGGGCGACGGTCGAACTGAGCCATCTCATCATCGGACCATCGCATATTTACCTGGTCGAATGGCTCGACGGCGACCGCAGCATCTATCACATATCGAAGCAGAAGACGTGGATTCATCAACCGCTCAAAGGGGAAAATAAACGTGTAGTCAACCCGCTCATCGCGTTGACGCGCACCGAAGAAATCGTTCGACAGTTTCTTCCGTCCTATGACGGGGTCATCCAAAAAGTGACGGTGGCCCCACAAGGCTATTTCGATCATGTGCCTGAAATTCGGTCGACTCAGTTCATCTCACGCGCGGATTATGAGCCGTGGATGAAACAAGTGAACACGAGGGCGCCGATCGTCAAAGCCCAACAAATTCGAGATGTGGCGAAACTACTAGATGCGACAGCCCAGATGCCGTTTCGACAATTTTTGGACCAGTAGGTAGGAGAGGATGGAACGCGTATGCATTACACACCAAATCAGCAAACGACGTCTCATGTGACGATTGAACAGGCTTCCTTGCTCTCATTCAAGACGATTCGACTCGAGGTCATTGCCGAATATGAATCCGTACCGGTACAAATCGAACAAAACGGTCGACCGGTCGATTATGTGGTGCTCAACGAATGGACGACAGAGGCGGGCACGATTGAACGAGATATCCAATTGACGCGCCCGGTTACGCTCGAAGCGGTCTATACCGTGTTTCACCCTGGACATAAGACGATTGTCGTCGTGCCCCGCGAAATTGTGCATACGGACGAGTTTGAACGTCGCTATGCCTATGACGGACCGCTCGGCCTTTCATTTTCCGGGCAATCAATTGAGGCATATGTCTGGTCGCCCGTCGCGTTTTCGATTTGGTTCGTCATCCATGATCCCGAAACGCATCGTGAGATTGAACGATTTCGCATGTCTCGGAGCGGTCGAGGCGTCTGGCATGCCGATGTTCCTAGACTGTACGAAGGCTATTTTTATCGACTGTACGTCAAGACACCTGTCGAAACGAACGAGGTCGTCGATCCTTACGCCAAAGCCGTCAGCCTAAATGGCGAATTTGGCGTATTGATCGATGTTGAGACAGCCGTCGCTGAGCACGTGGAGCCGGCAGAACGCCCGCCTCTCCGCAAAGCGACAGATGCCGTCATCTATGAACTGCATATCCGTGACTTCACGAGCCACCCTGCGTCGACGAGTCGACGGCAAGGGCTGTACGCCAGCATCGTCGAGACTGGGCTTAAAACCCGGGCGGGGAACAGTGCCGGTTTCGATTATTTGAAAGAACTTGGGGTTACGCACCTGCAGTTATTGCCGGTCCATGATTTTGGAAGCGTCGACGAAGCGACCCGGATGCCCTACAACTGGGGTTATGATCCGATCCATTGGTTCGGGTTGGAAGGCAGTTACGCCTCGAAACCTGACGAGCCGCTATCACGCATTCTAGAGTATGCCGAAATGGTCGATGCCTTGCATCGGCATGACATGCGCGTCGTCGTCGATGTCGTCATGAACCATATCTTCATCCGTGAGCAATCGTCGCTCGAAGCACTCGTCCCGTACTATTATTTCCGTTATGAACATGACGGGGCGGTCGCGAACGGGACCGGCGTCGGAAACGACACGGCCTCAGAACGGTATATGATGCGACGAATGATTGTCGATTGTGTGACGTACTTTGCCGAGACGTATCACGTCGACGGTTTCCGATTCGACTTGATGGGCATTCATGACGTCGAGACGATGAATCAAATACGGGCCGCACTCGATAAAATCGATCGCTCGATTTTGATTTACGGGGAAGGATGGGATTTGGCAACACCGCTCAGCCCGTCATTGAAAGCCTCGTCGCATAACGCGGCTTTCATGCCCCGAATCGGTCATTTCAATGACATGATGCGGGACGCCTTGAAAGGGTCGACGTTCAATGACCGGGAGCGCGGGTTCGTCTCCGGGAACGAGTGGCGGGAGTGGGAGCTTCGTGAATGCCTCACCGGAGCGGTACAGATCCCGAACGTCACCGTCGGGCGTTTCCCAAGCCCGCAGTATACGATCAACTACGTCGAAGCGCATGACAATTATACGACGTACGATAAATTGCTCTTGTCGTGTGAAGATATGGACGAGACGATGCGGTTGCGGATGCAACGGTTCGCCACAGCCATCGTCATCACGTCGCAAGGCGTCCCGTTCCTTCACGCCGGCCAAGAGTTTGGTCGGACAAAACAAGGGGTTGAGAACAGCTATAATGCACCGGACCGAATCAATCACTTCGATTGGGACTTACGTGACGAGCGGCAAAGCGAGGTCGAGTTCGTGAAGACACTACTCAAGTTACGGCGCCGTCACACGTGTTTCCGCTACGATACCCGGCAAAAAGTCATCGAACAGTTCAAGTTCCTACCGTCGCCCCCGGGCGTGATTGCATATGAGCTGACGGCGAGCCATTCTTATGATGCCTGGCAGCGCGTCCGCGTCTATCTGAACGGAACGTTCCACGATGTGACATTCCAAGCGGAGGGGGACTGGAACGTCTACGTCCAAGGGGAAACGGCGAGCCTCGTCCCGATTGAACGAAATCCGAGCCAGATTCAAGTCGAGTCGTTGTCAATGACGATTATCGCGTGTTAATATGGTGATTGTATCTTTGTAATTCTTAATGAGATTTGAGCGTGATGAATATGTATTCAGATATAATCGGTGCGCTCGGTGAAGAGTGGACGGTGGCTTCCGCAGGCGGCATTACAGGCGAAGCGTACGTAGCGACGACGCGCCAACAAAAAATCTTTGTCAAACGAAACTCGTCCCCGTTTTTAGCCATTCTTTCCGCCGAAGGCATCGTCCCCAAATTGCTGTGGACGAAACGGATGTTTAACGGTGACGTCCTCAGTGCCCAACAGTTCATCGAAGGTCGTGAGCTCTCGCCAGCCGATATGAAACGGGCTGATGTGGCGGCACAGCTTGGGAAGATTCATCATTCGAAAGAGCTATTATTCATGTTGCAGCAGTTGAATCATACACCGGTCACGTCCTCACTGTTGCTTCGGCAATGTGCCGCTTACGAGCAAGACGAGGCGGACGTGACGATTGATGAGGCAATCCGTTGGTTGTCGGTCCATCAGCCGATTGATGACGAACGTGAACTCGTCGTCTGCCATTCAGACTTGAACCATAACAATTGGATTGAGGATGAGACCGGTCTGTTATATTTGACCGACTGGGATGACGCCATCATCGCCGACCGTGCCTTTGATTTGGCCATGGTCGTCTACAGCTACGTCGACGAGGTAGACTGGGAGACGTGGTTCAGCCATTACGGCATCCGTTTCACCTCCGAGTTACACTATCGAATGCACTGGTATGCGATTGCCCAGACGGTTCTGACCTTATATGGGGAACAGAACGGCATCGCCCGAGCAGAAGGATTGACCGTGCTCCGGGAATTGCTCGATGAAGCAGAGGAACGGACACAATGAAAAAAGGGATGGATCACGAGTGTGAGCCATCCCTTTCCATATGCATCAGACATCATCAGGTTTCATGAAATACGCCCATACGAACGTCGCGATGACGGCGCCGAAGAACGTCAACGGAGCCGCGTAAAAAATAAGAAATTGATCTAACGTGCTCATCGATATAACCTCCTTGTGAAGGATGATTCATGTTCATTAAACAATGATTTCGTGTATAATCGCAAGGGGACTGCTCGCGCGAAGCGGCTAGTCAGCTGAAACTTGAACATTTCTTGAACGAAAGGTTGGAAAAACATGCGTTTACGTCACAAGCCTTGGGCTAAAGAATACATGGAAGCTCAAGAACACGTCTTTATCACTCATCCCGAAACGTTAAAAGGGAACTGGACATCAGAATTTAAGAACGACAATCCGCTCTTCATCGAAGTCGGGTCGGGGAAAGGGCAATTCATTTTAGGGATGGCCCAGCAGTTCCCGGACGTCAACTTCATCGCCATCGAGTTGTTCGAGAGCGTCGCCGTGTCGATCGTGCAAAAGCTCGTCGAAATGCCGATGCCGAACGTCCGCGTCTTGACTGTGGATGCCAAGCAACTCGTCGACTATTTCGAAGCCGGCGAAGTCGACCGCGTCTATTTGAACTTCTCAGATCCATGGCCGAAGACCCGACATGCGAAACGTCGTTTGACGTATAAGACATTCCTCGCCACGTACGAGGCTGTGTTGCCACGCGGAGGCGAGATTCACTTCAAGACGGATAACCGCGGACTGTTCGAATATTCACTCGAAAGCATGAGTCAATACGGCATGTACTTCACAGATATTTCACTTGATCTTCACGCGAACGAACCGGCAGATAACGTCCGTACCGAGTACGAAGAGCGCTTCAGCGCCATGGGACAACCGATTTATCGGATGGAGGCCGCGTTCCGCCCGAAAATTTGACACGCTTTTTTCTTATTTTAATAGCATTTTCTTCACACTTTTTTCTTTCTTCTTGGTACAATAGGAATGACGCTAAACTGGAATTAGAGAAGGGGGAACATGGGGATGTTGAAAAAAGCATGGGCAAGCCTGCTTGCACTAATCTTCATTCTAACAATCGCACCACTTAATACCTCGGCAAATGAGGCGTTCTTGGACGCCCTTGAAGAGGATTTGAAGGCCACGCACTATGATTACAAAGAAGGAACGGCTGAAATCGTAAAAGAAGAGACGCTCCGTCACTCGAATGGCAACGAAGTCATCGCGGCGGTCGTTGAAATTGATACGGTCCGTGACGGCATCTTCATCACACGTAAGACGGAGTTCCATTACTATGATGCGACGGACAACAAAATCCTCGCAACAGCTGACCTTGCAGAAGTCGAAGGCGCGACTGAATTTGCAGACGCAAACATCGACATGCTCGGACAACAAATCGTCTATTGGTTGCCTGTCTTGATCTTGTTACTTATGATCGCGATTCCGGCTGTCATCTTGTTCGTTGTCGTGCCACGTTTCTACTCGACGACTGAATACATGAACCCGATCTACGAGAAAAACGATAACCCACGTTAAAAAAAGAGCCGCGAGGCTCTTTTTTTATGCCATCTTTAACTGTTCGACGATTTGAGCAACGTCCATGCCGTTACCGGCTGAGACGGAAGCGACGAAGGCACTCTCGACGATTGGACCGTCATAAAACTGGACGGTTTTCTCGCCTTCATACATATCGACGGCCAGTTCGGCGTTCATCGTGGCCGAACCGATATCCGATAAGATGAGTGCCTCTTTGTCGACGGCTTCAATGGCCTCAAGGATTCGGGTCACATCAGTCCCGATGCTGCCGTCTTCAAGCCCGCTCGCTAAATGAATCGGAACGGACGGAGCCATCTCTTTCATCAAGTCTTGAATCCCTTCAGCGATTTTGGCGCTATGGGATACGATGATGATCTCTACGATATCACTCAACCTCCTTCATAATCGCTTTTAAGACGATTGAACTCGAGAGGGCCCCCGGGTCGACGGTGCCGCGAGAGTTCTCACCGAAATAAGACGCCCGTCCTTTCGTGGCGACCATATCCTCAGTCGCACCGACGAGTTGATCAAGTTTCGCGTCAAAGTCGTCGGACTCGTTCAAGTCATTCAAGAACGGATCCCACACATCGACCATCGTCTTTTGGCCAACTTCCGATTTCCCGCGCGCCTTGATCGCTGTCGCTGCTTCGACGAGCGCTTCTTTGACGAGATTGAAATCGGCTTCGGTCGCGTCACCAAATTTAGGCGCTGCCTTGACGAAGGCGGAACCGTAAAGTGGACCGGCTGCGCCACCGACTTTCGACATGAGCGTCATCCCGACTTTCTTACTCAAGTCGCCGAGAGTTGCGTAGTCATCATCGAGGACAGCGACGACCGCTTCAAAGCCACGCGACATATTGATGCCGTGATCTCCGTCGCCGATGGCGCGATCGAGATCGGTCAATGTATCCTTGTTCGCCTCAATCTCTGATTGGGCGTGCCGTAATGCTTGCTTGAATCCTTCAATCGTCAACATTGCATGAACACCTCATTCGTAGATTAGAGTTTGAAACCGAGTGCCGCCGATGGTGCATCGAGATAGCCCGTCAACTCTTCATCGAGCGGCAAGAGTGTGATCGAGAAGCCATGCATCTCGAGTGATGTCATATAGTTGCCGACGTATTTTCGTTTCAATGAATAGCCGGCATCTTCCAATTTTTTCGCGACGAAGTGATACGTCACGTACAGTTCAGATAGAGGCGTTCCGCCCATACCGTTGACCATGACGGCGACCTCGCCGGGGCTGACTTCTTTTTTCAAATGATCGAGCAAGTCATCGACAATCGCATCGACGTTCGTCGTCGGTTTCCGTTCGACGCCGCGTTCGCCGTGAATCCCGATTCCGATTTCCATTTCTTCTTCGTTCAAATCGAATCCAGGTTTACCGCTCACTGGCATATAGCAAGGTTCGACGGCCATCCCCATTGAGCGGACATTGGCCGCGACTTTCTCCGCAAGCGCTTTCACTTCGTCGAGTGATTTCCCGCTCGCTGCGGCTGCACCGGCAATCTTGTGGACGAACACGGTACCGGCGACACCACGGCGGTCTTCTTTATTCGTGATAGCGACATCGTCGGCGACGACGACGTGATCGACTTTAATCCCTTCGGCGTCCGCGAGTTCGGCGGCGAGTTCGAAGTTCATGACGTCACCTGCGTAATTTTTGACGACGAGCAATACGCCGTTGCCGCCATCGGCCGCTTTGATCCCTTCGAGCACCATGTCCGGCGTCGGGGACGTGAACACTTCACCGCATACGGCGGCATCGAGCATCCCATCGCCTACATAACCGGCGTGCGCTGGTTCGTGACCGCTCCCTCCACCTGAGACGAGTCCGACTTTCCCGGACTTGGCCCCGTCGGCACGACAGATGACATTGAATCCTTCCACACGACCGTACAGTTCAGGGTGGGCGTGGACCATACCTTCGACCATTTGTGACACGAGCTCGTTTGCTTCACCGATCAGTTTCTTCACGTGGGATCACTCCTTTTTGAGTTTGAAAAGTACCATATTCAATTTTCCACTCTTTTGGGTGAATTAAACAAAAAAAGTCGGCGAAAATATTCGCCGACCTCATCTCATGCATATTCAAGTAGAGCGCCAGTCTCTGAATCGACTGTGAATTGGTACGTCTTCTCTTCATCGTTCTCGAGAACCGAGATGCCGCCTTTGAAGACGTCGTACTCGCGTCCATCATACGTATAAATCTCAGGTGATGCCGAGATCCATGCCCCTTGGACGTGACCTTTGGCTGAAAATGCACGCTTCGTGTACTCAAGCGCATCC
The DNA here is from genome assembly GCF_018618375.1 of Exiguobacterium sp. E4787. Classification (NCBI taxonomy): domain Bacteria; kingdom Bacillati; phylum Bacillota; class Bacilli; order Caryophanales; genus Exiguobacterium; species Exiguobacterium sp. E4787. Next base: position 374,122 of record NZ_JACSLY010000001.1, on the reverse strand, counting down.
TCGGCCGATAAGCTTCGTTCATCTAACACTTTTTTCGTCATAAGTGCGGCTGCGATGGCAACCCCGATTCCAACTAACCAATATCTTTTCTTCATATGACTACCTCCCCTTGAACTATGGCTATCATGTACATCGTACCAAAACCTGTACCCCATTGGAACGAAAACCATTCGCATCTGTCGAAAAGTTCTGTATATAATGAAACAAGAACGGTTGAAGGGATGGATGGAAATGGAACAAAAAACGAGAGACTTATTCAAGACGTTAACAGAGCTTCCGGGCGCGCCCGGGTTTGAATCAGAGGTCCGCCGGTTTGTTCGCGACCGAATCACACCGCACGTCGATGAAGTCATGACGGATGGCATCGGCTCGATCTTTGGGAAACGAGTCGGCGATGAGGCGGGACCACGCATCATGATCGCTGGTCATATGGACGAAGTCGCATTCATGGTCACCCGAATCACAGAAAACGGGATGCTGTACATACAACCGCTCGGCGGATGGTGGAGCCAAGTGCTCATGGCACAACGATTTGACATCGTGACGGCCGATGGATTGATTCCAGGGGTCGTCGCATCGACGCCGCCGCACTTGCTTGGACCGGAGGCGATGAACAAGCCGATGGACATGAAGCAAATGTTTATCGATATCGGGGCCGATACGAAAGAAGAGGCCGAATCGTGGGGCGTACGTCCGGGTCTACCGGCTGTGCCGACGAGCGAATTCACGCCGCTCAAACATCCGAAAAAAATTATGGCCAAGGCATGGGACAACCGCTACGGCGTTGGGCTCGCCGTCGAGTTGCTCGAAGAGACGACAAAAGCCGATCACCCGAACATCTTGTTCGCCGGGGCGACCGTACAAGAAGAAGTCGGTCTCCGTGGTGCCCAAACAGCAGCCGAAATGATTCGTCCGGATGTCGCGCTCGTCCTCGACGCATCACCGGCCAACGATGCATCAGGCAATAAGACAGAGTTCGGACAGCTCGGGGAAGGGGCACTCATTCGTATCCTCGATCGGGTCATGGTCATGTCTCCTGAGATGCGTGACTTCCTGCTCGATACGGCATCTGATGAAAACATTAAGACCCAGTATTTCGTCTCGCCAGGTGGCACGGATGCGGGTCGCATCCACATGAGCGGGGAAGGGGTGCCGACGGCCGTCATCGGTGTAGCGGCGCGTTATATCCACACGCATGCCTCGATTTTGCATACGGACGACTACGACGCGGCGAAAGCGCTCCTGAAGGCACTCGTCAAACGACTCGATCGCTCGACGATGGAGACGCTCCGGGCTTCACGCTAATTGAACGAAGAACGTCACTCGGGGAGTGGCGTTTTTTTCATATTGAAATTTCACGAGAAACGCTTATACTGATAAAAGTGTGAAGACAGAAACTTTACGACTGACAAGACAGAAAAGAGGAATTTCTATGCTTAAGAAAAAAGGGATTACGCTCAGTCCGTCGCTCTATTTCGTGACGGCTCTCAGTTATATGGCACTCGGATTATTCAGTACGCTCATTATTGGCTTGATTATGAAGACGGCCGGAGGACAGTTGCTTGAGACGAGCCTGTCCGGATTTGGTTCGACACTCATCGAGATTGGTGACGTGGCCATCGGCTTGACCGGGCCTGCCATCGGGATCGCCATCGCCTATGCACTCCAGGCACCACCGCTCATCTTGTTCTCGGCACTCGTCGTCGGGGCGTTCGGCTATGAGTTCGGACCTGCCGGCAGTTATGTGGCGACGTTGCTCGCCGTCGAAGTCGCCAAGCTCGTCTCGAAGTCGACGAAACTCGATATTTTGGTCACGCCGTTCACGACGATCGGCATCGGTTATTTAAGTGCGACCTATATCGGTAAATACGTCGGGTTGTTCATGACACAGCTCGGCACATGGATCGAATGGGGAACGGAACAGCAGCCACTGTTCATGGGCGTCGTCGTCGCGACGTTGATGGGGCTCGCGCTCACGGCTCCGATCTCGAGCGCGGCCATCGCCCTCATGCTCGGTTTGAGCGGGATTGCCGCCGGTGCGGCGACGGTCGGGTGTGCTGCCCAAATGGTCGGGTTTGCCATCACGAGCTATCGGGACAATGGCATCGGAGGCGCCATCGCCCAAGGCATCGGTACATCTATGCTCCAAGTCGGGAATATTGTCAAAAACCCATGGATTCTGTTGCCGCCGACCGTGGCCGGCGCCGTGCTCGCGCCGATTGCGATTCTGTTGTTTGAACTCGAGAGCGTCGCGGCAGGCGCTGGCATGGGAACAAGTGGACTCGTCGGACCGATCGTCATGCTCGAAACGATGGGCTTCAGTTGGTATACGTTCATCGTCGTCTTCGGCTTTTTAATCGTCGGGCCAGCGGTGCTCAGCTACGCCGTCTATCAAGTGTTGGTCCGGATGAACCGGATTCGACCGAACGACATGAAAATCGAATATTGAACATACGAAAGAGAGCGTCCCGGCAAATAAGCGGGACGCTCTCTTTCGTTCACCACCCGAAAAAATTCCGGACGATTTCGACCGTTTCCCGCGGGACGCGGAAGCTCGCGAGGAATAGTACGAGCAAGACGGCATAGACGGGGAGTAAAAAACGTTTTCGAATGATGGGCAGCCTGCGCACAAGACGCTTGCCGACGCGTTCAAGTATGTAAATCACGGCGAATCCGACGACGAGCCAAATGAAAATCTCGCCTCGTGATTTGTCCGTATCGATGAACAAATAACCGTAGCGTAGAATCGCCAACATGCCGATGACGCCGACGAGTTGTTCAAGTGGATGCTTCATTTCTGGATTCAACTGTTCGCGTGTCCATTTTGTCATGACTTCACCTTTTTCACGTAGTCTTCACTCCCGACTATCATAAAACACGAGAGCGGAATGTGACAACGGACTTATGCTATCATGAATGAGGAAAAAAGAACAGGAGTGGTGAAGATGAAACAACTGACAACGATGAACGAATATACAGCAGCGAAACAAGGGAAGAGCGTCCTCATGTTTTCAGCAACGTGGTGCGGCGATTGCCGTTTCCTCGACCCATTCATGCCGGACATTGAAGCGAAGTTCTCAGACTGGTCATTTTATTACGTCGATCGTGATGAATGGATGGAGCTTGCGCAAGAACTCGACATTTTCGGAATTCCAAGTTTCGTCGCTTTCAACGGCGGACAAGAAGTCGACCGCTATGTCGGACGCGAACGGAAGACGCCGGAGCAAGTCGAAGCCTTCCTTCATGGGTTAGGGTGATTCAAATGGAGCGGAATGAATTACGTCGTCATCTCGAAAGTAAGTTCACTGACGGATACCGGACCTCGTACGACCGCGAGAATGAGGTGTTGCGCATCGAACGGGCGACCGATCGATTCGGCGTCAACATCCGTCTCGCCCCGCTCGTAGCGAAAACAAAAGTTCGAGGGGAAATCGCTGTCGATGAGGTCGTAGACTACATCAAGACAGCGCTCACCGCGGACGATGACATTACATTAGCGGGTAATGAGGCTAATCTTTATCCTGTCATCCGTTCTGCTTCGTTCTCGACCGAGACGAAACGGGGCGAGACATTGGCGATGACGCCGCATACAGCTGAGACCGCCGTCTTTTACGCCCTAGATTTGGGTAACGGCTATCGATTGATTGAAGAGCGACATTTGGGCGGAATGACGCTCGAACGCCTTGATGAGTTGGCGCGGAATAACGTCAAAAAATTACCGACCGATTTAAAAGAAGATACCGTTGCCGGCAACACGTTCTATTTCCTGGCGGCACGGGACGGCTACGAGGCGTCACGTATCTTGAACGATGACTTTTTACGAGTTATGGAACGCCGCATCGAAGGCGATATGCTCGTCGGAGTGCCGCACCAAGACGTCATGATTATCGCGGACATCCGCAACGATCAGGGTTATGATGCGATGCAACAGCTCATGTTCGACTTTTTCACGAACGGTCGGATTCCGGTGACGGCTCTTTCTTTCCATTATGAGGCTGGCGTACTCGAGCCAATTTTCATTGTCGGAAAAAAGAACCCACCAACCGACGCATAATCTGCTAAACTATTTGTGTCTAGTTTGAAAGAAGGGGCGTTTTTACGTATGCAAATCAATGCTTTTTATAACCGTGAAGGAATCGGCGATGTCCTCATGGTCCTGTTAAGAGAAGGCGATCGCCATCATCAAGTTGTTGAACGGAAAGACGATGTCGCCATCGTTAAGTCGACGACAGGGAAAGTCAATGGCTACAACGTGTTCAACGCGAGCAACTATTTTGATGTCAGCGATTGGCATGGACCGGTCGAATTGACGGCCGAATTGATTGAGACGCTCGGTGTCATCTTGCGCAAACAAAATATCGAAGCCGAGTTGTCGGGCGTGGACTTCACCCCTAAATTCGTCGTCGGCTATGTCAAAGAAGCTGAGAAACACCCGGATGCCGATAAATTGTCGATTTGTCAGGTCGAGACTGACCAAGGTATGGTCCAAATCGTCTGTGGCGCACCGAACGTCGCGGCCGGCCAAAAAGTCGTCGTCGCGAAACCGGGGGCAGTCATGCCATCAGGTTTGATTATTCGCCCGTCTACATTACGTGGTGAGAGCTCACACGGGATGATCTGTTCGGCGCGTGAATTGAACTTGCCTGATGCACCGCAAGAAAAAGGAATTCTCGTATTAGATGACGAATATGAAGTAGGTAAAGCATTTGAAATCGGTCGCTAAACTCGACCGATTTTTTGCTAAATAGGATTGAGTGAAAAAGCGAGGAATCAAGTATGGATGCATATGAACGTTCATTAAAACAGCAAGCAGACCGAATTCGACGCGAACTATCCCAAGAAGGGAAGAAAGGTGCGCCTGCACCGAAGCCCGAGCCGAAGGATGAATTTGTGCCGTCGGATGTACCGTCTCCGATTTATGGATACGCCCGACCGAAACCGAAAATCATCCTGCCGACTGAACATTCTCCGGAGACGCGAGACGATTCAGCGATGCGTCAAGCGAAGCGAGTGGCCGTCCCAGACGAGGAAATGTCAGAGGCGGTGCCGCCAAGCGTAGCGCCTGAGCCTGAGAACGAACCGGTAATTGATTCTGTAGATGAGTCGGTGATGGAGTCAGTAGACGAATCCGTTGTTGAATCAGTAGACGAATCAGTGGACGAATCAGTGGACGAATCAGTAGATGAATCGGCGCCGGACACGGACGAAGCGACGACGCCACAGTCCGACTTTGATGTCACAGCGGACGAACTGCCAGTAGCAGAGACGCTTGAGGAAATGGTGGCCGAGCAAACAGAGTCACCAATCGAAGCGTCGATTATTTCCACAGAAACGTCGGAACCGATTGATGAGAGTCCGACCGACTTGGAAGATGAGCAGGATGAATCAGACACAAAACCGCTCCTCGGGGAAGTCTCGATTGTAGAGAGCGGATTTGCTTCGGTCTTCATGGGGTCGACCGATTTGAAATCGTCAAAGATTGCCGTTCGTGAAGAAAAACAAGATGTGACCGAACCATCGTTGCCGACTGAAGCATCGGTCGAGACGGTGGCACCGATTGTTGAGGATGTTGCGAAAACATTACAGTCGGACGAACCGGTCGATGTGCCTGATGAAGAAACATTGACGCCCGCCATGGGCGTGTCATACAAAGCGGATGGCCCTCCGCTCAACGTCATGATGACACCGCAAGACCGGATGGCGATGTACAAGAGTCGCCGATTGGCTAAAAAAAACAATAATCTGTAATAGCATGACTCCGGTAGTTTTGCTATAATGACAAAGGTTTGTCGCATTTTTGAAACAGACCGCAATGAATTAGGGGGGCTATTTACAGATGAACCGTTATCACTTCGTCGGAATTAAAGGAACGGGCATGAGTCCTTTAGCTCAAATTTTAAATGACATGAATAATGAGGTCCGAGGTTCGGACGTTGACAAAGCATTTTTTACTGAAGAAGCATTGAACCGTAAAGGAATTGAAATCCTTCCGTTTGACCCTGAAAATATTACTGAAGGGCAAATCGTCGTCCAAGGTAACGCCTTCACAGACGATCACCCTGAAGTTGTTCGGGCACGTGAACTCGGATTGACGATATACAAGTACTATGAGTTTCTAGGCGAGTTGGCTGACCACTATACTAGTGTCGCCATCACTGGATCTCACGGGAAAACATCGACGACAGGTCTGTTGGCCCACGTCATGCGTGGCATCGAGCCGACATCATTCTTGATCGGCGATGGTACGGGTGAAGGTGTCGAAGACTCGAAAAACTTCGTCTTCGAGGCTTGTGAGTATAAGCGTCACTTCTTATACTATCGTCCGGACTATGCCATCATGACGAACATCGACTTTGATCATTCTGATTACTTCTCAGGACTCGATGATGTCATCGACGCATTCCAAGAGATGGCCAAGCAAGTGAAGAAAGGCATCATCGCTTGCGGGGATGACGAAAATCTTCAACACATTCAAGCGAACGTGCCAATCGTCTATTACGGTTTTGGCGCTCATAACGACTTCCGCGCCGAGAACGTGAACTCGACGGATAACGGGACGACGTTTGACGTGTATTTGCGTGACGACTTCTATGGGACGTTCCGGATTCCAGGATACGGGAACCATAGCGTCTTGAACGCACTTGCCGTCATCGCGACATGTGACTACGAGAACTTACCGAAAGAGTTGGTCAAAGACCGCCTCGAGACGTTCAACGGCGTGAAACGTCGTTTCAGCGAATCGACGCTCGGAAGCCAAGTGTTAGTGGATGATTATGCCCACCATCCACGGGAAATCAGTGCGACAGTGGAAGCGGCGCGTAAAAAATACGTCGGCCGTGAAGTTGTAGCTATCTTCCAACCGCACACGTACACGCGTCTTAAATCATTCATGGATGATTTCGCTGCGGCATTAGCCGAAGCGGATGCCGTTTACTTGTGTGACATCTTCGGTTCGGCTCGCGAACAAGAAGGTACGGTCACGATTGAAGACCTGCAATCGCGTATCGAAGGCGCGAACGTGTTGAAGCGCGGCGGAACGCAAGTGCTCCAGGCACATGGCAATGCCGTCCTCCTGTTCATGGGGGCTGGGGACATCCAGACCTATCAACGCGAATATGAGAAACACGTCCAACTTGAAGCGTGAATCGAGAGCGAACGGCTGATGCCGTTCGTTTTTTTGTGTTTAACATCGAGCTAAGACGGTAATAATACTAGCGACTGAATTTGGAAAAGGAGATGTTAAGGATGGCAAGTCAAGGCGCACTAAACACATTGAACAAAGAGGTAGCCAACTATGGCCTCTTATTCGTCAAACTGCACAACTACCATTGGTACATTAGCGGCCCTCACTTCTTCACGTATCATGAAAAATTAGAGGAACTGTATAATCTGGTCGCCGAACTGTACGATGACGTGGCGGAACGTCTATTGATGAACGATGGCGAACCGTATGCGACGATGAAGGAGTATCTCGAACATTCGACGCTGCAAGAAGGGGACCGCCACGCGGATACCGAGCAGATGATCAAAGATGTCATCAGCGACTTCAAACAGATTCGCCAAGAGATGCAAGACGCGATGGAGAACTTCGAAGACGGGGACGAAGCCATCGAGGACACATTCGTGTCTCATATCGAACGACTCGAGAAAGAGATTTGGATGATGTCGGCTGCACTCGGCAAAAAGACGAAGCTGTAACGAAAAAACAAGCGTGCCGCCATCGGCACGCTTGTTTTTGTTATTTCAAGTTCTCTGGGTTGAGTGGCAAGAGCGAGTCGACGACGAAACGACCGTCCTTACGAATCAAGACGTCATCGAACCAAATCTCACCGCCGCCGTAATCAGGGCGTTGGATATTGACAAGGTCCCAATGGATTGACGAGTTGTTGCCGTTATAAGCGTCGTCATACGCCTGACCCGGTGTAAAGTGGAAACTGCCGTCGATTTTCTCATCGAACAAGATATCCTTCATCGGATGTTGGATGTACGGGTTGACGCCGATGGCGAACTCGCCGACGAAACGTGCCCCTTCGTCCGTATTGAACACTTCATTGATTCGGTCTGTGTCGTTCGCTGTCGCATCGACAATCTTTCCATCTTTGAACGTCAACGACACGTTCTCGAACGTGAAGCCGTGATACGGTGACGGCGTGTTGTACGTGATGACACCGTTGATCGAATCTTTGACCGGCGCTGTGAACACTTCACCGTCCGGAATGTTCATTTGGCCAGAACACTTGATGGCCGGAATGTCTTTAATTGAGAACGTGAGGTCCGTCCCTGGTCCTTTGATTGTGACACGGTCGGTCGCATTCATGAGGCTGACGAGCGCGTCCATGGCCCGGTCCATCTTACCGTAGTCGAGTGTGCAGACGTTGAAGTAGAAGTCTTCGAACGCCTCAGTCGATTTACCAGCGAGTTGTGCCATCGACGGCGATGGATAACGGAGCACGACCCATCTCGTTCCTTTGACGCGGTCCTCGGTATGCATTTTACCGATAGTGGCCCCGACGAGTTTTTGTTGCTCGGCCGGAACGTCTGACAGTTCGTTGATGTTGTCACCGGCACGAAGGCCGATGTAAGCGTCCATCGCTTGCATCTGTTTGCGTTCGATATCGGCCATGAGTTCGAGCTGTTCCCGGCTCGCTCCCGTATAAAGTTTGCGCAAGATGCGGCTCTCTTTCAATAAGACGAACGGATGCCCCCCAGCCTCATACGCCTTTTCGACGAGCGCTTCGACAAGCGATTCCTCGACGCCGAAATTTTCAATGAGAACGCGTTCCCCCGGTTTCAATTCGACTGAATAATTGATTAATCCATCAGCGAGTTGCGTGATTCTTGGATCTCTCATACGAACACCCCTTTTAACTTTTTTAAATTTATTTCTATTTTAGTGTAATCGAAAACATAAAAACGGGTAAAGGAATAATCAGACCGGATGGCGAAAACGGTTGTGACAAATCTTTTGAGTCATAATGGTGCTATAATGAAACCACCACATTATCGAATAGGAGGAATGGATGCATGGAAATCACATTAGGAGGCATTGCAGGGCTCGTCGCAGCACTCGCATTTGTCGTACTCGTATTTTTCTTGGCACGTGTCTTGTCGAACGTCAATCGGACACTCGGCAGCGTCGCCAACACGACTGAAAACTTAGAACGTCAATTAGACGGAATTACAATGGAAGTGACGGCGCTCTTACATAAGACGAACCGTCTCGTGGATAACGTCGAAGAGAAAACGGAATTGCTCGCACCGGTGGCACACGCCCTTGATGAGCTCGGCACGTCACTCAACGAAGTGACAGAGTCGGTACGGACGGTTTCTTCTTCTGTTCACGTAGCAGCAGACGAGAATAAAGAGCAGATTGCCCAAGCGGTACGTTGGGGATCGGTCGCTGTAGAATTATTTAAGAAAAACAAAACAGAAACGTCTTCAGACGAACGACCATCACGTCGTCGCGGCCGTCGGGACCGTAAACAAGAACCGACTACGGTTTCACCAGGGTTGATTGCGACAGACGATACAATCAAATCATAACTATCACAAGGAGGAAGTAACGATGACATACGACAAAAACAAGACATATACGACTGAACAGCAATCAAGCGGTGGGTTTTTAGCAGGTGTCGTCCTCGGCGGCGTGATTGGTGCAGCAGTAGCACTCCTCACATCACCGAAGAGCGGACGTGAAGTACGGACATACCTCGACGAGAAAACGGCGACGTCGCGTGAGCGATTGACCGTCAAGTCGAAAGAAGTTCGTGAAAAAGCAGAACCGGTCGTCGGCGAATGGATTAAAGTAGCGAGCGATAAAGCGGCTCCGGTCTTAAACCTCGTCAAAGACAAGGCCCGTGAAGCGGCTGAATTGAAACAACAAGTCGATGAAGACGAATTGTCAATCGAAGAAGCGATGGAGAAAGCTGACCAACTCGTAGCGGAGGCGGAAGCCGAAGTGAAAGAGCAACTCGATAAGGCTTCAGAAGAGCAGTCGAACGAAGCAAAAGCTTCGAACGAAGCGAAAGCCTCAAATGAGTCAAACGAGTCGTCGAAGTCAGAAGCGTCGACAGACAAACCGAAACAATCAGACAGTAAGCCGAACGCGAACAAATCGAACGCGACGAAATCGGCTGCAAACAAACAAAACACAACGAGCAGCCGTGACCAGTCGGAAGACTATGAGTCAGACTTCGAGGCACCTGTGAAAGACTTGCTCGACGATGAGTCGAAACAAGAATTGAACAACTTGAAGCAAGACCTTAAAAACGGCAACAAATAAGTGATGATGCGTCCGGGACCATCCGGGCGCTTTTTTTGTTGATTTTGTGTCGTCAGCCCATTTCCCTATGACAAAGCGATTAAAGTTCGTTATAATTAGGAATCTGGAAAGAACGGCTTAGAAATGAGAGGGTAATTATGAGTCCACAAGATCAGTTGAATCGATTACGTCGCGAGATGGATGAGTTGAATCGTGAGATGCTCGACTTGCTCAGCCGCCGCGGCACACTCGCTGTTGAGATTGGAAAAGTAAAACGTCTGCAAGGTGTGGAGCGATACGATCCGGTACGTGAACGTGAGATGCTCGACTTCATCGCGGCAGAGAATCCGGGTCCTTTCGAGACGGCTCGCTTGCAACATCTGTTCAAAGAGATGTTTAAAGCTTCGGCCGAACTGCAAGGCGAAGACCGTGACAAGACGTTGCTCGTTTCACGGAAACGCCAAGCCGAAGACACGATCGTCACGCTCGATGATGTCAAAATCGGCAATGGACGTCCGCAACTGATTGCGGGACCATGTGCGGTCGAATCGTTTGAGCAAGTGAACGCCGTCGCTGAGAAATTGGCGCTGTCCGGAGTGAAAATCTTGCGGGGCGGGGCGTACAAGCCACGTACTTCACCATACGACTTCCAAGGTCTCGGCTTCGAGGGATTGAAAATGCTGAAGCAAGCGGCAGATCGTCATGACTTACGGGTCATCTCTGAAATCATGACGCCTGGTGCGGTCGAATCGGCACTTCCATACGTGGACATCATCCAAGTCGGTGCGCGCAATATGCAAAACTTCGACTTGCTGAAAGAAGTCGGGAAGACGGATAAACCGGTGCTCTTGAAGCGTGGCTTATCGGCTACGATTGAAGAGTTCATCTATGCGGCCGAGTACATCATGGCGAGCGGCAACAGCCAAGTCATCTTGTGCGAGCGCGGCATCCGGACATATGAACGGGCGACACGCAACACGCTCGACATCACCGCGGTCCCGATTTTGAAACAAGAGACGCATTTGCCGGTCATGGTCGACGTGACTCACTCGACAGGACGACGCGACTTGTTACTGCCAGCGGCCAAAGCGGCGCTTGCAGTCGGGGCGGACGGGGTCATGGTGGAAGTACACCCGAACCCGGCCATCGCCTTATCGGATGCCCAGCAACAACTCGATTTCGATCAGTTCGATCAATTCGTGGACGGGCTAACGGCCCAGTTCCCTCAACTTGATTTGGTGAAAAAGTAAACTTTCCAATTGGAAACGTTTTATATAGCGTGAAGACAGGGTAAAATGATGACAGATACCTGTCTTCCTTTTTTGACACGTTTTTTGAAAATCGTTTGAAAATCATTGCTTGTAGGAGGAGTTTTAATGAATAGTAACAATGTAACCATCTATGATGTCGCACGAGAAGCCGGGGTGTCGATGGCAACCGTCTCACGCGTCGTCAACGGAAACCCGAACGTCAAACCGACGACCCGCAAGAAAGTCCAGGATGCGATTGACCGTCTCGGCTATCGTCCGAACGCTGTCGCACGTGGACTGGCCAGTAAGAAGACGACGACGGTCGGCGTCATCGTCCCAGACATCTCGAACATCTTCTTCGCAGACCTTGCTCGCGGAATCGAGGACGTCGCGACGATGTACAAGTACAACATCATCCTCGGGAACTCGGACTCGAACCGTGACAAAGAGATCCATTTGTTGAACACATTGCTCGGGAAACAAGTCGACGGCATCATTTTCATGGGCGGTCGTCTGCACGAAGACCTCGTCAACGAGTTTAAAAAGTCACCGGTCCCAATCGTCCTCGCGGCGACACTCAACCAAGGGTATGACCTCCCTGCGGTCAACATCGATTATGAGCAAGCGGCATACGATGCGACCGAAATGTTGATTGGCCACGGCCATAAACAAGTCGGCTTCATCACAGGTCCACTCGAGCAACAAATCAATGGCGAGAAGAAATTCTCTGGTTACCGCCGTGCCCTTGACGACGCCGGACTCCCGTTCCGTGAGAGTGACGTCGTCCTTGGGAATTACACGTACGCATCAGGCCTTGAGGCGATGCAGAAGATGCTCGAACGTGACGATTGCCCGAAAGCGATTTTCGCCGGTACGGATGAGATGGCACTCGGTGTCATTCACGCGATTCAAGACGCCGGTTTCTCGGTCCCGAACGATTTTGAAGTCGTCGGCCATGATAACACGCGTCTCGCTACGATGATTCGTCCGAAATTGACGACGGTCGTCCAACCGATGTATGACATCGGTGCCGTTGCCATGCGTCTCTTGACGAAAATCTTGAATGCGGAAGAAGTCGAAGAGAAGAACGTTGTCTTGCCGCACCGCATCGAACGTCGCGATTCGGTACGTCAAGACTGAATAAAAATCCCCTCGCCTGCCGGAGTCACTCCGCGGACGAGGGGATTTTTTTAGACATATAGTGATTTGCGATCGTTCGAAATGAACGGCCAGAACGCCCGTTTCGTCACTTCCCAATTTTTCTCCTCAATTTGTTGGCGTCGGGGAATATGTTGGAACGTGTACGGATGGTCATCCCAGCGTGTCGGCAAGGCTAAATCCGCTTTGTCCTGCCACTGCTCGATCCATTCGGGCGGAATGTCGCCGCTGTACGGCGCCTCGCGCGTCAGTCCGGCCCACACTTGCGCCCAAGCCCGGGGTACGGTCCGATACCAATCATAGCCGCCGCCGCCGAGGGCGACGAGTCTTCCTTCCGTATACTCGTCGGCAAGTCGAGAGGCTATTTGAGGAATCTGTTCGAACGTCCGAATCGTCGAGGCAAGGTGTGTCAACGGATCAAAGGCATGGGCGTCGGCACCGTTCTGCGTCACGATGATATCCGGCTTGAACCATTCGCACGCTTCCCGGAACACTGTCTCGTAACAGCGCAAGAACGACTCGTCTTGGGTGAACGCATCGACCGGGACGTTCCAGCTATAGCCGTACCCATTCCCGTTGCCGCGCTCTGTGACGGCTCCTGTCCCCGGGAACAGGTAGCGGCCGGTCTCGTGGATAGATAACGTCATCACATCGTCATCGTCATAAAACAGCCATTGGACGCCGTCTCCGTGGTGGGCGTCAGTATCGACATAGAGGACCCGGCTGCCGTACGCTTTACGGACGTGGGCGATGGCGACCGCCGCGTCGTTATACACGCAAAATCCAGACGCTTTCCGCCTCATCCCGTGATGGAGGCCGCCCCCGACGTGAAAGGCGCGCTCCAGTTTACCGCTCGCGACCAAATCAAGCGCGTGAACGGTGCCCCCGACGAGCCGGGCCGCTCCTTCATGGATGGTTGGGAAAATCGGCGTGTCTTCAGTGCCGAGGCCGAACTTGTTCGCTTTCAATGTCGACAGCTCACCGGCCGCCGCCGCTTGAACCGCTTCGATATAATCAAGGTCATGGACGAGCGCGAGCGACTCGACCGAGGCGAGGGGCGGGGCGATACACTCGGAAGCCTGAAGTTTACCTGAGGCGATGAGCAGGGACGTCGTCAGCTCCAGGCGGACCGGATTGAACGGATGATCCGCATGGAAGCGGTACGAGTTCTCGTTCTCCCCGAATATGTAGGCCGGTCTCATTGGGACATCTCCGGACCGAGCACGTCATAACCCTCGCGTTTCAACCGTTCGATGATGCGGAGCGGATTCATCGTCTGGACGCGGAACGAGATGATGCGTTTATATGGGTCGGGCGTCGGGTGAACGAACACGTTGATGATGTTGACGTTCGTCTTGGCGAGGAGCCGGGTCACTTTCTCGAGCGTCCCCGTCGTGTTCTCGACCAAGAGCTCAATCTGAGAGCTCGGCTCGAGCGCGCCCGTCAATTGGACGAAGTAACGCAATAAGTCTGTCTCGGTCAAGACGCCGACGAGTTTGCCTTGTTCGACGATCGGCAGGCAGGTCAGGCGATACTCATAAAACAGAGCGGCCGCATCTTCGAAGAAGTCGTACGGATGTGCCGTCGTCACATCTTGACGCATGATGCTCGAAACGGGGTTTTTGAAGTCGGCGCTCTCACTCTCCGGATGGAACACGCTCGTCGCTCCGCTCATCTCGAACTGGCCGACGATTCCGACGACTTGTCGGGCCGGGTTGGTGACGATGAGATGGCGCACTTGATGATCACGCATGAGCTTGGCCGCATGGGCGATCGTGTTGGTCGGTTGAATCGTCACGACATGACGGTTCATCATTTGTTCAATCAACATCCAGTTCCCTCCTTAGTCATACATGAACCGGCGCCGCAGCCGGAGCGAATCGAAATGGTCGATCGTTTCTTGCCGGACGTTCTTGCCAATCCGTGCCATGAGACAGTTGGCCGGATGCGAGGCAATCTCGGGGTCATCGGTCGGGAAGAAGACGAGTCCGCCGTGGTTCATCATCTTTTCCATCACTTTCCGATAGTCCCAGATAGAGAGCCCGCTCCCTTTCAAGTCCCAGTGCCAATAATATTCGGTCGTCAAAATCAAGAAGTCATCCATATGCGCGTCCATCATCGACACTTCGAGCAGTTGCTTGCCAATCCGTTGGCCACGGAAGCGCGGGCTCACTTCGATCGCGCCGAGCTCGAGGATATAGGGGTCGTTCCCTTCGCTCCAACGTTCATATGGGTCCGGATATAAATACGTGACATAACCGATGACGAGGTCATCGACGCGGGCCACGATGATGCGGCCTTCTTTCAAGTCAGCGATTTCGACGAGCGCCTTGTGTTGGTCCTCAGGTTCACGAAATGCGGTCAATCCCTCATCGAGCCTATACGTGGCCAACACGTCGCTCTCGATCGGTCCATCGATGATTACGGCTCCGAGTGAGGTTTCCCACACCTTTGAATGATATTGTTTTTCCATGGAGTCACCACCTTTTCCACCTTCTATTATAGCGCTTTCATTTAGCTTGTTTCACACTCTTTTGGAGATTTTGGAAATTCATTGATTTGTCATAATATTAACACTATACTGAAAGTGGTTATACCATTCATTACAGGGGAGGCGAATCTTTAGTGATGGAAAAATTGAAAGCGTTATCAGGGGAACATCAATTGGCGTCGTATGAAGATGCTTGTCAGTCGTTCGAGTGGACACAAGCAGAAGCATTATTTTCTTGGGATTTGACGGGGAACGTCAACACGGCGTACGAAGCAATCGACCGTCACGCAGAAGGTGAACTCGCCACGAAGCTGGCGTTGCTCTATTTCGATGGGGAACGAGAAGAGCGCTACACGTATGAGGACATGAAACGAGAAAGCAATCGGGCCGGAAACGTTCTGAAATCGGTTGGAGTGGAGAAAGGCGACCGCGTCTTCATCTTCATGCCACGGAGTCCAGAACTTTATTTTATTTTGCTCGGTACACTCAAGCTCGGGGCGATCGTCGGTCCGTTGTTTGAGGCGTTCATGGAGCAAGCCGTCCACGACCGTCTGCTCGACTCGGAAGCGAAAGTCATCGTCACGACCGAGGCGCTCCTACCGCGTATCCCGGTCGATCAACTCCCGCACTTGGAGACGATTTTAATCGTCGGTGACGAGGTAAAAGAGGCAGGGAAAATCATCGACTACCGCAAATTGGCGGGTGATGCCTCGACCGATCTCGACATCACGTGGGTCGACCGCGAAGACGGTATGATTTTGCATTATACGTCAGGGTCGACCGGGAAACCGAAAGGTGTCTTGCATGTCCATAACGCCATGGTGCAGCATTTGATGACCGGCAAATGGGTGCTCGACTTGCAACCGGATGACATTTACTGGTGCACAGCCGATCCAGGTTGGGTGACGGGTACGAGCTACGGGATTTTCGCACCTTTCTTAAACGGGGCGACGAACGTGATCGTCGGGGGACGATTCAATCCTGAGTTCTGGTATTCGGTCATCGAACGGTTCGGTGTCACGGTCTGGTACAGCGCGCCGACAGCGTTCCGGATGCTCATGGGTGCCGGAGAAGAGGCGTTTGAAAAATATGATTTGTCGTCACTCCGCCATATCCTGTCGGTCGGAGAACCGCTCAATCCGGAAGTCATTCGTTGGGGGAACGAATCGTTCGGATTGCGGATTCATGACACGTGGTGGATGACAGAGACCGGTGCGATGATGATTTGCAATTATCCGACGATGGATATCAAACCGGGGTCGATGGGCAAAGCTATCCCGGGTTGTGAAGCGGCCATCTTAGACGACCGAGGTCAACCACTCCCGCCGCACCGGATGGGCAACTTGGCACTCAAGACGCCATGGCCGTCGATGATGCGGAAAATTTGGAAGAATGACGCCAAGTATGAGAGCTACTTCTGGGGTGACTGGTACGTCTCGGGTGACTCGGCGTATATGGACGAGGACGGTTACTTCTGGTTCCAAGGCCGCGTCGATGACGTCATCATGACGGCAGGGGAGCGGGTCGGTCCGTTCGAAGTCGAGAGCCGTCTCGTCGAGCACCCAGCTGTCGCCGAGGCCGGTGTCATCGGGAAACCGGACCCGGTACGCGGGGAGATCATCAAGGCGTTCATCGCGCTCCGTAAAGGCTATGAGCCGTCGGACGAGTTGAAGGCGGAGATTCAAAAATTCGTCAAAGAAGGTCTCGCGGCTCACGCGGCTCCGCGTGAGATCGAGTTCAAAGACAAATTGCCGAAAACGCGAAGCGGGAAAATCATGCGTCGCGTCTTGAAAGCATGGGAGTTGAACCTCGAGACGGGTGACTTATCGACAATGGAAGATTGATCGACAAAAGGTCGACACGCGACGTGTCGACCTTTCTTGTCGGATTAGGCGCCGTCTGCAGCTTCGGCGTCTTCTTTCTTCTTGTCTTCCTCAGCCTTTTTCTCAGCTTCGGCTTTCTTCTTTGCTTCTTCTTCAGCTTTCTTCTTATCAGCTTCCGCTTTTTTCTTTGCGTCGGCTTCTGCTTTCGCTTTTGCGTCAGCCGCTGCCTTTTCCTTCGCAGCAGCGTCAGCTTCCTGTTTCTGTTCTTCAGCCTCTTGTTTCTTCTCTTCGGCTTCTTCTTTCTTCTTCGCCTCTTCTTCGGCTTTCTTCTTCGCTTCCTCTTCCTTCTTCTTCGCCTCTTCTTCGGCTTTCTTCTTCGCTTCCTCTTCCTTCTTCTTCTTCTCTTCGACTTTTTTCTTCTCAGAGAATGAACCAGAGTCACCGAAGTCGCCAGCTCTTACGCTAGCCGGTTGTACGAAGCGAGCGTTCGAATTGAACACTTCTGGACGATCGAGATAGACGTTGTTGGCAATCTTAGACCACATACCTTGTGTCCGTTGGTAGTAACGGCCATAGACACCTCCGTCTGTCAAACCATTTTCTTTATCATAACCGGTCCAGACGGCAAGAGTGACACCTGGCGTCGAACCGACCAAGTAGGAGTCGCGACGATCTTGGGTGGTTCCGGTTTTGCCCATCCAGTCACCTGGGACGTTCAAGAGCGAGTTGGCATACGTCGCTGTTCCTGACGTGTAGACGTCACGGAGCATATCGACAATCAAGTAGGCTGTACGATCCGAATAGATGCGTGTCTTCTTCGGATTTTTCTCGTAAATGACTTCGCCTTGGTACTCGACACGGTCGATGATATACGGTTCGACGTGTTCACCGCCGTTGGCGAGCATCGCATAACCCGAAGCAAGGGAGGCTAACTTAACTGAACTAACACCGAGTGCCATTGATGGGGCATCACGCGTATCTTCAGGAACATTCATGCCCATTTGGAGCAGTTTCTCCGTGGCCCCTCTGAAATCGCCTTGTTCTTCGTAAATTTTAACGGCAGGAACGTTTCGAGATTGTTTCAGCGCATCACGAGCTGTCATCGGTCCTCGGAACGTCAAGTCTTCATTGTTAATTTCAACGGTGTTCGGATTTGAACCATTTTGATATTTGTACTTTTCATCAATGATGACGGTGTCCGTCGTGATGAATCCTTTCTCGATTGCATTCGCATAAACGAGTAGCGGTTTCGCCGTCGATCCAATTTGACGTTCCATTTGACGGGCGCGATTAAAGTCATCGGCCTTGCCGTTTACGTAGCGACCACCGACAAATCCGAGGATGCGACCGGTCTTGTTCTCGAGCATAATGGCTGCCGTTTGCTCCGGACCTTGGTCAGGGTCGACTTTCGGTGAGTTGTTAGGTCCGAAGTTATTGACGTTTCGGGCCGGCTGTTGCATCGATTCGTGGACTTGTTTATCAAGCGACAAATGAATCTTGTATCCACCTTGGCGGAGTGCGTTGTGAGCGCGACGTCCGTACGTGCTCGTAATTTCTTTGCGCTCTTCTGCGCTCAATTCGTTCACGTTCACGCCGTCTTGTTTAAGCATGTGGTCCCGAACGATAATGAGGGCATCTTCTTCAGCCCATTGCACGACATATGGATAGCGGTCACGCGGCTTCGATTGCGTCTTCATGAAGTCTTTTGTGATGTCGTAGTTGTATGCGGCATCATATTCTTCTTTTGTGATTTTCTTGGCCACATACATCCGGTTGAGTACCGTCTTCATACGATTGATAGCCGGTGCCACGTCCTCTTTAATGACACCGCCTTGGTAGTACGGTGTGTACAAGAACGGGTTTTTCGGAATCCCGGCGAGGAAAGCAGCTTGTGGCAACGTCAACTTCTCAGCCGATGTGTTGAAGACACCGCGAGCGGCCGCTTCAATCCCTGAGATGTTGCGTCCCATCGAGTTTCGCCCGAATGAGACGACGTTCAAGTACGCGTTCAAGATCTCATCTTTGTTCATTGCTTTCTCGAGGCGAAGGGCGAGTAAAATCTCTTTCGCTTTTCGTTCGAACGACACCTCGTTCGTCAGCATTTGGTTCTTGATGAGCTGTTGGGTGAGCGTTGAGCCACCGGTCCGGTCTTCAGACCCGGTCGCTTCTTGTAAGATGGCGCGGAGCGTCGCTTTCGGGACGACACCAACGTGTTCGTAAAACTCGACGTCCTCTGTGGCGAGCAACGCGTCGACGACGAACGGAGAGACTTTATCGACGGCAACCGGAACCCGTACTTCATCCGTCGTATAGTTTCCGATTCGTTCACCGCTTCCAAAATAAATGTCAGAAGTCGATGAGTAGGTGTTGATTTGTGACGTCATCGTCTTATATGCAGGTGCCGGCATATCCTTGACGAGAGAAGCGAAATACCCCGCTCCGATCCCGGCGCCTAAAAATCCAATGAGAACGACCGATATAATCGTTAGGAGCAGGACGTTCCACGACACATCGTAAAATACATTGGCATAACGGCGGGCTTTCAAGGACTTAGGTTGGTTCCATATGTCTCGAATCTTTTGCAGCATGACAGCCTCCTTAATATGGTGTAAAACTATTTTGGACAGTAATATATACGATTATAGCACAACTCGTTGCCGACCTTCCTCCCAATCCACTGTCGGATGCAAGTTTCCATCTTCCAGTTGACAATTTGGAAATGGAACTTATAAAATGTAAAGCATAGTCCATAAACAAAGACGCTATGAAGAAAGCGAAGTAGTCGACTGACCGCTTGTCCAGAAAGCTAGTGGGTGCTGTGAACTAGCCAATGTCAATCGATGAATTACACTTTTGGAGCGTGCCGTTCGGCCGGGTCGAGACCGTTATCTCTCGCTACAAGTGGCCACAACTGTGGCAATTAGGGTGGTACCGCGGAATCTCCGTCCCTTCTCATATGAGAAGGGACGTTTTTTTATGTCAATCGAAGGAGTGGAACAGATGGAATTATTGAAGGATTTAGAATTTCGAGGTCTCGTCAACCAATTGACGGACGAAGCAGGGTTAGCTGAACAACTAAAAAAACCGACGGCATTATACACGGGATTCGACCCGACGGCGGACTCGCTCCATATCGGGCACTTGCTCCCGATTTTGACGCTCAAACGTTTCCAAGAGGCGGGACATCACGTCATCGCTCTCGTCGGTGGGGCGACCGGCATGATCGGTGACCCGTCCGGTCGTTCGGACGAGCGTTCGCTCAACACGCTCGACACGGTCAAAGAATTTTCGGATCGCATTAAAGACCAATTGAGCCGTTTCCTCCCGCTTGAAGGTGAAAATCCGATCTCAATCCGCAACAACTACGAGTGGACGGAAGAGTTGTCGATTATCGACTTCTTGCGTGATATCGGGAAACACTTCCCGATCAGCTACATGCTCGCCAAAGATTCGGTCGACTCGCGTTTGGAGAACGGAATCTCGTACACGGAATTCTCATACATGCTGTTACAATCGTTCGACTTCTTGAAGTTGTACGAAAACGAGAACTGCCGCCTTCAAGTCGGGGGCAGCGACCAGTGGGGCAACATCACGGCCGGTCTCGAACTCATCCGCCGCTTCGGTCACTCGGAGAAGGCGTTCGGGTTGACGGTGCCACTCGTGACGAAGTCGGACGGTCAAAAGTTCGGGAAGACGGCGGGTGGTGCAGTCTGGCTCGATGCCGACAAGACGACACCGTACGAGTTTTACCAGTTCTGGATTAACGTCGACGACGCTGACGTCATCAAGTTCATCAAATACTTCACGTTCATGTCGCACGAAGACATCTTGGCGCTCGAAGCAGAAGTGGCCGCTGCACCTGAGAAGCGTGCCGCCCAACGTCGCCTCGCCGAAGAGATGACGAAGCTCGTCCATGGAGAAGCGGGTCTTGATCAAGCGCAACGTATCACGACTGCCTTCTTTAGTGGCGACTTGAAAACGCTCAAACCAGAAGACATGGATGCCGCATTCAAGGGCATGCCACAGTTCGAGCTCGACGGCGAGCGCAACCTTGTCGACATTCTCGTCGAAGCGAAGATTGCACCATCGAAACGTCAAGCCCGTGAAGACGTTCAAAACGGGGCGATTTACTTGAACGGGGAGCGGGAACAGTCGCTCGATAAAATGGTGACACGCGCCGATACGCTAGGTGAGTTCACCATCATCCGTCGCGGTAAGAAAAAATACTTCGTGATCCGTCACGTCTGATGCATGCGTCCATGTCCGCCAATGTTGCGAACATGGACGTTTTTTTCTGACTCAACATCGATTCGGTCTGCTACGATAGCAAGTATAGACGACAAGGAGGCTTTATTATGGATATTGAAGAATTTTTTGGCGAGCAGTTCCATCAATGGCGCGAGCGGTTCCGGTACTACGAGATGGCGATCACTGAACTCGAGAGCGATCTCGGCATCATCGACCTCGATTGGCAGACGCGGCTCGGCTATTCGCCGATTGAACACGTGAAGACGAGGATGAAGACGCTGCCGTCCATCATTCGGAAGATGAATCAAAAAGGACTTCCCCTAGAAGTGGAAGCGCTGTGGGAGAATATATCTGACGTCGCCGGAGTGCGGATCGTCACGAGTTTTCGTGATGACATCTATGCCATCCTCGATCATTTGAAAAAACGGGACGATTTAGAAATTGATGAGATTAAGGATTACATCCAACATCCGAAACCGAGCGGCTATCGGAGCTTGCATCTCATCGTCCGAACGAAAGTGTATTTGGCGGAACGCGTCATCTGGGTGCCAGCCGAGATTCAAATTCGCACGCTCGCCATGGACTTTTGGGCGGCGACGGAGCATAAGCTTCATTATAAATACCAGAACGTTGTCCCGGAGGCGTCGAAACTCGAGTTGATTGAAGCGGCGAAGATGGCGGATGCCCTCGATACCCAGATGGGCCGGATTCGTGAACAGATTTTAAAGAAATAAAAAAATCCCCTTTCCTGCCGAGGCAGGAAAGGAGATAAAAGCATTAACGTGAGTAGTACTCAACGATGAGTTGCTCTTTGATTTGGTCGTTCAATTCAGCGCGCTCAGGAAGACGTACGAATGTACCTTCGAGCTTCTCAGCATCGAATGTGACGTAGTCTTTTGTAGCTGGTGCTACTTCGAGAGCTTCAGCGATCGCTTTGAAGTTTTTAGACTTCTCGCGAACTGAGATGACTTGACCTGGTTTTACACGGTAAGACGCGATGTCTACACGTGAACCGTCAACTTGGATGTGACCGTGGTTGACGAGTTGGCGCGCTCCGCGACGTGTGCGAGCGAGACCCATACGGTAAACGAGGTTGTCAAGGCGTGACTCGAGCAAGAACATGAAGTTCTCACCGTGGATACCTTGCATTTTCCCAGCATCGTTGAAGATGCGACGGAATTGCTTCTCGTTGATTCCGTACATGTGACGGAGTGCTTGCTTCGCTTGAAGCTGAAGACCGTATTCAGAGATTTTACGACGACCATTTCCGTGTTGACCTGGTGCGTAAGGACGTTTTGCTAATTCTTTACCCGTTTCGCTAAGCGAGATGCCTAAGCGACGCGAGAGTTTCCAAGCTGGACCTGTGTAACGAGCCATGTTTGGACTCCTCCTTGTTGTTCATGTATTTTGCACAAAAGAACAACGATGTCAAAGACGGGTGACGCCCCTTTCTAGGTTCAAGCACCTTCACTTGATAGCGAAGCTACGAGATGCTCCTCCGACTCAGTCGAGGCCCGAAAGGTGGATACGTCTGTCAATGACTGCTATCGTCATTTCATGCACAAAAATCAGTATACGACGAAACGATTCGCTTGTCAATCAGATGAAGCGAAGTAATGTCTGGCAAAATTGCTCGAGCCCTTGGCGGTCGACATCTGAGAAGCGGTCGAACTCGGGGCTGTCGATATCGAGGACACCGATCGTCTTGCCGTCGCGAACGAGCGGGACGACGATTTCTGAGTTAGAAGCCGCATCACAAGCGATATGGCCAGGGAATTGATGAACGTCTGCAATGAGTTGCGTCTCTTGCGTCGAGGCCGCAGTGCCGCAAACTCCTTTACCGAACGCGATATGGACACAAGCCGGAAGGCCTTGGAACGGTCCGAGGATGAGGGCATCTTCTCCCTCTGTTAAATAGAAGCCGACCCAGTTGATGCGGTCGAGGAACTGGTTAAGCAATGCGCTCGCGTTCGATAGGTTGGCGACACGGTTCGTCTCGCCTTCTAAAAGTGCTGCCAGCTGTTTATTGAGTAGGTCGTACCCGGCGGCCAAGTCGCCAGTGTAAGTCGTTGTTTGAAACATTTGATTCCCTCCTATGAATGAATGCATGATGAATTAGCATTATGGTACACGCATTTTTTCGGTTTGTCTTCTTAAAAGATTCGCGTGAAAAACAACATTCTCTCCCTAAACCGTTGGAAAACCTATGCAAATCATTGGTTCTATAATATGATTAGTATTATCTATACTCATAAAATACTTCATTTATTCATTTAGATACATAAGTCCATGAAAGCGGCTTGGAGGTTGTGACAGAGATGGATTACGGAATCTACGGAATTTTAATTGGAATCATTGTCATCGCATTAGGGGCCATGCTGGGAAGCATGCTCGTACGAAGGAATTTTTACCAGAAAATTGATGATTTAGACATGCGCAAACAAAGTGTGCTCAGCGCCAGTGTGCCGGCTGAACTGCAGAAGTTCAAACAATGGCCGATGGAAGGCGAGACGAAAGAAAAGTTCGAACGATGGCATCAGTCGTGGGACGAACTCGTCAGCGTACATACGGGACAAATCGATGAGGCGCTCTATCATGCCGAAGAAGATTTGGACAAATATCGCTTCCTTAAAGTGAAATCCGATTTGAACGCGACGGAACAGTTGATTGAAGAGCTCGAGTCGATGGTACACGCCATGCTCGATGAGATGGATGAGTTCAATCAACACCATTCGTCGCTTCTCGATATCGTCAAAAAAGACGAGAAAGAGTTGTATCAATTCCGGAAGACACTCGTCGCCCAAAACAGTGCGTTTGGCCCGACATACGAGCTCGTCGAGTCTGAAATCGCGGCAGCGGAAGCGAAGCGGACCGAGATGATCACGTTGAAGCAAGAAGGACAAGTATCTGAGGCGTATATCGCCGGCCAAGTCTTGTCTGAGAAAGTGACGAAGATTCGTGAACTCGTCGGCGTCATCCCGCAGTTCGTGCGCACGGTGCAAATCGATTTGAAACAACAGCTCAACCAGTTGCGCTCGGGTCATAAAGAGATGCAAATGGACGGCTACGCGCTTGAGCCGCTCGGTTTAATGGAAGAGATCGAGCAAGCGGAAGATCGCCGGGCCGCGCTCATGGACCGGATTGAACAACTCGACTTCGCTCATTTCGAGATGGACATGCAACAGCTCAGCTCGGACATCGATCAGCTGTTCGAAGCGTTCCGGACCGAAGTCGATGCACGCCAATACGTGAAAAAAGAATTCGCGACCGTGAAAGAACGTGACCGCCAGACGAGTGAAGTCATGGCTCGTCTCCATCAAGAGATGACCCGCCTCGTCAGCAATTACGAGATTAATGCCCGTGTCGGCGAAGAGTTTGAACAGCTCGAACGGGAGCGTGCGACGCTCACGGCGAACGTACTCGACATCGAACAGGCGCTCGTCGCCCAGATGATTCCGTTCAGCATGATTAAATCAAAAGTACAAGAAGCGAAACGTTCGCTCGATCAGTTCAGTGCGATGCATGAACGGTTCATCGAGAACACGAACTCCCTTCGCAAAGAAGAACTCGAAGTCCGCAACAAACTCGAGTCATGGAAGCGCGAACTGTCGGCCCATCGCCGTTTGCTCGCGAAGAGCGCCATGCCGGTCGTTCCGACTGATTTGACGAGCGATATGCGCCAGTTGCAAAAAGGCGTGCAATCGTTGGATGAACAGTTCGAGAAAGCACCGTTTAATATGACGTATATCGTCGGCCTCAGCCACGACGTCGAAGAGACGATGGACAACTTCCGGGACCGGGTCAAAGCACTCTTGCGCCAAGTCACGTACGCCGAACAACTTCTGCAGTATGCGAACCGCTATCGCCGTCGCGACAACGAGGTGCATATCGCTTTGACGCTCGCCGAGAACAAGTTCTTGCATGGGGAATATGGGACGGCCGTCGAGATTGGCGAGCGTGTCCTCGGACGTTTCGATGAAGGAGCGGCCCGTGAGATTCGCCAACGCGTCGAAAAAGGATTGGAACAGCAAGAGCTATTACGAAAATAATGATGCATGAAGATTGACGTAAACGGGAATTAACGTGTACGTCAATCTTTTTTGAATCGAGGAGGAATTTTGTGATGGGAACGCTATGGGTTAACGGAAAGATTTATACGATGAACAAAGAGCATGAACATGCTCGTGCCATGTACGTGGAGCACGGCCGGATCTTGAAGATGGGGGAAGAAGGCCACCTTCGTCGTACATACGCCGGAAGAATCAAGCAGATTGTGAATCTTGAAGGGAAGAGCGTCTATCCGGCGTTCACCGACTCACACATCCACTTGATCGGGTACGGGGAAGCGCTCGACCGGATCGATGCGACCGAGACGACGGACTTGCAAGCTCTGCTCGAATCGATGAAGCAAAAGGATGGTAACGACGATTGGATTGTCGCGGAAGGGTTCAATGACCGTCTGCTTGGCGAGATGCCGACGCGTGAGATGATTGATGCCGTCATTCCGGACCGGCCCGTCGTCTTGAAACGGGTCTGTCGTCACGTTGCCGTCGTCAACTCGAAAGGATTGGAGCGGCTCGGCTTGATTCATCATACTGTCATCGAAGGCGGGAAGCTCGGACGCGATGCGGATGGCAAGTTGAACGGGGTGCTGTACGATGCGGCGCTCGACCTGCTCCACAAAGAGCTGGGCGGAAATCGCGAGAAAAATGTCGCCTCGCTCCACCGGGCCATCGACTCTCTGTTCGCCCACGGCATCGTCAATGCCCATACGGAAGACTTGTTCTATCACGGTGATCCGCTCGAGACGATTCAAGCGTATGAAGACGTTTTGGCGGACCTCCCGTTCCACGCGCATCTGCTCGTCCATGAACAAGTCGTTGATACGTTGATTCGTCACGACGCGCTCGCCAAGCGCCCGCGTTTTGATTTCGGGGCGATGAAATTATTCGTCGACGGATCGTTCGGGGGACGGACGGCACTCTTGTCGGAACCGTACACGGATGATCCGGCACAGCGGGGAATCGAGGTTCATCGTCCGGATCATCTCGAGGCGCTTGTCAAAAAGGCGCGGTCCTACGGGATGAACGTAGCGGCCCACGTGATTGGGGACGCCGCCGCCGAACAGTTCATCACGCTGCTCGAGAAATATCCGGCCAAGCGTGGGACGCGAGACCGAATCATTCACGCCTCACTCTTGAACGACGCGCTCTTAAAACGGATTCAAGCGCTGCCGGTGTTGATTGATGCCCAACCGATCTTCTTGTCGGACGACATGAACTTGTTGTTCGACCGGCTCGGCAACGAGCGCGTCGATGACGCCTACCGCTTCAAATCGATGCTCGATACCGGAGCGCTCGTCCTCGGAGGCAGTGACGCCCCGATTTCTACCGTCGATGTACGGAAAGGTTTATATGCGGCGGTCACCCGTCAGTCATTTGAGGAGTCGGGGGCGCTCAACCCGCCGGAACGCCTATCGATGTATGAGGCGCTCCGCAGCTTCACGTATGCACCGCGTGTCGCGACAGGCACACACGGACGCGACGGCTTGTTGATTCAGAGCTATAACGCGACGTTCACGGTGTGGGAAGAGGACTTCTTCGACCTGCGTGGACGCGACATCCTCGACAATCGACTCGTCATGACGGTCGTCGAGGGGACGCCGGTATACGAGGCCAATGTCGTCAACGCATAAGGAAAGGCTAGCCATCCACGAGGGACGGCTAGCCTTTTGTCGTTTAGAAAAATGAACGCTGGACTTTGTGCCAGAACGAGTTGTTTTTCAGTTTGACGGTCTTAATGACCTGATCAGAAAGTTCGATATCGATGCGGTCTGTATATTTCAAGCTGAGCGCCTCGTTGTCCATGCCGATAATCGGATAGTCGTTCCCATCCTCAACGATGCGGAGCGAGAGTTTGCGCGAGTCGTGCACGATGAACGAAGAGCCGAGCGTGCGGTAACGATTGTTGTTCACCGAGGCGATCTCGCTCACTTGCATACATGGGATGAGCGGATCGACGATAGCGCCGTCGAGTGATTTGTTGTACGCTGTCGAGCCGGTCGGTGTCGAGACGACCATGCCGTCGCCGCGGAACGTCTCGAAATGGAGGTCGTCGATGTACACTTCGATGGCGAGCGATTTGATGATACTCGACTTGATTGAGGCTTCGTTCAAACAAAGCATCGGAGTCGATTCATTGATGGATGCCGACAAGAGCGGGTATTTCCGCACCTCGAGACCGGCTTCGATACGGGCGCTGTTGTCCGAGAACAAGCGATCGACTTCGTCGAGTTTATGTATATCGAAATCGCAATAAAACTCGTTCAAGCCGCGGCCAAACCCGACGTAAATGGCATCTTGACGGAATCCCGTATAGCGGACAGCCTGCAAGAACGCGCCATCTCCCCCGATGGCGACGATGATGTTGGCGTCTTCAGGGCGATTGACGACGTTGAAGCCGTATTTCTCACCGATTTCGATTAATTTTTTTACTTCTTTTGTAAAGTCGTTGACGTTACGATGGTACAAAAAAACGTTGTTTCTCATCCTAGTCATCCCCTTTGTCAATTGAGTCTCTTTCATTATACAGCGTTTTAGACGCTCGATATAGGGAAAATCACAATCAGGCCGTCTGAGGCAGGATGCTTGTCATCGAGACGGCGCCATCGCTATGATGAAGAAGTATAAATCATGCAAAAGGGGATGAAACGATGCCAACATTTAAAGGCAATACCGTTACACTGCAAGGGAACCCGGTCAAAGTCGGAGATACTGCACCGGACTTTACAGCGCTCACGACGGCACTTGAAGAGGTGACGCTCGCGTCATACCCAGGCAAGAAATTGATTAGTGTCGTTCCATCGATCGACACAGGTGTCTGTGACACGCAAACACGCGCATTCAACGAGAAGGCGTCATCGCTCGGCGGTACCGTCTTGACGGTGTCAAACGACTTACCGTTCGCACAGCGTCGCTGGTGTGCGGCGTCAGGACTTGATAATGTCGTCATGTTATCGGATCACCGCGACCAATCGTTCGCGAAATCGTACGGCGTATTGATGGAAGAACTCCGTCTTCTCGCACGTTCGGTATTCGTCATCGACTCGGCCGGTACGGTCCAGTATGTCCAGTACATGGATGAGATGACAGAGGAAGTTGATTTCGATGCGGCGCTCGAGGCGTTTGACGCTGCGAACTGATTCGCTTGGCGAAACGACCACGAATCGCTTACACTAATAGAAGTGAACCGACCGGCTCTCCACAAGAGGGCCGGTTTTGTATGGAAAGGATGATCGAAGATGGAACGATTTGAACAACTGTATCGGGATTGGAAGAAAGAAGCGAAGAAGCTGACGACAGACCTTGACTTATTGCCGCTCGAGGCATTGATTGAAGTGTTTGAGCGAGTCAATGTCGAACAGGAGAAAACGGATGATGTCCGCAAAGCCGTCAGTCTGCTCGTCCTCGAGGAGACGACGACACTCCCGCCGAACCATCAACCGACACCGGACGCCGTCAGCCTGTTCATCGGGTACTTGGCGACGAAGCTCGTCAAGGACGGGGCGAACGTGCTGGAACTCGGCAGCGGAACGGGCACGCTCGTCCACGCCGTGTTGACACAATTGAAAGATGCCACCGCGCAGGCGGTTGAAGTCGACGAGACGATGCTTCGCCTGTCGTACGCAATCAGCAACTTGCTCGGTAAGCCGGTTTCGTACTTCCATCAAGACGCACTCGCACCGCTATTCGTCGAGCCGAGCGACTTAGCGCTCGTCGATTTGCCGATCGGCTATTATCCGAACGACGACATGGCATCCGGCTACGCCTTGAAACGGGATGAAGGCCATTCTTACTCGCACTTCTTGTTGATCGAGCAGGCGATGCGTCACTTGAAACCAGGCGGTCACGGGATCTTTGTCATCCCGAACAATTTGTTTGAACAGGATGACGAAGGGAAATTAAAACAGTGGATGGACCGTGAGGCCGTCGTCAAAGGTGTTCTTCAATTGCCGACGACGATGTTCAAAGATGAGCGGTATGCGAAAAGCCTATTGATGTTACAAAAGCTTGGGGAAGGCGTCAAACGCCCGAAACAAGCACTCCTCGTCGAGTTGCCATCGTTCACGGATGTACGTGCTGTTGCCAATATTGTGAAACAGATTGATGATTGGTTTAAAACAACATAATTTTTATTGGGCAAAAGACTTGAAAAACATATGCCATATCAAGTATCTTCATTATGATACAGTTATCGGTTTTTAAGAGAACAGATAAAGACTCGTGTTTAAATCGAAAGGTAAGAGGTGTATGACATGACAAAAATTATGGCAGTCAACGCAGGTAGTTCGTCATTAAAGTTCCAACTTCTCGAAATGCCATCTGAGAAGATGCTCGCCGTCGGGCTCGTCGAGCGTGTCGGAAAAGAAGATGCGATCTTCACGATTAAATATGGCGAAGGACAAAAGTTCCATATCGTCACACCGCTTCATTCACATAAAGAAGCGGTCGAGCTCTCGCTCGAAAAATTGATTGACCTTGATGTTATTCAGTCGTTCGACGAAATCGCAGGCGTCGGTCACCGTGTCCTTCATGGAAAAGAGTTGTACGCGGATTCGGTCGTTATCGACGATGAAGTCATGAAGAACATCGAATCGTTCGTCGAACTCGGACCGCTCCACATCCCGCCAAACTTGACGGGGATTCGTGCGTTTCAAACGATTTTACCGAACGTACCGCAAGTCGCGGTCTTCGACACGGCGTTCCACCAGTCGATGCCAGAAGAGAACTTCTTGTACAGCCTTCCGTATGAGTACTACACGGAGCACGGCGTCCGGAAGTACGGTTTCCACGGAACGAGCCACAAGTACGTCACGCAACGTGCGGCAGAGCTTCTCGGTCGTCCGCTTGAAGACCTTCGTTTAATCTCGTGCCACCTCGGTAGCGGTGCTTCAATCGCAGCGGTTGCCGGTGGTCGTTCGATCGACACGACGATGGGCTTCACGCCACTCGAAGGAATCACGATGGGAACACGCTCGGGATCACTTGACCCGGCCCTCATCCCGTTCTTGATGCAGAAGACTGGCAAGTCGGCTGAAGACGTATTGAACGTCATGAACAAAGAGTCAGGTGTCTACGGTCTCTCGGGTATCTCGAGTGACTTGCGTGACATCGAGCAAGCAGCGGCTGAAGGCAACCACCGTGCCGAAGTCTCGCTCAAAATCTTCTCGAACCGCATCCACGGTTATATCGGTCAATATGCGGCAGAGATGAACGGTGTCGATGCGATCATCTTCACAGCTGGTGTCGGAGAAAACTCTGACGTCATCCGTGAGCGCATCCTTCGTGGCCTTGAGTTCATGGGCGTCTACTGGGATCCATCACTCAACAACGGAGCACGTGGCAAAGAGTTGTTCATCAACTACCCGCACTCACCGGTCAAAGTCATCATTATCCCGACGAACGAAGAATTGGTCATCGCACGCGATACTGTTCGCATCGCCAACCTCGTCGAATCACACGTTTAAGCTGTTACAGCGTCCGTGCCGGATTCATCCGGCACGGGCGTTTTTTAGTGCTTTTGGCATACGGCACGAGATGGTTTTGTGACGATGGACCGAATCGAAAGTGATTGTTTGTAACATTTGGCGTAAGAAAACATGGTTTCCGTAACAAAGCAGATATATTTATTCCTTTAATTGGGAATTGATATGACGAAACCTAAAGAATTTTATTTAAACCGTCATCCAGGCTTAAAGGATGACGGTTTTGTAATGTAATCGTAACTTAGCTGACACTCAAATGAATTTTAGTTGTAAACGCACGGTCATGCGATTCGTCATATAGTTATCTGGACGAAACATTCCGTAATCGATACGACATGTTTCAACTGGAACAGCACCACAGATTCGACAACACGAACTTACTACGAACAAACCGACTAGGAGAGGACAAACCACATGCTCAAAAAAATTGGAACGGTCTTACTACTGACGGTCATGACACTCGCTATGCTCTTACCCCAACAACAAGTTGAGGCGTCTTCAAAAGTATACGTACAAAGCCAAGTCAACGGATTGAACGTCCGCTCGGCAGGGACGCTCAGCGGTAAAGTGATTGGGAAGATCAATAAAGGACAACAACTTCAGCGTACTGGCTCAAAAGGAGCTTGGATTCGCGTCAACTATAAAGGGAAAACGGGTTGGGTCTCTGCTAAATACTTAAAAGCAGTAAAGAAATCTGCGAAGTCGGTAGCAAAAACCAGTATGAAGTCTAAAACGTATAAAATGAATGCTTCAGCTTACACACCATATTGCAAAGGATGTTCAGGCGTTACGGCGCTAGGCTGGAACGTACGTGCGCAAAAACGTAACGTCATCGCTGTCGATCCGCGCGTCATCCCGCTTGGTAAGAAAGTACAAGTATATGTCGCAGGAAAGTTGATGGGCACATATACAGCGGCTGATGCAGGCGGCGCCATCAAAGGTAACAAAATCGACATCTTGATGTACTCGCAAAGTGCGGCTCTTAAATTCGGTCGCAAAACAGTGACTGTCAAAGTGTTATAATACGTGAACGAGGGGCTATCGCATTTGCGGTGGCCCTTTTTTTGATTCGCTGAAACGGATTGCACCGGATGAAGATCGAGGTGTGGCAACTTGAGTAGAAGGAAATTGAATGGTTGTCGAGAAGACCGTATGCAGGTTGAAAGGGGGGAAGGTGACGTGGAGACGACTTACAGTGCATTGATCTCATATGTAAAAGATATTCAGCACCTCAATCAAAGCAGTGCCGCCGCGCTGCTAGTCCTGCAAGACGATCGCATCGTGTTCGAACATTATGACGGCTTCCATTCGAATCATGATTCAAAAGTGGTTGACGTCAATTCGATGTTCAACGTCGCTTCGGCCCGTAAAAGCTATTTGGGACTGGCGATTGCCTATGCGTTGTATGAAGGAAAGATTCGGCATCTCGATGATTTGGTCTCTGATTATTTTGACGAGTATGACGTGGGCACGTTTCGAGGGACGACGATTCGGCATTTGGTCACGCACTCGCACGGATTGAACTAGGATGAGACGGGTTTGGTATTTCGTGAGTTCGATGCAGGTGAGGGATGGGCATATCAGGGTGTGAACGTCGAAATCGTGACGAATTTGTTTAAACGGTTGTACGGATATGATTTCACTCACTTATTAAGAGAGCGGGTGTTTCAGCCGATGGGACTCTCACGAACGGAATGGGCGACTCGTGCGGCACCGAGTC
Source organism: Exiguobacterium sp. E4787 (assembly GCF_018618375.1). Lineage (NCBI taxonomy): Bacteria > Bacillati > Bacillota > Bacilli > Caryophanales > Exiguobacterium > Exiguobacterium sp. E4787. The sequence goes on along the minus strand of NZ_JACSLY010000001.1, from coordinate 341,627 downwards.
TTGTCAAAGTCGTGGACGTTCCTGACGAGGAAGCGTCGTATAAGTTGTATCCTTTTGATGATGGGATGGGGTCGAATCTACATACGACTGCGCGAGAATTCGCTGCATGGGGCAATCTTCATTTGAATAACGGACGTCATCGAGGCGTTCAGATTGTGCCGGAAGAAGTGATTCGTCTCGCGACCTCGATTCAAAGTCCCGAGTATGCCAATTCAACGTTCCCGACAAACGGGCTGTTCTGGTATGTCCAAGGCGTGCCGAAAGCGTGGAGCGAACTAGGGGAGGCTGTACCGACAGGGTCGTATCAAATCCTCGGGAACACCGGACCATTGCTATTGGTCATTCCCGCCTATCGAGCCGTCGTTGTCAGGATGTATAACAAACGCTATAACTATGGGGGCGACCGCTATCTCGATTATCTTCGCGAGTTCAGCAATCTGGCGGCTGAGACGCTTCGGCCGACCGACAACCCGATATCATAAGCAACCCCACACGAAAGGGCCAACGCGTGCGCGCTGGCCCTTGGCTTGTTATTGGCGGACAATGAGAACGTCACACTTCGAGTAGCGGACGATGCTTTCAGAGACGCTACCGATGAAGAAGCGTTCGACGGCGTTCAACCCGGTTGCTCCACAGATGATGAGATCAATGTCGTGATTCGGTGCGATTTTTTTAGCGATCGTCACTTTCGGAGAGCCGTACTCGATGACCGTCTCCACTTCTTTGACACCTCGTTCTTTCGCGCGATTGACGTAGTCCTCGAGCAGTTCTTTCGCATACGTCTCAGCACGCTCGGTAATCGTCCGGTCGTACGCTTCAACCGTGGCGAATGTCCGTGTATCGATGACGTGTCCGATATACAGTTTGCCATCGTTTCGAAGTGCGACGTCGATTGCTGTTTCAAATGCACGTTCGGCCTCTTTCGAGCCGTCGACGGCAGATAGAATATGTTTGTAGACAATTGCCATGTAAATCCCAACCTTTCGCTTGAAATGTACGTGCGGCTTACATGTATAGTATACCACTTCTGCTTCAATTCACGCCCGGTTCTTTCAGAAATGTGTGAAATTTTCACAACTTTCTGATGGAACAGGTTGAAGTTTGGAAATGGGCAAGCGGAACGGGTAAGATGATACAGAGGAGGGATGACGATGAAACATGTAGTCATCACGGCCGGTGCGAAAGGGATCGGCCGCATTGTGACGGAACGATTATTGGAGGAAGGTTGGCACGTCAGTGTATTGCAGCGGAAGCCGATCAATTGGCAACATGAACGGTTACATATGGTCGAGGCCCCGTTGACGGACCGCGAAGCTGTTCTGAGTGGCTATGAAGAGGCGGTGGCCAAATTCGGAGAGCCGGACGCGCTCATCTTGAACGCCGGGCCTTACATCTTCGAACGGAAGTGTCTCGTCGATTTGACGGACGAGGAGTGGGACGAGGTCATCAGCGGCAATTTGTCAGCCTCGTTTTGGCTGATGCGCCGGGCTATCCCGAGTATGCGGGCAAAACGATTCGGCCGCATCATCACATATGGCTTCCCGGAGAGTGGGACGGCACCGGGCTGGGTTCATCGGTCGGCTTTCGCGGCCGCCAAAACCGGGCTCGTCAGTTTGACGAAATCGGTCGCACTCGAGGAAGCGGCACACGGCATCACAGCCAATATGATTAACCCGGGCAATATCGTCGGCGCGCAAAAAGAAATGCGAATCGAAGCGGCCGAACCGGACGACCAGACCCCGGTCGGACGACACGGGACGGGCGAAGACATCGCCCGCATGATTCTATTCCTGCTCGCCCGCAATTCCGATATGGTCACAGGTGCCATCATCGATGTGACCGGAGGCGTCAACGTCGTCCATCAATACCGAAAATAAGGGGGAAACCGCATGAAATTGGCCATGTTGACCGATATCCATGGAAACGTCCAAGCGCTCGACGCGGTGCTGGCCGAGCTCGATTGCCAGCAGGTCGACGAGATTTGGAGTTTGGGCGATATGATCGCGATGGGGCCCGACTCGAACGAAGTGATGGCGCGTCTGCTCGACCGTGGTGTACACTTGATCACCGGCAACCATGATGAGGCCGTCTTATCGCTTATGGCCGGGACGGGTCACCCCGACAGTTATGCCCATACCCGTCCGCATCATGAGTGGGTGGCGCGCACGCTCAGGCCTGACTATGCGGACGCGCTCTTCAAGTTGCCGCGTACGATTGAACGCGTTGTCGAGGATACGCGGGTATATGGGATTCATTATCATATCCCGAGCGAGAAGCGGGACGTGCCGATCACCGAGGAGCCGTTCCATGACATCGTCGAGGCGACGCTCTCGAACATGCAGTCGCTGTACGGGTCTTATGAAGCGGACGTCATCTGTTTCGGGCACCATCATCCGGAGCATGTGTTCCATGACGACACGAAACATTATTTCAATCCCGGTGCGCTCGGTGTCGCCCGTGACGATTTGGCCCGTTACGGCATCCTCGAGTGGGATCAGACAGGCTTCGCCATCCATCCGCAGTCGGTCCGTTATGACAAGCGGGCATTTCTGGAAACGATGGAACGGAATGATGTGCCGCAACGTGACGTCATGTTCAGACTCTTTTATTGACCGTGAAAAAGACCAGCCGCGTACGGCTGGTCTTTTTTGTGACTCAATTGATTTCTTGGAGCGTCTTCGGGTAACTCGTCAACAAGATCGGACCATTCTCGGTCATGACGATATCGTCCTCGATGCGGACGCCGCCGACGCCAGGGAGATAAATTCCTGGTTCGACGGTGAACGTCATCCCGACTTGGGCCGTCATATCATTGTTAGCAGCCATCGACGGGAATTCGTGCACCTCGATGCCGATTCCGTGTCCGACGCGATGCGTAAAGTATTCGCCGTAGCCGGCCGACGTGATGACTTGGCGAGCCGCAATGTCGATTGACCCGAGCGTCGTCCCGACGTTCGCCATCTCGATGGCGGCTTCTTCGGCCTTAAGGACGGTCTCATAAATTTCACGTTGCTTCGTGCTCGCTTCGCCGTAGACGACGGTACGCGTGATATCCGAGGCATAGCCTTGCCAAATGACACCGAGGTCGAACAAGGCGAAGTCGCCTTTCTTCAAGCGGTTATTGCCGGGTACGCCGTGCGGATCGGCACTGTTCTCGCCGAACAAGACGAGTGTGTCGAACGACATCTCGCGGACACCTTGTTTCTTCATCGCATATTCGATCTCGGCGATGACCTCGAGCTCGGTCACGCCTTCACGCAAGGCGCGAATTCCTGCCTCAATCGCCATATCAGCGAGTTCGGCGGCGCGTTTCATCAGGCGGACCTCGTCCGGAGACTTGATCATGCGAAGCGCCTGAAGCTCTTCGGTCAAGTCGATGATCGAGAGACCGGCAAAGCCGGCCCGGAGCTGTTCGACACGGTTGTAGGTCAAATGCTCGCCTTCAATCCCGATGCGCTCGGGGATAATCTGTTGGTCGAGGAACAGTTTGACGACTTTGTCCCATGGATTTTCGTGGTCCATGTACGTGACGATATCGCCATTCCAGTCGCTCGCCTCGACAATGCCTTTTTCAAGTGCCGGACAGACGAGAGCGGTCGTGCCGTTCTTTAAGACGAGGATGGCGATGAGCCGCTCATGTGCCTCGGCATATACTCCCGAAAAATAAAAGACCGATGCTTTCGACGTGACAAAAGCAGCGTCTAACCCTTTAGTGGCCAAAGATTGTGCAATATGGTTGGTTCGTTGATTCAACTCGTTTCCCTTCCTTCTCGTTCATTGGCGTTCTGTTTCATTATACCGTTTTCCAAAACGGAAAGGAAATGTCACATTTTCAGTAGTACAGTTTGAAGAAGGAAGACTGATACAGTATACTGAAGATGACAGAAAATGTATTGAGGAAAGGGACTCGTGACATGACAACAAAACATGAACAGATCATAGCACATATCGAGTCGCTCGATGTCGGATCTAAAATTTCGGTCCGCCAAATCGCGAAGGAATTGGCAGTATCAGAAGGAACGGCGTATCGGGCCATCAAAGAAGCGGAGAATTTAGGCTTCGTCTCGACGATTGAACGGGTCGGCACCATTCGCATCAAGCGTAAACATAAAGAGAATATTGAGAAGCTGACGTTCGCAGAAGTCGTCAATATCGTCGACGGACAAGTGCTCGGTGGCCGAGACGGGCTCCATAAAACGCTCTCGAAGTTCGTCATCGGGGCGATGAAGCTTGAGGCGATGATGCGATATATCGACGTCGACTCACTCGTCATCATCGGAAACCGGGAAAAGGCGCATGAACTTGTGCTCCAGTCCGGTGGCGCCGTGTTGATCACGGGGGGATTCGACACGACCGATGAAGTGAAACGAATGGCCGATAAGTATCACATGCCGGTCATCTCGACGTCGTATGACAGTTTCACCGTCGCGACGATGATCAACCGGGCCATCTATGACCGCTTGATTAAAAAAGAGATTCTACTCGTCTCGGATATCGTCATCCCGCTGCACGACACGTTCTATTTGAAAGTGGACGATACGGTCAAACGGTGGCACGAACTGAACGAACGGACGAAACATAACCGTTATCCCGTCATCGACGAGCAGATGAAAGTCGTCGGCGTCATCACGGCGAAAGACTTGCTCGACCGTCCGCACGACACCGAAATCGAGAAAGTGATGACGAAGAGCCCAATCACGGTCGGCGTTCAGACGAGCGTCACCAATGCGGCTCACCAAATGGTTTGGGAAGGCATCGAGATGCTCCCGGTCGTCGACAACTATGGCCGTCTGCTCGGTATCATCAGCCGCCAAGACGTGTTGAAGGCGCTCCAACTCGCCAACCGCCAACCGCAAGTCGGCGAGACGTTCGACAATATGATCACGAATCAGTTGAAAGAAGACCCAGCTTCGAACGGGACGGCGTTCACCGTCGAGGTCGCGCCACAGATGACGAGCCACATGGGGACGGCATCGTCAGGGGTGTTGACGACGTTGCTCGTCGAAGGAGCGACCCGCAGTCTACGTCATATGAAAAAAGGCGACCTCGTCGTCGAAAATATTACGGTCTACTTTATGAAACCGATTCAAATCGAGAGCCAAATTCGCGTCTCGGCCAACGTGTTCGACCTTGGCCGGAAGTTCGGGAAAGTCGATGTCGAGATGACACAAGGCACCCAACTCGTCGCCAAGGCGCTCGTCACAGCGCAATTGATTGACCGCTAACAAAAAAACGAGCTGATGCCATCATCAGCTCGTTTCTATTTCTCTTATGATTGGTTGATTGGCTCTTCGCTAGCGAGCGGATAGATTTTACGATAGCGAATGAACCCGACGATGGCGTTGCCGACACCCAAGACGAGCATAGCGATGCTGACGATCCAACCGATCGTCGAGCCGAGCCCGAGTCCGCCAACCATTTGGTTGATGGCGAAGAGTGCGAGAAACATGCTCAGCCAGATGAGCGCTTGCGTGTTGAACAGTGCTTTCCGGTACGGTGTCTTCGTCAAATAAGCGCGTCGTTTGGAAACGAAGTAAGCACCTAACGAAAACAGAATGAGTCCGATCATAACTAATTGACCCAAGTGAAGAAACCCCTTTCAGACGTGTAATCTGTTATCATCATACCATAGAATAGTGTTCAAGAAAGCGAGGAATGGCAATGGCACATTGGCCAGAGGCAGCAACGATATTGAAATTGATTGAAGCGGCGGACACGATTATGATTCATCGACACGTCCGTCCCGACCCTGACGCGCTCGGGAGTCAGCTCGGATTAAAGCGGATTCTTGAAGTCGCCTATCCGGAAAAACAGGTCTATGTCGTCGGCGGTATCGTCCGTGATTTAGAGTTTTTAGGTAAGATGGAGCATGTCGAACCGGAGATGTATCAAGAGGCGCTCGTCATCGTGCTCGATACGGCTAACCATGAACGAATCGATGGGCCGCACGCCTTGACCGGCAAAACCGTCGTCAAAATTGACCACCACCCTGACGAGGATGCGTATGCGACCCATCAAATCGTCGACACGACCGTTAGTTCAACCTCAGAGATGATTGCTGAACTTGCAGGGATTTGGGGGCTTGAACTTGACGAGGCGTCCGCATTCTTGTTGTTCGCCGGAATCGTAGGCGACACGGGACGGTTCCAGTTCCGCAACGCGACGCCACGTACGTTCGAAGTCGCGGCCGAACTGATTAACCATGGTATCGATACGAACCGGCTGTATCGTCAAATGTATAAGACGAATTTGGCGACGTTGCAACTCCAAGGCTATGTCTTACAAAACGTCATTGTGACCGACGCGGGTGTTGGCTACGTCAAAATCGATGCAGACGTCTTGCGCACGTTCCATGCGACACCGGAAGCGGCGTCGTTGCTCGTCAACAGCTTCTCTGGCCTCGAAGGGCTGAAGTGTTGGGTCATGTTCGTCGAGAACAAGGACGAGATTCGTGTCCGGATCCGTTCGAAAGGACCGGTCATCAACGAAGTGGCGAAACGCTATCGCGGCGGTGGTCATCCGATGGCCGCCGGTGCCACGATTGACAAGTGGGAAGAGATGGACGAGGTGATCGCGGCGCTCGATGAAGTCGCGGCCCCGTTCACGTTCGAAACAGAAGAGAGCTGACCGGTTGGTCAGCTCTCTTCAGCGTTTATCCTCTTCTTGTGGAATGAACCACGTACCACGGTCGGTCACATCCTCGACGACATCGAGTTGATACTCGGTGATATAACGTCGGAGTCGTTCGATAATCTCCGGACTGTCGGCGAAGACGGTCTGGCCGTTCTGTAAATTCTCTAGCTTGTCACGTGCGATTTTACCCCGATTAATAATCATACGGTTTATACCCCCTTTTAGGAGAAGTTTTGTCTATAATTATTGTATCAGACAAGTGCCAAAATGAGTTTGACAATTGTGAAAAAAGAAAGGGGGACTCTTGTGATCCACTTAAATGTACGATCGGCTTATAGCTTGATGCAAAGTACGATTCGGCTCGAACAGTATGTCGCCCAGATGGCCGAACGGGGGAGTCGAGCAGTCGCCTTGGCCGACGATGCGTTATACGGCTTGCCGCAATTCGTCCGATTATGTGAACGCTATGCGGTTAAACCCGTTATCGGATTACGGACGACGCTGCGAATGGATGGATTCGATGTCTCCGTTCTCGTCTATGCGTTGACAGATGAACAAGTGCCCGAACTGTATCGCATCGTCCAGGCCGATGGCTTGACCGAAGCGACCGAACTGGCCGTGCTCATCTTACCGGAGAACTGGAAAACGAACGACCCGGTTCACCGCCGCCGCCTCTATAACCATTTGCTCGGTTACGTGAATGAAGACAGACTGTGGCTCGGGTTGCCGGCGCCGCAATCGACGGAACAGACGCTGATGCTCCGGCAATTACGCGAGATGCGTGACGAACTGGGGACACGACTCGTACCGGCCCCGGACACGTGTTACATGAGACCGGAGGATTTCGAGGCGTATCGCGCCATCGTCGCCATCGGTGAAGGCGAGCTCATCTCACAAGAAGATGTGCATCGGAAAGGAAAGTACGTAAGACTGCCGAGCGAAATGAACGATTGGTTCGAACCGATCGAGCTTGAGGCGTTGGACGAGTTCGAATCCCTCATCTCGGTCACACGCTTGCCGGAGGCGACCTCGTCGATTCCAGAGATTGAACATGCGATCGACCGACTGAAGCGTCTCGTCGCCGAACGATTGAAGGCGCTCGACTTGTTCCAAGAGGAATATATCGAACGAGCCCGCTATGAACTCGACGTCATAGCGCGGACCGGTTTCGCCTCGTATTTCCTCATCGTCGAGGATATCGTCCGCTACGCTAAGGAGCAAGGCATTGAAGTCGGTCCTGGGCGTGGGTCCGCGGCCGGATCACTCGTCAGTTTCGCGCTTCACATCACCGAGGTCGACCCGGTCCGGTTCGAGCTGTTATTCGAACGCTTTTTGAACCCGGAACGAATCACGATGCCGGATATCGATTTAGACTTCGAAGACGAGCGGCGCGATGAGGTCGTCCGCTATGTCCTCGATAAATACGGGGCCAACCACGCCGCCCAAATCGGGACGCTCGCGACGTTCGGCGCGAAAGCGGCGCTACGTGATGTCGCGCGGGCGCTCGGGCTGACGCTTGAAGAAGGGCAGGCGGCCAGCAAACAAGTGAAAGACGACGGGTTGGCCGGGATTTTGGCCAATCCGACAAAGATGAAATGGTTTGCCGGCAGTCAGAAGCGGTCGCAACTGTTACACATCGCCGCCCAGCTCGAAGGATTGCCCCGTCAAGCCTCGGTCCACGCGGCCGGACTCGTACTCAGTCGCGACGCGCTTGATGACGTCACCCCGTTACAGCCGACAGCAGGGGAGCAAGTGACCCAATATAATATGAAGGATCTCGAAGCGCTCGGCCTGTTGAAAATCGATTTGCTCGGCCTGCGCAACTTGACGAGACTCCGTCAGATGGAGACGCTCATTCGCGAGACGGATGAACTGTTCTCGCTGAAGACAATTCCATTGAATGACGCCAAGACGTTGCGGGTGCTCGCTCGCGGTGACACGGACGGGATTTTCCAGTTCGAATCGGAAGGGATGAAACAAGCGCTCCGGCAAGTGAAGCCGACCACGTTCGAGGATATCGTCGTCACGATGTCGCTCTATCGTCCAGGTCCGATGCAGTTTATCGATACGTATGCGAAGCGAAAGCATGGCATGCCGCATCAGCCGGTCCACCCGGTCGTCGGTGAGATTATGCGTACGACGAACGGCGTGCTCGTCTATCAGGAGCAAGTCATGCGCCTCCTGCGAGAACTTGCCGGCTACTCGTATGCCGAGGCCGATTTGATTCGCCGTGCCATCGCCAAGAAAGATGTGGCGGCCATCGACGTCGAGAAGAGTCGATTCTTGGAACGTTCGTCGGAGCGGTTCGACAGCGACTCGATGCGACAAGTATTCTCGTGGATTGAGAAGTTCGCGGGCTACGGCTTCAACCGTTCACACGCGGTGGCCTACAGCTTGATCAGTTATCGCTTGGCTTTCGTGAAGGCGCACTTCGAACGGATTTTTTATCTCGTCACGTACGACAAGACGAACCAACTCGTTCGCATGCTGCGAAAAGGGAAAATTCCCGTCTATGCGCCGGACGTCCTTCATGGCCAAGCTGGTGCTTTTTTAGAAGGGCCAGGGGTCCGTCTTGGGTTGAAGGCGGTCCAAGGCTTGACGAAACGCGACGTCGAACGGTTGATTGAACACCATTCCGAATTCACCGACGTAAAACGTCTGCTCGAACTGATGGAGTGGGGCTCGAAAGATCAGCCGAAGTTGCGGCGCCTGCTCGGAGCCGGTGCCCTCGACCGGATGTATCACGGCGATCGCCACCGTGCGTTCGAGGCCGTGGAACGGCTTCGCGAGGAGACAGAGACGCATCTGCTCCCGGATGAGCTGTCCGCACTCGGTTTGAAGCGCTCGGCACCAATCGAGCCGAATTGGTCCGAAGAAGAACGGGAAGCACTCGGGACGTGGATCGTCCATTCGCCGTTGACGACGGTCGCCCCGCTCTCAATTGAGACGGTGACGATCGATGAAGTGTTGAACGGCGAACGTGGATTCATCGTCGTCTACGTCGATGCGATTCGTACGTTCAAGACGAAAAAGAATGAAGAGATGGGTGTCGTCATGGTCGATGACGGCGTCTCGCAAGACGAGGTCGTGATTTTTCCACGCGTGTTCACCCAATTCTCTCGTTCACTGTATGTCGGGAACGTCCTCTTGCTCGAGGTGCATCCGAATGAGCGGGACGGGCGTCGCCAACTCGTCGTCGAACGCGTCCGGCCTCTCCACGGCCAAGCGTTGTTCGTCCGATTGCGTCTGGATTCGTTCGCCGATCTTGAAGAACTATTGCGAACAGCGCCAGGGGATGTCCCCGTCATTTGCCGATTCTCTGATTCGAAAGAAGTGAAACAACTCGCCTCGACATATGCCGTCAATCCGACAGAAGCATTGTTGCAAGGATTGAGGCAGCGGTTCGGCGATACGGATGTCGTGTTGAAACGGGTCGACTCGAAATTGCCCGGCACGAGAACTAGTACCAAGTCATAAAAAGTGGTATAATCTGTTTAATTGGTCTGACCACTTTAGAGATAATGCCATCCAAAAGGGAGTTGAACGGTCAGATGCATGGAAAACACGCATCCTCATTTCACGAAAACATTTCTAAAATCAGAACGTTAATCGTCCAGGCCGCACTCGAGCCGGGCGACCGTCTCCCGTCAGAACGGGAACTCGCTGAAACGCTGTCCATCAGCCGTGCCTCAGTCCGTGAAGCATTACGGGCTCTCAGCTTCCTTGGGATTGTTGAGACGAAACACGGCGGCGGCACGTTTTTGTGCGAACAGGATCGGCATCGTTACATTGAAATCTTGTCAGAGTTCATCGTCACGAAACAGACGAAGGCGTCGGACATCGTTGATATGTTGCGTTTGCTTGAGCGCTTGGCGTTGACGGAGGTCGAACCGACCCCGGAACGCATCGCGTTGCTTGAGTCGAGCGTTGAGACGGACCGCGCCTTCAGGCAAAACCTTATCTTCGGATTAAAGAATGAACTGTTCATTCGAATCTGGAGCGAAGTTAACCGGTTTTATGACGGCACGGACGCAGGCGACCTATATACGGAAGACGAACGTAGACGATTGTTGGAGATGTGGCGTGGGGCGGGGATGCCGGAATGAACGAGGGGGAAGCGATGACTGCTTTTTTCAAGAAACCTAAACGATATATGCCATTGCGTCAACGAGAACCAAAGATTGATGCACCACAAGGCTTGATGACGAAATGTCCATCTTGTAAATATATGCATTACACGAAACAGTTAAACGAGAATCATAAAGTGTGTGATTGCGGCTACCATTTCCCGCTCAGTGCAGATGAGCGGATTCACATGTTGGTCGATGGTCAATCGTTTGAAAAATTTGCGGGACCGCTCGTTAAAGAGAACCCGCTTGATTTTCCAGATTATGAAGATAAATTGAAAAAAGACAGGGAACGAACTGGGATTGAAGAAGCAATCGTTTGCGGTCGTGCCACAATCGACGGTCTGCCGGTCGTCGTCTGCGTCATGGATGCCCGCTTCCGTATGGGGTCGATGGGCGCCTACGTCGGAGAAGCGATCGCCTCGGCGGTCCGGACCGCGACGAAAGACGGATTGCCGGTCGTCCTGTTCACGGCCTCGGGTGGTGCCCGCATGCAAGAAGGCATGGTCAGCTTGATGCAGATGGCCAATACGTCAATCGCCTTGAAAGAACATGACGAGGCGGGTCTTCTGTATGTCGCCTACTTGACGCATCCGACAACAGGTGGCGTGTCGGCGAGTTTCGCGATGCTTGGTGACGTAAACGTTGCCGAACCGGGAGCGTTGATTGGCTTTGCCGGTCGTCGCATCATCGAACAGACAATTCGTGAAAAATTGCCAGACAACTTCCAAACTGCCGAGTTTCTATTAGAAGCGGGTCAACTGGACGCCGTTGTTCATCGTGAACAGATGCGTTCGTTCTTGAAGAAGATGATTGAGTTACACGGCGGGGAGGTCCATCATGTTTGATCCAATCAAAGAAGTAAATGAACAGCTCGGGAAGTTGCGTGAGACGGCGGAGACGAAAGGAATCGATTTATCCCGTGAGATCCGTCACCTTGAAGCGAAGCTTCATCGATTAGAAAAAGACATTTATGGGAATATGAAACCGTGGGATCGCGTGCAGCTGGCGCGAAATCCGAAACGGCCGACGACGCTCGATTATATCGATCGCCTGTTCCCGGATTTCATTGAGTTGCACGGTGACCGTCACGGCTACGATGACGCTGCGATTGTAGCGGGATTGGCCACACTCGACGGTGTCCCGGTGACGATTATCGGTCATCAACGTGGGCGGAACACGAAAGAGAACATGAAACGCAACTTCGGGATGCCTCATCCAGAAGGCTATCGCAAAGCACTTCGTTTCATGAAGCAAGCAGAGAAGTTCAATCGTCCGGTCATTACGTTCATCGATACAAAAGGCGCCTACCCTGGGAAAGCGGCCGAAGAGCGTGGACAAAGCGAAGCGATTGCCCGCAACTTGTTTGAAATGGCGACGTTGAAAGTTCCGATTATCTCGATTGTCATCGGGGAAGGCGGATCGGGCGGTGCGCTCGGGATTGGTGTTTGCGACCGGTTGCTCATGCTTGAAAACAGCACGTACTCGGTCATTTCACCAGAAGGCGCGGCTGCCCTGCTTTGGAAAGACGCGAAGCTTGCGGAACGCGCTGCGGAAACGATGAAGATTACTGCACAAGATTTGTTGAATTTAGGGATTGTCGATGAAGTCGTCACCGAGGTGTTCGGTGGGGCCCATATCGATGTGTCATTACAGTCATCGCTCTTAAAGCCTGTATTAGCACAACACATGACTGAGTTGCGAGGACGGACTCAAAACGGGTTGTTGCAAGGGCGCGCTACCAAATATCATGAAATTGGCACAATTGGCTCGTGAAAACGTTAACAATCGCTTTGCGTTCACGTTAAATCACTCACGGGTTGACTGCTTTTGAGCACACCCCATGCTTTTTTTTCACATACTTGTGTTGTAAAACAAAGGTCAGACATGGTATTTTATTTTCAGATTTCGTTAAAACACATAAGAGGTGAGTGACGTGAATTTAAAACGTATTGCGGTATTGACAAGTGGGGGAGACGCCCCCGGAATGAACGCTGCAGTCCGTGCCGTGACCCGAAAAGCGATTTTCGAAGGTCTAGAAGTGTACGGTGTGTATAACGGCTATCAAGGTCTAATCGAAGGAGATCTCGTTGAATTGAACCTCGGTTCTGTCGGTGATATCATCCAGCGTGGAGGAACTTTCTTACGTTCTGCCCGTTGCCCTGAGTTTAGAACGGAAGAGGGCCGTGCCAAAGCGGTCGAGCAGTTGAAGAAATTCAATATCGACGCGCTTGTAGTCATCGGGGGCGACGGTTCTTACCGTGGCGCCCAGAAGTTGACGGAACTTGGATTCCCGACAATCGGGCTTCCAGGAACGATCGACAACGATATCCCAGGAACGGACGCGACAATCGGGTTCGATACGGCGCTCAATACGGCGCTTGACGCGATTGATAAAATCCGTGATACGGCGTCGTCGCATGAGCGGACGTACGTCATCGAAGTAATGGGTCGTGATGCAGGTGACATCGCACTTTATGCCGGTCTTGCCGGTGGTGCCGAGTCAATCCTCGTCCCAGAACGTCCAGAAGATTTGAGTGCCATCGTCGACCGCATCAACCATGGTGTGGCGCGCGGTAAGAAACACTCAATCGTCGTTGTCGCCGAAGGCGCAGGCAGTGCCGAAGAAATCGGAAAAATGATCGCTGAGAAGACAAACTCAGAGACGCGTGTAACGATTCTTGGACATATCCAACGCGGCGGTTCCCCGACTGCTGCTGACCGTGTGCTTGCGAGCCGCATGGGTGCATATGCCGTCGAGATTTTACTCGAAGGCAAAGCCGGACGTGTCGTCGGTATTCGTGGCGGTAAGATGATGGATCTTGATATCGATGAAGCGCTCGACCATAACAAACACACGCTCGATATGCAGTTGATCGATCTTTCGAACCAACTTTCGATTTAACGAGTAGCAGTGAACTCCACAGAGACGGGATCAGGTCGGTCGACCCCCCGTTTTCTGTGTGTAAATGCAATACATCCCCTAGGAGGTTTTTATTTATGCGTAGAACGAAAATTGTATGTACGATTGGACCAGCTTCAGAGAAACGTCTTCCGGAAATGATTGAAGCCGGAATGAACGTCGCTCGTCTCAACTTCTCACACGGTGACTATGAAGAGCACGGCGCACGTATCCGTGACATTCGCGAAGCATCAAAAGCTGCCGGTAAAGTCGTGACAGTACTTCTTGACACGAAAGGTCCTGAAATTCGTACACATACGTTTGAAGAAGGAAAAGCACTCCTCGAAAAAGGCAAAGAAGTCATCATCGTCTCGACAGAAGAAATCGTCGGAACGAAAGATCGTTTCTCAGTCACGTACGAAGGCTTGTACGAAGACGTTGAAGTCGGTTCACGCATCATGCTCGACGACGGACTCATTGGTCTCCTTGTCGTTGAGAAACTCCCGAACCGTGACCTTCGTTGCGTCATCGAAAACGAAGGCATCATCAAGACGAAGAAAGGTGTCAACTTGCCTAACGTCAAAGTGAACCTTCCTGCCCTTACAGACAAAGACATCGCCGACATCGAGTTCGGTATTTCTCAAGACATCGATGTCATCGCGGCATCGTTCGTCCGCCGTGCGTCTGACGTCGTTGAGATTCGTCAACTTCTCGAGCGCAACAACGCGTCACACATCAAAATCTATCCAAAAATCGAAAACCAAGAAGGTGTCGACAACATCGACGAAATCTTGGCGATTTCTGACGGTTTGATGGTCGCTCGTGGTGACCTCGGAATCGAGATCCCAACAGAAGAAGTCACACCAGTTCAAAAAGAATTGATCAAGAAATGTAACGACCTCGGGAAACCGGTCATCACGGCCACACAAATGCTTGATTCAATGCAACGCAACCCGCGTCCAACACGTGCGGAAGCATCTGACGTTGCCAACGCCATCCTCGATGGTACGGACGCAGTCATGCTTTCAGGTGAGACGGCAGCAGGGGACTACCCAATCGAGTCAGTTCAAATGCAAGCAGCAATCGCTGTTCGTACTGAGCAAATGCTCGACTACAAAAACTTGCTCAAAGATCGTCAGAAACGCAGTGAGCACACGGTAACGGATGCGATCTCACAAGCGGTTGCCCACACGGCAATCAACTTGAACGCGAAAGCGATCTTGACACCGACACAATCAGGTTACACGGCTGCTCGTACAGCGAAGTATCGTCCAGAGGCGAACATCATCGCGGTCACAGAGTCAGAGCGTGTGGCACGTCAATTGAACCTCGTTTGGGGCGTGTACCCAATCGTGGCTGACACGATGCCGAACAACACGGATGAGATGCTGGTACAAGCTTCAGAAGCAGCTCGTCACGCTGGATTCGTTACAGACGGTGACCTCGTCGTCATCTCGGCTGGTATCCCGGCTGCGACAGCTGGTACGACGAACATGATGAAAGTTCATATCGTCGGTCACGCCCTCGCAAACGGACGCGGCATCGGTGAGCGTGGTCTCGTCGGTGAAGTCGTCGTTGCGAAC
This sequence comes from Exiguobacterium sp. E4787, assembly GCF_018618375.1. NCBI lineage: Bacteria > Bacillati > Bacillota > Bacilli > Caryophanales > Exiguobacterium > Exiguobacterium sp. E4787. The sequence continues at coordinate 326,382 of NZ_JACSLY010000001.1, read as the reverse complement.
AATGCAGACGAAGCGAATGCGAAAGCGAAAGAGGGCATGATCCTCGTCGCACCATTCACAGATAAAGAAATGATGCCAGCGATTGAAAAAGCGGCTGGAATCATCACAGAAGACGGTGGATTGACGAGCCATGCCGGTATCGTTGGACCATCACTCCGCAAGCCGGTTATCGTCGGTGTCGAATCAGCGACATCAACGTTCCGCGACGGACAGATGATTTCAATCGACCCACTTACTGGTAAAATCTACAACGCGTAATCGAATGCCAATCGAACCGACCTTTTCATGAGGTCGGTTCTTTTTCCATTCAGAAAGAGAGTGTGTGATGAGTGCCTATTTATTCTTGCTGTTGCTCGTATTGATTGGGGTTATCTCCCATAACCAGTCGGTCATCATCGCCAGCAGTGTCCTCTTGATTATTAAAGCGGTCGGATTCGGCGACCAATTGTTCCCGACGCTCGCCTCAAAAGGCATCCATTGGGGCGTAACGATTATTACAATTGCCGTCCTCGTGCCGATTGCGACAGGCGACATCGGATTCCGGGAATTGTGGAATAGTATTAAAGGTCCAGTCGGCATCATCGCGTTCGCCTCTGGAATCTTCGTCGCGCTCGCCGCCGGCCAAGGGGTTCAATTGATGCGGGTCGACCCCGTCGTGACGACGGCATTGCTCGCTGGGACCATCCTGGCCGTCGGTTTCATGAAAGGCGTGCCGGTCGGACCGCTCGTCGGAGCCGGCATCGCCGCCTTGATTTTAGGTGGATTTAGCCTGTTACAAAAATGGTTTTGACATTTTTTGACGGCTGGATACGCTTACATTTCTTTTTTTCAGTAAATTGTTTATACTAGATAAAGGACAGGGTGGAGCGAGCTCGAAACGGATTGGGGAGAGTCTTCGACTCCTCGCCCTTATTCCCTACACACAGACTGTATATGCGGTCGATCACTTTTAAAGACTGAGGGGGAGTTATTGATGTCAACGACAAAAGGTTTAGAAGGAATTGTGGCAGCGGCCTCAAAAGTCAGTTCGATTATCGACGGACAATTGACTTACGGAGGATACACGATTGACGATTTGGCAGATCATGCCACATTCGAAGAGGTTATTTTCCTATTATGGAACGACCGCCTTCCGAAAGCAGATGAATTAACCGAGCTCTCAGCAGCGCTCGTGAAAGAAGCCAAATTGCCAGAAGACGTCATCGCGACGCTCGAACGGGCACCGAAATCGGCCAATGCGATGGCGACGATTCGGACTGCACTTTCACAGCTCGCGCTTTATGATGAAGAGTCTGAAGATATGAGTCCGGAAGTGAACATGCGCAAAGCGATTCGTCTCCAAGCGCAAATCGCCACGATTGTGACGGCATTTGCTCGTCTTCGTAAAGGCGAACAACCGGTTGCACCAAAACAGGGCTTGTCTTATGCGGGCAACTTCTTGTACATGTTGAATGGAGAAGAGCCGAGCGAGGTCGCCGAGAAGACGATTGACAAGGCACTCATCCTTCACGCCGACCATGAATTGAACGCTTCGACGTTCACGGCCCGCGTCTGCGTCGCCACATTGTCGGATATTTATTCAGGTGTGACGGCGGCGATGGGCGCCCTTAAAGGCCCGCTCCACGGTGGTGCGAACGAGGCGGTCATGAAGATGCTTCATGAAATCGGATCGGTCGACAAAGTCGAAGACTACGTCCGCGGCAAGTTCGAACGCCGTGAGAAGATTATGGGCTTCGGTCACCGTGTCTATAAGGACGGCGACCCACGCGCGAAACATTTGAAAGAGATGAGCCGCCAATTGACGGCCCAAATCGGCGAACCGGAATGGTACGAGATGTCTGAGAAAATCGATCATCTCGTCGAGACGGAAAAAGGCTTGAAACCGAACGTCGATTTCTATTCGGCGTCAACATATTACGCGCTCGGTCTCGACGAAGAGTTGTTCACGCCAATCTTTGCTGTCTCACGCATGTCGGGCTGGATTGCCCACATCCTCGAGCAGTACGCGGACAACCGTTTGATCCGTCCTCGCGCTGAATACATCGGCGAGACGAACCGGTCATACGTCCCGGTGAACGAGCGTTAATTGACGCCGAACGAGAAGTTCGAGTCACAATTTAGACATAAACTTTGGTAAACTAACAATTGACGTAGGTCGGCGCTCGCGTCGGCCTACATAAATGTACTTAGGGGGATTCATTATGTTGACACAAAACGAAAAGATTACAGTTGAAAACGGTGTATTAAACGTACCAAACGTACCGACGATTCCATTTATCATCGGCGACGGCACAGGACCTGATATTTGGAACGCATCAGTGCGCGTCTTCGATGCGGCTGTCGAAAAAGCATATGGCGGCGAGAAGAAAATCGAATGGATGGAAGTGTACGCTGGGGAGAAGGCCTACAACCAAAAAGGCGAATGGCTTCCAAACGAGACACTCGATCAAATCCGTGAATATTTGATTGCCATCAAAGGTCCATTGACGACACCGGTCGGCGGCGGAATCCGTTCACTCAACGTAGCACTCCGTCAAGAACTTGACTTGTACACGTGCTTGCGCCCGGTCCGTTACTTCACAGGCGTCCCTTCACCGGTCAAACGCCCAGAGGATACAGACATGGTCATCTTCCGTGAGAACACAGAAGATATCTACGCAGGAATCGAATACGCGTCAGGTAGCGACGAAGTGAAGAAGTTGATCTCATTCTTGAAAGAAGAGATGAACGTCAACAAAATCCGTTTCCCAGAAACGTCTGGAATCGGGATCAAGCCAATCTCGTCTGAAGGTACAAAACGTCTTGTTCGTGCGGCTCTCGAGTACGCCATCGCGAACAACCGTAAATCGCTCACGCTCGTCCATAAAGGGAACATCATGAAGTTCACAGAAGGCGCCTTCAAAAACTGGGGCTATGAGCTTGCAGAAGAAGAGTACGGCGACAAAGTCTTCACATGGGCGCAGTATGACCGTATCAAAGAAGAGTCAGGCGAAGCGGCTGCGAATGAAGCGCAATCGAAAGCAGAAGCAGAAGGCAAAATCATCGTAAAAGATTCAATCGCTGATATCTTCTTGCAACAGATTTTGACACGTCCTCGTGAGTTCGATGTCGTGGCAACGATGAACTTGAACGGTGACTACATCTCGGATGCACTCGCTGCCCAAGTCGGTGGAATCGGAATCGCCCCTGGAGCAAACATCAACTACGTGACGGGCCATGCCATCTTCGAAGCGACACACGGTACGGCACCTAAGTATGCCGGCCTCGACAAGGTCAACCCATCATCGGTCATCTTGTCAGGTGAAATGATGCTTCGTCATATGAACTGGAACGAAGCGGCTGACCTCATCATCAACTCGATGGAAAAGACGATTGCCTCGAAAGTCGTCACATACGATTTCGCTCGTCTCATGGACGGCGCGACAGAAGTGAAGTGTTCAGAGTTTGCGGATGAATTAATTAAAAACATGTAAGACATCAGCTAAACCAAGGGGGAGAGCACAATGATTCGTCGCAATAAAATCTCGGTTATCGGTAGCGGATTCACGGGGGCCACGACGGCACTGTATTTGGCTCAAAAAGAACTCGGTAACGTCGTCTTGCTCGATATCAAAGAAAACGAGAACCCGACGAAAGGAAAAGCGCTCGATATGCAAGAGACGGCGCCGATTCAAGGGTTTGACTCGTGGATTACAGGGACGTCGGACTATGCCGAAACGGCGGGCTCGGATATCGTAGTCATCACAGCGGGAATCGCGCGCAAGCCAGGCATGAGCCGGGACGACCTCGTCTCGACGAACGCCAAAGTGATGCGGGCGGTCACGAAAGAAGTGACCCGTTACTCACCGGATGCGATTATCATCGTCTTGACGAACCCGGTCGACGCGATGACGTATGCCGCCTTCAAAGAGTCAGGCTTCCCGAAAGAGCGTGTCATTGGTCAATCCGGTGTGCTTGATACGGCCCGGTTCCGGACGTTCGTCGCTGCGGAGTTGAATATATCCGTGAAGGACGTCTCTGGATTCGTGCTCGGTGGGCACGGGGATGACATGGTCCCGCTCATCCGCTACTCGTATGCGGGGGGAATCCCGCTCGAGAAATTGTTGCCGACCGACCGCATCGAAGCGATCGTCAATCGGACCCGTAAAGGCGGCGGTGAGATTGTCCAACTGCTCGGGAACGGATCGGCCTACTATGCGCCGGCCGCGGCCATCGTCGAGATGGTCGAAGCGATTCTCAAAGATCAACGGCGTATTTTACCGGCCATCGCGTATCTCGACGGCGAATACGGTTTCCACGACATGTATCTCGGAGTTCCGACGATTCTTGGTGCGAACGGGATCGAACGTGTGCTCGAACTTGAATTGACGGAAGCCGAAACGGCGGCGCTACAGCGATCAGCCGACTCGGTCCGCTCCGTCCTGAACGTCCTCAACTGAGGGCTTACCTCGTCTGCCATGGCAGACGAGGTTTTTTGTATGCGTGGCACATGCTACACTGAAAGCAGAACGTGGATTTGTTTTGTTTTTGTAAAGATTTGCTTTGAGGTTGGTCGTACGTGGCATTGATTTGTAAAATAGGTAGTGTACATGACTGAACAGATAGATTAGAGGAGGAACTAAGCGTGGCTGATAAAGTAATTGTTGTCGATGACGAGGTGTCGATTGCGACGTTATTAAAGTTTAATTTAGAACAAGCCGGGTTCGAAGTCGAGACGGCGCACGATGGAAAGACCGGACTTGAACTGGCCGAGAAACAAGATGCCGTCTTGATTGTCCTCGATTTGATGTTGCCTGAGATGGACGGTCTTGAGGTTTGTAAACGGCTCCGCCAACAAAAAGTGAACACACCGATTCTCATGTTGACGGCGAAAGACGATGAGTTCGATAAAGTGCTCGGCCTCGAACTCGGTGCCGATGACTATTTGACGAAGCCGTTCAGCCCACGGGAAGTCGTAGCCCGGGTCAAAGCTATCCTACGCCGTTCGGCCCCACAAGAAGCGCGGGCGACGGACACGGACGTCATCGAGATTGGCGACGTGAAAATCATCGCGTCGAACTATGAAGTGTTCAAGAACGGCGAACGCCTCGAATTGACACCGAAAGAGTTCGAACTGTTGGCCTACCTGGCCAAGAACAAAGGACGCGTCTTGACGCGCGACCAGCTCTTGTCGGCGATTTGGAATTACGACTTCGTCGGAGATACGCGCATCGTGGACGTCCACATCAGCCACCTCCGCGAGAAGATTGAGCCGGTGACGAAAAAACCGACCTATATCAAGACGATTCGCGGCCTCGGTTATAAGATGGAAGAGCCGATGGCCGAATGAAGACGTACCGCTCGCGGTTTTTGACGACGCTCATCCTGCTCGTGACGGGCGTCTTATTGACCCTCGGAATCGTGCTCGGTCAATTGTTCAAAGACTTTTATTTGGATTCTGAACGCGACCGGTTGAAAGAAGACGCTGAGTTGGCCGCGCTCTATTTAGACGGAGGCGACCTTGCGGACATCCAAGACTACGTCGGTCAAATCGATGATGAGAGCAGTTTCGATATCTTGCTCCTCAATCGTCGGATGGAAGTCATCGCCGGGACACCGTTTCGGGTCGGTTCCTTTGATTTCCGGATGGATGCCTCGTCGATTCCGGAAGGCGGGACGTTCGGCAACGAGACACGCGAGGACTTGATTCAGTTCACGAAGCCGATCGAACTGTCATCCGATGACACGGTATATTTGAGTTTTATCCGTTACGTCTCCGATTTGGAAGGGGTGTATGACCGGATTTGGCTGACCATCGCGCTAGCCTTGATTTTCTCGTTCTTCTTAATCCTTTTCGTGTTACACAACCTGACGAACCAATTCATCCGACCAATCGACGAGGCGACCATCGTCTTGCGAGAACTGGCGGACGGGAACTATCGGGCCCGAGTCTACGAGTTGCGAAACGATGAGGAGACGGGCAGCCTGGCCGGGTCGATTAACGTGCTCGCCCGCAACTTGGAGACAATCTCACTCGGGGAATCGGTTCAACGGGCAAGGCTTGAGTCGCTCATCGAGTATATGGGAGCAGGGTTACTTTTGGTCGACGAACGTGGCATCGTGACGCTCGTCAACCGCTCGTATCGCGACATGTTCCAATATGATGAGTTGATGATCGGTCAGTTTTATCATGGGATCTTGCCGAGCCCGGACGTTGAGACGCTGATTGAAGACGTCTATTTGACAGAGGAGCCGCATCGCCGACAACTATCGATTCGGTCCGGTTTCAACCAAAAGACGTATATGGTATCGGCCGCACCGATTTTCAGTGATACAGGCATGTTGCGCGGGACGACGCTTCTCTTTAACGACATCAGCGAGTTGAAGCGACTTGAGAAGATGCGCAAGGATTTCGTCGCGAACGTCAGTCATGAACTGAAGACGCCGCTCACGTCGATTCGTGGTTTCAGCGAGACGCTGCTCGACGGGGCGAAAGAAGTGCCGGAACTACGCGATCAATTCTTGGATATCATTCAAAAGGAAGCGACGCGCATGCAGATGCTCGTCGAGGACTTGCTCGAACTGTCGCGGCTCGAACGGGAAGACTTCCATTTGGAGTTCACCCCGGTCCAACTCAATCAGCTCGTCGAGGAAGTCTGTCTCGTGCTCAGTCAAAAAGCGGAGCAGAAATCGATTCACTTGGAGTCGCGTCATGATGGGGAAGTCGTCTTGCAGGCGGACATGAACCGAATCAAACAAGTCATCTTGAATCTCGTCGCCAATGCGATCAATTACTCGCCGGAAGGTAGCCAGGTCGAGATTGCGGTCGAGAAGAGACCGGACGGCTCTTATTTGATTGTCAAAGACAACGGCATCGGCATCGCGCCGAAAGAAGTGGGCCGAATCTTTGAACGGTTCTACCGGGTCGATAAGGCGCGGAGCCGAAACTCCGGCGGGACGGGTCTTGGTCTTGCCATCGTCAAGCATATCGTCGATCTCCATCACGCGACGATTCAAGTCGATAGCGTCGAAGGCGAAGGAACGACGTTCACCATCAAATTCCCGAGTGCTTAACAAGGAATTCATGGTGAATTCATACCGGCTTTACAAAGCGATGCTACTCTATGGATGAGACCTCTTCATCATCTCGTGTCCCGATTGGTGCTCATCTCCACTCGATCGGGAAGATCGACCCTTTTCTAGTACCTAGAAAAGGGTCTTTTTTTTCGAACGCATGTACCCGTATGATATGATGGAACCAGATAGAATGGAGGTTGTCCAATGAATAAACTACTACTCCTTGACGGAAACTCACTCACGTATCGTGCCTTTTTCGCGTTGCCTCCGATGACGGATGCGAGCGGTCGAAACACGAACGCCGTGTACGGGTTCACGATGATGTTATTGAAGCTGATGGAAGACGAACAGCCGACACATTTCGCGGTCGCGTTCGATGCGTCGAAAAAGACGTTCCGCCACGACACGTATGCCGACTATAAAGGCGGACGGCAAAAGACACCGGGTGAGCTCCGCGAGCAATTCCCGATTGTCCGTGAGATTTGCGAGGCGTTCGGTATAAAAGTGCTCGAACTCGACCAGTACGAGGCCGATGACATCATCGGGACGCTTTCAAAAAATACCGCGTTCGACCAAGTGACGGTCGTCACGGGTGATAAGGATTTACTGCAGTTGATTGACGACCGTGTCACCGTCTATTTGACAAAGCGCGGCATCACTGACGTCGAGACGATGGACGCAGCGGCGTTCCACGAGCGATACGAGGGACTGACCCCGCTTCAAATGATTGATTTGAAAGGTCTGATGGGCGATAAATCCGATAACATCCCCGGCATCCCCGGTGTCGGTGAGAAGACGGCCCTCAAATTGCTCACAGCTTACGGTTCTGTGGAAGGCCTATATGAACATACGCATGAACTGAAAGGGAAGCAAAAAGAGAAGGTCGAGGCGAACGAGCGGGAAGCGCTCATGTCGAAACAATTGGCGACGATTTTTACCGACGTGCCGATTGACGTTACCATGGACGAGCTCACGTTCCATCCGTATGACGCTGGAAAAGTGAAGCCGCTGTTCATGAGCCTGCAGTTCAAGTCGCTTCTCGGGAAACTGAGTCTCGACGCGGCGAGCGAGGAAGCCGTGGAAGTGCGTGATGTGAACCATATCGGGATTGACGAGCAAGACTTGACAGAAGCGGTCCTCTTCCTCGAGCAACTTCGCGACGATTATTTCGAAGAATCGGTCATTGGCGTGGCCATCGCTTCAAAAGCCGGGGTGACCGTCGGTGACGTGTCGCTCTTAGACGTGCCGGCTGTCCGCGAATGGCTGGCGGATGAAAACCGGGCCACGATTTGTCTCGATGCGAAACAGACGATCATTCAATTGAAACGCCACGGCGTGTCGCTCCGAGGCTACGAGGACTTGCTCGTCGCTGGCTATTTGCTCAACTTGTCAGGCGGGACGACGCTCGACTCGATTGCCGCCCATTTCGAATACGCCTTGCCGGAAGATGAGCCCGTGTATGGAAAAGGGGCAAAACTGCACGTGCCGGAACAAGATGTCCTCGAGCAACACCTCGGGGAGAAGGCGATGGCCATCTTGACGTTGTTCGTGAACGTCAGTAACGAGCTTGTCCAAAACGAACAGACATCGCTGTATGAAGATTTGGAACGGCCGCTCGCCTCGGTGCTCGCTGAGATGGAGTGGGCCGGGATTCACGTCGACGTGGCGACATTGAAGGTGATGGAAGACGATCTCCGCGAACGCTTGCTTCAACTCGAGACCGAAATTCACAGCCTCGCTGGCGAAACGTTCAATATCAATTCACCGAAGCAACTCGGCGTCATCCTATTCGAGAAGTTGGCGTTGCCGCCGGTCAAGAAGACGAAGACGGGATACTCGACGGCGGCGGACGTACTGGAAAAACTCGCACCGCTTCACCCAATCGTCGAACATATCATGCATTACCGTGAACTCGGAAAGTTGCAGTCGACGTACGTCGAAGGGCTACAAAAAGTCATCAAGGACGACGGGAAAATCCATACCCGTTACACGCAGACGTTGACGCAGACGGGACGGTTATCTTCGGTCAACCCGAACTTGCAAAACATCCCGATTCGCTTGGAAGAAGGACGTCGCATTCGTAAAGCGTTCACAGCGAGCGAGGCAGACTGGGTACTCTATGCGGTCGACTACTCGCAAATCGAGCTCCGCATCATGGCCCACATGTCACAAGATGAGAAGATGCTCGAGGCGTTCCTGCATGACGAGGATATTCATACGTCGACGGCAGCCAACGTGTTCCGGGTCGCCAAAGAAGAAGTGACGTCGCTCATGCGTCGTCAAGCGAAAGCGGTCAACTTTGGGATTATCTACGGCATCAGTGATTATGGGCTGTCGCAAAACCTCGGTATCAGCCGAAAAGAAGCGCAGACGTTCATCGATACGTACTTCGAGCAATTCCCAGGAGTGAAACGGTTCATGGATGCTGCCATCGAACGGGCCCGGGAACACGGCTACGTCGAGACGATGTTGAAACGCCGCCGCAATATCCCGGACATCCATTCACGCAACTTCAACTTGCGCGGTTTCGCCGAACGGACGGCCATCAATACGCCGATTCAAGGGACGGCAGCCGATATTATCAAGAAAGCGATGATTGACGTCGACGTGGCGCTCCGAGAGTCGGGACTTAAGTCGAAACTATTGCTTCAAGTCCACGATGAACTCATCTTCGAAGGGCCGAAAGAAGAGACGGAAGCGCTCGAAAAAATCGTCAAACAAGCGATGGAGCACACAATCACATTGGACGTCCCGCTCCGCGCGGACGGTTCGTTCGGTGAGACGTGGTTCGACACGAAATAAGATCGAGAAAGGAAATCAATATGCCTGAATTACCAGAAGTGGAGACGGTCTGTCGCCGATTGCGACCGTTCGTCTCCGGAAAAACGATTGCAAATGTCGAGGTGCTCGACGCGAAAATCATTCGGGGACACGAACCGGAGATTTGGGTTCAACAGTTGCTCGGTGAGACGATTCAAGACGTCGAACGGCGCGGGAAATTTATTTTGTTCAAATTGACGAACGGATATCTCGTTTCGCATCTCCGCATGGAAGGGAAATTCTTTCCGCATGACGAAATGGTCAATCCGGTCAAACATACGCACGTCGTCTTCACGTTCACGGACGGGACGACGCTCCATTACAACGACGTCAGAAAGTTCGGCACGATGGAACTGAAGACGAATGACGACTTGTATGTGACACCGCCGTTGTCGTTGCTCGCGCTTGAACCGTTCGATCCGGAAGTGACGGCGGAGACGCTCCACACCCGATTGAAGCGGATGAACGTCCGGGCCATCAAGACCGCACTCCTCGACCAGTCGATTTTCGTCGGCCTCGGTAATATTTATGTCGATGAGACGTTGTTCCGGGCCGGTGTCCATCCGACCCGGCCGGCCGCCTCGCTCTCGCTAGACGAGGTACGTTTAGTGCACCAAGAGGCTGTGGCGGTGTTGACGGAAGCGATTGAGCGCGGCGGGAGCACGATTCGAAGTTATACGAATCCCGACGGTGCGAGCGGGACGTATCAAGAGACGCTCTACGTGTATGGTCAGACCGGTGAGCCGTGTAAACGTTGCGGTCGACCGATTGAAAAGATGAAATTGGGCGGACGGGGCACGCACTACTGTCCGCACTGCCAACAGTAAGAGGTGGACACGATGTTGAAGATTGGTTTGACAGGTGGAATTGCGACAGGGAAGTCGACCGTATCCCGCCTGTTTCGAAAGCAAGGCATCCCGATTATCGATGCCGACAAGATGGCGCGAATCGTCATCGAGCCGGGAGGTAAGGCGTTCGCGGCCGTTCGTGAGGCGTTCCCACAATGTTTCTCCGGTGACACGTTGAACCGTCAAGCGCTCGGGCGTGAGATTTTTCATGATGACGCCAAACGCCAGTTGCTGAATCAACTCATGCATCCGGCGATTCGTGAGGAGATGCTCGAAGAGATGCGTGGCTACGAGGCGGCTGGGCAGACCGTCGTCATCTTCGACATCCCGCTCTTGTTCGAAGGGACGATGCGCGACCTCGTCGACTATACGGTCGTCGTCTATTGCCGCGAAGAGATTCAGTTGATGCGTCTCATGGAGCGGAACGGCTTGACGAAAGCGGAAGCGTTCGCGCGCATCCATGCCCAAATGCCGATTGAAGAGAAGAAGCAACAAGCTGATTTTTTAATCAACAATAACGGTGCTTTAGGCGATTTGTCGGCCCAAGTGGCCCACCTCGTCGAACAATTCGAAGACATGAAAAAAGAAGGCGGCTGAGCGCCTTCTTTTTTTGTTCAGTTCAACGGGTCTGAGTCCGGTCGGCCTTTCTTCCACGTATCGAAGATGGCTCGGCCGTCACTTGGGTGACCGTTCGAATAATAAATCGGATAGAGCGAGAAGAAGACGTAATAAAACGAGAAATACGCGAATTGATACGTATAGAGCGTCGGTTCAATCTCTCGCATCAAGATGAAGGCGTTCACGAGCAAGATGCTCGATAAGTTAAAAATCGAACCGCCCGCGTAGACGAGACTGCGGGTCAAGCGGTTGCTATACTTCAAGTCGCTGAATTGACACCACGCGTCATAGAAATAGACGCGGTTGAACTGCAGGCGTCCGACTTTGAATAATTTTTTACCGGTCCCAATCTCCATATCGAGCGAACCCCCAAATAGTTTCGCGAAGAAGAAGTGGCCGAATTGATGGATAATCGTCACAATCGGCAAAATGATGAAAAACGAGATGATAAATTTGTCTAAATCGGTCCAATCGAACATGCTGTCCTAGCTCCTTTCCAAGCTCTACACCAAATTTCCCTCTTTTTCAAATCTGAAACTGTAAAAAAGCGAAAGAAATGTGACGATTCATAGTGAAAACGCTTCCATTTTTCCGTTATAATGGTGTCGTAACGCAGAAAAAAGGGGGACTTTACATGGGGACGAAAGTTGCAATCAATGGATTTGGTCGAATCGGAAGAATGGTGTTCCGGAAATTGATGCTTGAAGGGCGTCACGACGTGGTCGCCATCAATGCGAGCTATCCGGCGGAGACGCTCGCCCATCTGATTAAGCACGACACGGTCCACGGACCGTTCACACTCACGGTGAGGGCGCATGGGGATGCGCTTGAAGTCGATGGGAAACGCATCATGCTCGTCTCCGAGCGTGATCCGGAGCGGTTGCCGTGGAACGAGCTCGGCGTCGAAATCGTCATCGAGGCGACGGGGAAATTCAATTCAGACGTCGGGGCAGCAAAACATTTGACGGCCGGTGCGAAAAAAGTCATTTTGACGGCGCCAGGGAAAGGTGAGCTGCGGACGATTGTCATGGGGGTGAACGATCGTGATTATTTACCGGAGCACGATCACATCATCTCGAACGCTTCGTGCACGACGAACTGTCTCGGCCCGGTCGTGAAAGTATTGGACTCGACATTCGGCATCGAGACGGGGCTCATCACGACCGTGCACGCCTATACGAATGATCAAAATAATATCGATAATCCACATAAAGACTTACGGCGCGCCCGTGCTTGTGGTAGTTCCATTATACCGACTTCGACCGGGGCTGCCAAAGCCATCGGACTCGTCTTGCCTGAACTGCAAGGGGAATTGAACGGGATGGCGCTTCGCGTCCCGACACCGAACGTCTCACTCGTCGACCTCGTCGTCGAGTTACGACGGGACGTGACGGTCGATGAAGTGAATGAGGCGTTCGAGCGTGCCGCTCACGGAGAGATGACGGGCATCCTTGGTGTCTCGAACGAACCACTCGTCTCAATCGACTTCAACGGGGATGAGCGTTCGTCGATTATCGATGCCGATTCGACGATGGTGCTCGGGGGCAATCACGTCAAAGTCCTCGCCTGGTACGATAACGAATGGGGTTATTCGTGCCGTGTCGTCGACCTGTTGGATATGGTCGCGAGCTACTTGCAAATCGGGCAACAAGAAACCCACGTCTGAAGAAATATATTTACACAAAAATATTTTTAAGGAATTGAAACAAATGTCTTGTATCGACGTCCCAAACGCGATACACTCTAACTCGTGAACTTCAATTGGTCTGACAAACGCAACTTAAAGGGTTAGGACCTCTTTGGACTAACTTGCCCCCGTGGTTGTGGGCGATTCAGGCACAAAGTGAGTGATCATCAACTACTTTGAGACCATTGATGTAAAGGGGGATCCACTAATATGGATACTATGGGACGTCACATTATTACAGAACTTTGGGAGTGCAATCCCGACAAATTGAACGATATTGACTACATCGAGCGCTTGTTCGTCGATGCAGCACTTCGTTCGGGCGCTGAAGTCCGCGAAGTCGCTTTCCACAAATTTGCGCCACACGGTGTAAGTGGAGTCGTTATCATCTCAGAATCACACTTAACGATTCACAGTTTCCCAGAGCATGGCTACGCATCAGTCGATGTGTTCACATGTGGGGACCGAATTGATCCGGCCACAGCTTCGCAGTACATCGCGGAAGGCTTGGAAGCAAAAGTTCGTGAGGACGTTAAACTTGATCGCGGAATGGGGCCGATTCGTGTTCCGGAAGCACAAGTTGCAATCAGCAAATAATCAGATTGACCTTTTGAGGCTGGCCGAATTTCGGTCAGCCCTTTTAATTGTTTTGTTAACCGCTTAATTTTGATATGCTTAACCTATATAAATAAGGTGTCGAGGTGGATAATGGGATTATTGGATAAGTTTCAAACACATGTCCAGACGGACGATTTGCATAAAAATGAGGCGCTACGCACACGTTACGTAGCAGCATCGCCGACCGCCGTGCTCACATGGCTCCGCGAACGGATTGAAGCACAAGGACAAACGGTTCGCCGGGTCGATGCAGACCGGGGCGAAGTGGCGTTTTACGGTGACGGCTGGGATGCACTGGCGACAGTCATTCAAGTGGATGGCGGACGCACGGCTGTCGACTTCACGTTGAACCGTGACCAGATGCTCGGACCGGACCTTGGTCAAATCGTCACCGCATACTATGAGGCGCTACAAGTGAAGTTCCCGCTCCGCGCCATCGGGAATCAATCTGTTGAACGATAAGGAGGGCTGAGCATGCGTTGTCCTAAATGCGATCATAATGGAACGAGAGTGCTCGACTCCCGACCAGTACAAGATTTCTATTCGATTCGTCGCCGTCGCGAATGCGAGGAGTGCGGCTATCGCTTCACCACGTTTGAAACGGTCGAACAGACCCCGCTCATCATCGTTAAAAAAGACGGGAATCGGGAAGAGTTCAGCCGGGAGAAAGTACTTCGCGGGATTATTCGGGCGTGCGAAAAACGACCGGTCACGCTAGAGCAACTCGAAGGCGTGGTCACGAAAGTCGAACAACAGTTACGCGCGCTCGGTCAGTCCGAGATTCCGAGTGAGCAAGTCGGTGAGCTCGTGATGAATGAATTGGCACGTGTCGATGAAGTTGCCTACGTCCGCTTCGCGTCCGTCTATCGCCAGTTCAAAGATATCTCTGTGTTCTTTAAAGAACTTGAAGATTTAATGAAGCAAGAAAAATCGACCAACTAGAGGGGCGGCCTGCTGGTCGCCTTTTTCAGGGGAGACCTATCATGGAAAAAGAACGAATCTTGTACGGGACTGACGAACTGTTGATTATGAGCACTGGGCTCATCGATCGCGAGTCGTATCAGTCGTTGTACCACTTATATCAGCCGGTCATCGGTGTGAAGGCACTTGCGATGTATCAGACGCTTTGGAGCGAGCTCAAGCCCGGGAAGATGAAATCGAATTATATGTCGCACAGCGCGCTCTGTGAAATGCTAGATTACTCGATTAACGAGCTGACGGACTGTCTGTTTCGGCTCGAGGCGATTGGTCTCGTCCGGACGTATAAGACGAAAGACGAGCGTTTGACTCAGTACGTATATCAATTGCGTGTCCCGCTCGCACCCCATACGTTCTTGAACGACGGACTGTTGTCGAGTTTTCTTTTCTATAAAGTCGGGGAAGTTCGCTTCAAACAGTTGCAAGGACGATTCACGATCGATCCATTGCCGGCCGGGATTATCGAGGTGACGAAAGACTTTAATGAAGTGTTCGACGTCAAAGGTGTCAATCACATGGCGTTCACCCAAAAGAACTACGAGAAACCCGACCGCGCCAAAATCGAGATCAACTATACGTTCGATATGGAAATCGTCAAAAAACTGACGAACTTCCCCGTCGGCTTTTTCACGAAGAAGCTCGATGAGACGATCACGAAGCTTGCCTACGTCTCACAAATCGATGAAGAGACGATGGCCGAGATGTTGAAGGAGTATTTCGTCCACGAGGCGTATCTACCACTCAGCGAGCAAGAGAAACGCGACGGCTGCCGCCAAATGGTGTTGCAGTTGAAGAAGAAACAAACGCGACATCGGAAAGTGAAGTTGGACGAGACGGTAAAAGCAGAAATCGGTGATTTGCATGACGTGACGGTCATGGAAGAAGCGCATCCGCATCAATACGTGTCGACGTTACGGAAGACGCCACAACTGTCGAAGAGTGATGAGCAACTCATTATCGATCTCGTCGATACGCTCGGGCTCGCACCAAGTGTCATCAATGCATTGTTCTATTACTGTATCGAAGTGAAGAAGCAGACGCGGCTCAGTGAGAACTATGTCATGCGGATCGCGACGAGTTGGAAGACGGCGGGCTATTTAAACGCCAAAGACGCGTTGGAACAAGAAGCGACACAAGATGCGCTCATCGAGAAGAAACAGCAGAAACGGGAAAATGTGCAACAGCGGACGACCGTCGGCTCGAGACGCAAAGACAAGACCGAGATGCCGAAATGGCTCGAAGACGAGGCGAAAGAGCAACGGACGTACGATCAAAAACGAAAACAAGAGCTCGAGGCATCGGTCCCAGACGACGCGGAACTCGTTAAGCTGTTGAATGAATTGAAAGAGAAAGGATGAGGGACATGGAACGCATCAATCAAACGCTCGCCCAAATGATGAACCGGAAAGAAGTGCGGGAAGCGTACGAATCGATTCGCCGGCGCACCCTCGAACATCCAGAAGTCGTCGCTTTTTTAAAGGCGCATCCGGAGTTAGACGAGACGGCGGTCGAAGTCGGCTTTACGAAGCTCAGTGAATATGCGGAACAGATGGACGGTAAGAAGCTCGTCGAGGAGCAAGCCGTCATCCCGGGCCATCAGCCGGTGCTCTATGTCGACCTCGGTCAAATCGCAATCCGTTATGAAGAGACGGTGAAGCATCGTCAAGCACGGCGCCAAAAAGAGATGGACCGGAAGTTCAAGAGTCTATTCTTGCCGGAGGAAGTGCGAGAGGCGAGCTTTGAATCATTCGACTGGTCCGATGACGCCCGTAAAATCGCACTCCGTGAATCGATGCGGTTCGTCTCAGGCATGAAGACCCGCCAAAAAGTGAACGGTTTATACCTTCACGGTAGCTTCGGCGTCGGGAAGACGTACTTGCTCGCGGCGATTGCTAATGAGCTGAAAGTGGCGGACATCGAGACGATCCTTGTCCACGCCCCGGGATTCGTCTCGGAAGCAAAACGGAAAATCCGGACCGACTCGTTCGATTCGTTTTTGACGTCATTCCAACACGTGCCGGTGCTATTGATTGATGACATCGGGGCCGAGGCAATCAGTCCGTGGGTACGGGATGAACTGTTCGGGATCATTTTACAGTATCGCATGATGCATCGCTTGCCGACGCTTTACAGCTCGAACTTTAGCGGAGAAGAGCTCGAGACCCACTTCTCAATCGACGGTTCGCCACAGAACAAAATGAAGGCGCAGCGGCTTATGCAGCGCATCTCGACGACGACGACGCAAATTGAGTTAAAAGGTGAGAATCGACGGCGGTAAAGGGATTGTATTTCTGGAACGAGTTGACTATACTAATAAGCATATAACCGATGCATTGAAGAGGACATGAGACGTCGTAACGGGTTTCAAAGCGAGGGAAGGCTGGTGAGAGCTTCCTAAACACGCCGATCGCCTTACTCCCTCCGAGCACCGTACGGGTCAATCGTGCGGCGATTCACACTCGTTATCGTGTGTTCGAGCCAAGCGGATTGCTTGGGAACGAGGGTGGTACCACGAGAATCAAAGCTCGTCCCTTTCATAGGGATGGGCTTTTTTTATTTATTTTTAAATGTAGAGAGGGGAAGTTGACACATGATTCAATTGACATTTCCAGATGGGGCCGTCAAAGAGTTTGAGGCCGGAATCACAGCAGAAGAAGTAGCAGGTTCAATCAGTCCAGGGCTTCGTAAAAAAGCAATCGCGGCAAAAATCGACGGTGAGATGATCGATTACCGTCGTCCGATTGAACAGGACGGCAAAATCGAGCTCGTCATGCCTGACTCAGAAGACGGCATCGATTTGATGCGCCACTCGTCAGCCCACTTGATGGCCCAAGCCATCAAACGGTTGTACGGCGAAGAAGGTAGCATCTACCTCGGCATCGGACCAACAATCGAGAACGGGTTCTATTATGATATCGAGATGGACCGCCGCATCAACGAGGAAGACCTTCCAGAAATCGAGAAGATGATGAAACGAATCGTCGATGAGAACTTGGACATCACTCGCGAAGTCGTCTCGCGCGACGAAGCGCTCGAGCGCTATAAACAGCTCGGAGACCCGCTCAAAATCGAATTGATTGAAGATATCCCGGCGAGCGAGACGCTTACGATTTACCATCAAGGCGAATTCTTCGACTTGTGCCGCGGACCGCACGTCCCGTCGACATCGAAATTGAAAGTGTTCAAGTTGATGAGTGTGGCTGGCGCATACTGGCGCGGCGACTCGGATAACAAAATGCTCCAACGGATTTATGGAACGGCATTCGCGACGAAAGAGCAACTCGCGGAACACTTGCGTCTGCTAGAGGAAGCGAAAGAGCGCGATCACCGCAAGCTCGGGAAAGAACTCGATCTCTTCTTCGTGTCGCAAGAAGTCGGCCAGGGTTTGCCGATGTGGCTCCCGAAAGGTGCCTCGATTCGTCGTACGGTCGAACGTTATATCGTCGACAAAGAGCTCGAGCTCGGGTATCAGCACGTCTACACACCGGTCCTCGGTTCGGTCGACCTGTATAAGACATCGGGTCACTGGGATCACTATCAAGACGATATGTTCCCGAAAATGGAGATGGACAACGAAGAACTCGTCCTTCGTCCGATGAACTGTCCTCACCACATGACGATCTATAAACATGAGCCGCGCTCATACCGCGAACTCCCGCTTCGCATCGCCGAGCTCGGCGGTATGCACCGTTACGAGATGTCAGGGGCGCTCACAGGCCTCCAACGCGTCCGTTACATGGTGTTAAACGACGGGCATACGTTCGTCACACCTGAGCAGATGAAGCAAGAGTTCAAAGATATCGTCCATTTGATTCAAGAAGTGTATGCCGACTTTGGCATCAAGGATTATCGCTTCCGCTTGTCGTACCGTGACCCGGCCGATAAAGAGAAGTACTTCGACAACGATGCGATTTGGGAAACAGCCCAACGTCAATTGAAAGAGACGATGGATGAGCTCGGTCTCCCGTATTTCGAAGCGGAAGGCGAAGCGGCGTTCTACGGACCGAAGCTTGACGTCCAAGTCCGGACGGCGCTCGGCAAAGAGGAGACGTTGTCGACGGTCCAACTCGACTTCTTGCTCCCTGAGCGATTCGACTTGACGTACACAGGACCAGACGGCAAAGACCATCGCCCGA
This sequence comes from Exiguobacterium sp. E4787, assembly GCF_018618375.1. NCBI lineage: Bacteria > Bacillati > Bacillota > Bacilli > Caryophanales > Exiguobacterium > Exiguobacterium sp. E4787. The sequence continues at coordinate 307,621 of NZ_JACSLY010000001.1, read as the reverse complement.
TCGTCCTTCACCGTGGTGTCGTCTCGACGATGGAGCGTTTTGTCGCTTACTTGATCGAAGAGTATAAAGGAGCGTTCCCGACATGGCTCGCCCCGGTTCAAGTCAAATTGATTCCTGTTTCGCACGTTCACGACGAATATGTCGCAGAAGTGAAGGCAGAGCTCGTCAAGCGCGGTGTCCGTGTCGAAACGGACCTCCGTGACGAGAAGCTCGGCTATAAGATCCGAGAAGCACAGATGAAGAAGATTCCGATGACACTCGTCCTCGGTGATAAAGAGCGCGATGAGCGTGCGGTCAACATCCGCCGCTACGGACAGCAAGAACAAGTATCGGCCACACTCGATGCGTTCTTGGCATCCCTCACAGAAGAAATCGCGAACCGTTCACGTTAATCGGTCGACCATCCTTCGCCGGAAGGGTGGTCGTTTTTTCGGTCTCAAGACGGATGCGGAACGAGTGATGGAAACGTAAGGTAGAAGAAAGGAGTGATTCATTTTGAATTATATGAAACCATTAGTGGCGTTGACGATCGGTTCGGTCGTCGCGACAAGCATGATTCCAAAAGTAAACGCAGAAGCCATCGTCGATGACACGATTGTCACACTCGGTGAATCATTATCAGCCAGCCAACGGGATTGGGTGCTCGAACGAGTTGAGGCACCGGCTGGGATTGAACCGATCATCACGACCGCGGCCGATGAAGATAAGTACTTAGGGGATGCCGTCCCACAAGCACAGCGCGGCGGAGGTATGTATTCATCAGCCCGTATCAAACTGACTGACGGGACTGGACTCGATATCAAAACGGAGAACGTGACGTGGGTCACCGAAGATATGTATGCGAACGCACTCGTGACCGCTGGTGTCACCGATGCCGACATTTACATCACATCTCCGATTCGTGTCACCGGGACGTCGGCCTTGACGGGCATCATGAAAGCGTACGATCAGACAGCGGAAGAGACAGGAATCCAATTGTCCGAAGAGCGGAAAGACTTGGCGCAGGAAGAACTAGCTGTCACGTCTGAAATCGGGAAGACAGTCGGTCAAGAGGATGTGGCCGGTCTCATGAACGAGATCAAAGCTGAGATTGCGAACAAGGCACCGGAGACGAACATTGAGATTCGCGATATCGTCATCCAAGTGTTGAATCAAAACAATGTCCAATTGTCTGATACGCAGTTAACGCAATTGACGACGCTGTTTGAAAACATGCAACAAGCGAACCTAGACTGGGGCGCAATCAGCAACGGGCTGCAAGGTGCCGGACAAGACGTCCAGGCGTTCCTCGAGACCGAGGAAGTCCAAGGTTTCTTCGCCCGCTTGTTCGATGCACTCAGCAACTTCTTCAAGTCGTTGACGAATTGATTTACATTGACCACGTGACAAATGGTATTGAAAAAAGGGCGAGCGCCCTTTTTTCAATACCATCGTTTATGGATATAGTCGCGAGCGGACTCATGGTCGTCGACAATCTTCAATGTGATTCGGTTCATTTCTTCTAATAAGTCCGTCAAAATCGCTTCGAGCTTGGCATCACTCACCTCATGGTGGCGCATCGTCTCTTGTACGATGTGTTTGATTTGGTCATGATAATCATGGTCGTCTTTCACTTGCTTTCTCCAAGACACGGTCCATCCCTCCTTTTTTATTTTATTCCCTTGGAAAAGGTATTGCGAAACAGCGAAATGACTGTTATCATCATAAAAGTGTGAGCTACCAATTATTCATGCGCGAATTCTTGACATCTTAATCCTATTGGTGTTAAGATGACATAGTGATTAAATACAACAAAGCAGAAGCGCCCGCTTCTCACCTCGTCCGAACAGATTCGGTCAGGTCCATCATGTACGTGAAGCAGTCGAGCCTTGGTCTCTGCTGTATCCGAAATGATGTGTGGGCGGGAAACTGCCGACGCTTTTTTTATTGCCATGTTGTCTTATCAATCTAAAACTCGTGCAACCGCACGATGGAGGTGCTAACCATTAGCAAAGAGCTCTTTATCAACGAAAACATTCGTGCCCGTGAAGTTCGCTTAATTGGAGCGGACGGTGCACAACTCGGTGTGCAATCGCGTAATGAAGCATTACGTTTAGCAGAAGAGGCTGAACTCGATCTCGTCTTGGTCGCCGACAAAGCTAACCCACCGGTCGCTAAAATCATGGACTATGGGAAATACCGTTTCGAACTCCAGAAAAAGGAGAAAGAAGCGCGTAAAAACCAAAAGGTCATCCAATTGAAAGAAGTGCGCCTCAGCCCGACAATCGAGGAAAACGATTTCCAAACGAAATTGCGTAACGCTCGCAAATTCCTTGAAAATGGTAACAAAGTGAAAGCGTCGATCCGTTTCCGCGGACGCGCCATCACACACTCGGAAATCGGCCGACGCGTCATGGAAAAATTGGCGGCGGAATGTGCCGACTTGGCAACAGTTGAGCAAAAGCCGAAGATGGAAGGACGCAGCATGTTCTTAGTGCTGGCTCCGAAGAAAGAAGATTAATCATCGAGTCATAGTGGGGAGGAAATACTCATGCCGAAAATGAAATCGCACCGTGGTGCTTCTAAACGTTTCAAACGTACTGCATCAGGTAAACTCAAGCGTTCACACGCTTACACAAGTCACTTGTTTGGTAACAAATCGACTAAAGCGAAACGTAAGCTCCGTAAAGGTGCTATCGTCTCAGCTGGAGACTTCAAACGCATTCGCAACATGATCGCGAAGTAATACAGAAAGAATTTAGGAGGGAAACCATATGCCACGCGTAAAAGGCGGTTATACGACTCGTCAACGTCGTAAAAAGCAAATCAAGCTTGCCAAAGGTTATTTTGGCTCGAAACACATTCTATTTAAAGTAGCAAAACAACAAGTCATGAAGTCACTCATGTACGCTTACCGTGACCGTCGTCAGAAGAAACGTGATTTCCGTCGTCTTTGGATTACACGTATCAATGCGGCAGCACGTACAAACGGTCTTTCATACAGTCGTATGATGCACGGCCTCAAGCTTGCAGGAATCGACATCAACCGTAAGATGCTTGCTGAGCTTGCTGTGACAGATGCACAGGCATTCGCGTCACTTGCTGATACAGCTAAATCAAAATTGAACGCGTAATCGTTCAATCGACAGCGCCGAGACCTTATCTCGGCGCTTTCTTTTTTCTGATTAATTCCTTAAACTTAAGATAAGGAGGGCGGACTATGAATCCATCTGTCTTGGCCATCGTCGCGTTGGCACTCATCGTCTTGAACGTCTATACATACGTGCAGGCGAAACGTTACACGCTCGGCGAAGGTGATTTCAACGTCTTATATGCTTATGCCGGCGGTGCGATCGGTGCTCTGTTCGGACTTCATTTGACGCGGAAAAAGGCGGTTCATGCCCCAAAAAGCGTTCAAATACAAGTATTGATTTTGGCAGTCGGCTGGTCTTTAATGATTTTAGTACTGCTTTGAATGCAGAATAGGAGGAGCAACCGGTGAACTGGACAACATTATTTGATCGGCAGCGTGAATTAGATGAGCGGATCAAAGAAGAACATCAACTATCCGGGAACCAATTTGATGAGCGGCTGCTCGCTTTGCTCGTCGAACTTGGTGAACTCGCCAATGAGACCCGTAGTTTTAAATTTTGGTCAACGAAGGGCCCGTCGCCTCAAGACGTGATCTTAGAAGAGTATGTCGACGGCATTCATTTCTTATTGTCGCTCGGTCTTGCCCTCGGGTATGAACGCGATTCGTTCCCAACAGGTAGCTCGTATCTTGATGCGACTGACGCTTTTTTAGACGTGTTCCGCAAAGTGACGAACTTTGGTTTGTCGAAGACGGAACCGATGTACGAGACGCTGATGGCGGCTTATCTCGAACTTGGCTATACGCTCGGCATCAACGAAGAGTTGATGGTGATGGCGTATATGGCAAAAAATGAAAAGAACCATGAGCGACAAAATCAAGGTTACTAATCGAAACGAAGGAGCGATGTCCCATGAACGAATCATTACATATGCTTAAACGCTTGACGGATGCCACCGGTGTCCCGGGAAATGAAGGAGAAGTCCGCTCATTGATGCGCGAATACTTGGAGCCTCACGTGGAAGCGTTCGAACAAGACGGACTAGGCAGTCTGTTTGGACGGGTGACGGGCAAGGCAGACGGCCCACGTGTCATGATTGCCGGCCATATGGATGAAGTCGGCTTCATGGTGACACGAATCGAAGAAGGTGGCTTCTTACGTTTCCAAGCGCTCGGTGGCTGGTGGAATCAAGTATTGCTCGCGCAACGCATGGACGTCGTCACACGCTCGGGCGAAAAAATCCCTGGAGTCATCGGTGCGAAACCGCCGCACGTGCTTCCGCTCGAGGCGCGCAAGAAACCTGTCGAGATTAAAGACATGTTCCTCGATATCGGTGCGACGTCGAAAGATCAAATCGCGGAGTGGGGCATTCGCCCGGGCGATACGGTCGTCCCGCACTGTGAGTTCACGGTCATGAAAAATGAAGACTTCTTGATGGCCAAAGCGTGGGATAACCGAATCGGTTGTGCCATCGCCATCGAGGCGGCGAAACGATTGAAAGACGACGAAGTTCCGGGTGTCGTCTTTACAGGAGCGACGGTCCAAGAAGAAGTCGGGTTACGCGGTGCCGTCACGGCTGCCAACCTGGTCAAACCGGACGTCGCCATCGCCGTCGATACGGGAATTCCAGGAGATACACCAGGGATGACACCGGCTGAAGGATTGTCGAAACTCGGGGAAGGCGTTCAAGTCATCTTCTTCGATGCGACGACCATCACGAACCCGCGCCTCATCGATTTGATCGTCGAAGTGGCGAAAGAGAACGACATCAAGTACCAATTGGATTTGACGCCGGGCGGTGGAACGGACGCTGGACGCTTCCATTTGGCAGGTGTCGGGATGCCGGCCGTCGCGCTCACGGTACCGGTCCGTTATTTGCATACGAATGTCTCAATCATTCACAAAGCAGATTATGAAGCAGCCGTCGATTTGGTCGTAGCGCTCACGAAACGACTCGACCACGAAACGGTTCAATGGTTGAAAGAGGGATAATATGACGAAAATCACGTCTACGAAAAGTGAGACGATTAAGCGCTTAAAGCGTTTGATGACGAAAAAAGGCAGACAAGAGTCCGGACAATTTTTGGTCGAAGGCGAGCATTTGGTCGACGAGGCCATCCGTGCCGGACGTCTCGTCCAGCTGATTATGGGGGAGTCGTATACCCCGAAAGGATCATGGCGCCTTGATGAGATGCCTGTCCTCGAACTATCCGACCATGTGGCTGACTTATTGTCAGAGACAGAGAAAACGCAAGGTGTTTTCGCTGTCGTCAAGATGGCCCCGGTCGAACGAAAGATGAATCATGTGCTCGTCCTCGATCGCATCCAAGACCCAGGTAACCTCGGGACGATGATTCGAACGGCCGACGCGGCCGGCTTTGACACGGTCCTTCTCGGTAAAGGGACGGTCGACCCGTTCAATGCCAAGGTCGTGCGCGCGACACAAGGTTCCTTGTTCCACGTCAATGTGAGCTCGGTCGATTTACTCGAGACGTTGCCTGAATTGAAGAGCGAAGGCTTCCATATTTATGGCACCGCGCTCGCGAAAGCGACGTCTTACGAGCAAGTCAAGTTCAGTGAGAAGGTCGCGCTCGTCATCGGCAACGAGGCGCAAGGCGTGCATCACGACGTGCTCGAATTATGTGATACCCGTGTCCATATCCCGGTTCTCGGCGATGCCGAATCGTTGAACGCGGCCGTCGCGGCCGGTATTCTCATGTATCGGATCGCGCTACAATAACCTTGTCAGCACTGACGAATCGTGATAGGTTAATTACATCGAACAAAATAATGGATAGACGTTGAAAGAGCATAGTACGCGAACTACCGAACGAGTACAGGGAGCATGGGCCGAGACTGCGAGCCGATGCCTTGGTCGGCGCCGAATTCACTCTCGAGTCGTGTTGGAGACAACACCGGGGTAGCATCCCGATACCGATGCTCTCAAGTGGGCCGATTTCGGCCAAGTAGGGTGGTACCGCGATTATTCGTCCCTTCAGTCATCGACTGAAGGGACTTTTTTTGTAGAGGAGGAAATAAATTATGAAAGAACAGTTGGAACAATTACAACAAGAGGCGTTGCAGGAGATTCAAGCGGCGTCGTCACAAAAAGAGTTGAACGATATCCGCATCAAATATTTAGGAAAAAAGGGGCCGATGACCGAGGTGCTCCGCGGGATGGGGAAACTCTCACCTGAAGAACGACCTGCCGTCGGTGAACTCGTCAACACGGTCCGGACGACAATCCAAGACACGTTAGAGGCACGAATCGAGGAAGTGAAGGCAGTCGAACTCGAAGCGAAACTTGCGGCGGAAACGATTGATGTCACGCTCCCGGGTCGGACGTCTCTGCCAGGACACACCCACTTGCTTCAACAGATCATCGATGAGATGGAAGACTTATTCGTCGGTCTCGGCTACACGATTGCCGAAGGTCCGGAAGTCGAGACGGATTTATACAATTTCGAGATGCTCAACCTCCCGAAAGATCATCCGGCCCGCGATATGCAGGATTCGTTCTATGTGACAGACGAGACGCTTCTCCGGACACATACGTCTCCTGTCCAGGCGCGGACGATGCTCCAAGCCGAAGGGAAACCAATTCGCATCATCTGTCCGGGTAAAGTGTACCGTCGCGATGAGGATGACGCGACGCACTCGCATCAGTTCATGCAAATCGAAGGGCTCGTCATCGATGAGCATATCTCGATGGCCGATTTGAAAGGGACGCTCGAATCGTTCGTCAAGCAGTTGTTCGGTGAGACGCGTGAGATTCGTCTCCGTCCAAGTTTCTTCCCGTTCACGGAGCCGTCGGTCGAAGTCGACATCTCTTGTTTCAAGTGCGGCGGCAAAGGCTGCAACGTCTGTAAGAAGACAGGCTGGATTGAGATTCTTGGTAGCGGGATGGTGCATCCACGCGTGCTTGAGATGGCAGGCTATGATTCGACGAAGATGTCTGGATTCGCATTCGGAATCGGTGTCGAACGGATGGCGATGTTAAAACATGGGGTGGACGATATCCGTCACTTCTATACAAACGATTTACGCTTCATCGAGCAATTCTAAGGGGGATCACACATGTTATTATCAAAAAAATGGTTGAATCAATATATTGATGTATCCGATTTGAGCGGACAAACGCTCGGCGACTTAATTACAAAAAACGGGATTGAAGTGGAAAGCGTCGTCAGCCGGTCGGAAGGCTTGTCGGGACTCGTCGTCGGGCATGTCCTCGCTTGCGAGAAGCATCCTGAGGCCAACAAATTGAACGTGACGACGGTCGATATCGGTGCGGACAGCCCGGTTCAAATCGTCTGTGGCGCGCCGAACGTCGCCGCCGGTCAACACGTCATCGTGGCGACGGTCGGAGCTCGTCTCCCAGGACTAAAAATCAAGAAAGCGAAGCTGCGCGGCGTCGAGTCGCAAGGGATGATTTGCTCGCTCGAGGAACTCGGGTTCGAGAAAAAACAAATTCGCGAAGACGAGCAGGACGGCATTCACACGTTCCGCGAACCGGTCGAAGTCGGTGCGGACGTCATCCGCCTGTTAGACCTCGACGATGAAGTGATCGAGCTCGGATTGACACCGAACCGTTCGGATTGCTTGAGCCTTTATGGGATCATTCATGAAGTCGCGGCCATCCTCGAGCGTCCATACACATTACCGACTGCCGACGTGACGACAGATGTCGCGAACACGGTCAGCGTTCGTCTCGAGACAGATAACTGTCCGTACTATGCGACACGCCGTGTCGACGGCGTCGTCATCGGTGACTCGCCGCAATGGTTGAAAAACATCTTGATCGCAGAAGGTGTTCGCCCAATCAACAACGTCGTCGATGTGACGAACTACGTCATGCTCGAGCTCGGTCAACCGCTTCATGCGTTCGATACGGCGAAACTCGGAACGACGATTGCTGTTCGCCAAGCGCATGACGGGGAAGAAATCGTCACACTCGATGACGTGACGCGAACGCTCGATACCTCGATGATGGTCATCACGAACGGCGAGCAGCCTGTCGCCATCGCTGGCGTCATGGGGGGGGCGAACACCGAAGTCGATGCGACGACGTCGAGTATCATCCTCGAGTCGGCCTACTTCGCACCGGCATCGGTCCGTAAGACGAGCCGTACGCTCGGTTTACGCTCGGATTCGAGTGCCCGCTTTGAAAAAGGAGTCGACCCGGAACGGTTGCAATTGGCCCTTGACCGTGCGGCCGAACTCATCGTCGAAGTGAGCGGTGGCACAATTAGCGACATCGTCGTCGCTGGGGACAAAGAATCTGCGGCTCGGACGATTGATGTCTCGGTCGCTTATATCAACCATCGACTCGGAATGGACCTCGAGCAAGCGACGATTGTCCGCATCTTGGAACGTCTCGGTCTCGATGTGACCGGGGACGAGACGTTGACGGTCCACGTACCGTCGCGTCGCCCGGACTTGGAGTTGCCGGCTGACATCACGGAAGAAGTGGCACGCCTCTACGGCTATGACAGTCTTCCGTCGAGCCTTCCGGCGTCACACTCGAAAGGTTACCTCCCGAAAGAAAACGTGTTGCGCCGTCGCGTCCGTCGCGTCCTCCAAGGCGCAGGGTTGTCGCAAGCGATCACGTACTCGCTCACGAGCGTCGGGAACGCCTCGCGCTTCAGTGGAGCCGACTTGACGCAAGTGAACTTGGCAATGCCGATGAGCGAAGAGCGTTCGGTACTCCGGACATCGCTCATCCCAGGTCTGTTGGAGGCGGCTCGTTACAATACGTCGCGTCAACAAGCGAACGTGCGATTGTATGAGACAGGGCGCGTCTATGTCGAACAAGGCGAGACGTTGCCACGTGAAACGGAACGCGTCGCCGGCGTATTGACAGGACTTTGGTACGATCACCGTTCACAAGGTACGCGTGTCCCGGTCGACTATTTCGTCGCCAAAGGAGCCGTTGAGACGCTCTTATCTGCGCTACGTGTCGAAGCGACGTATGAGGCGGCCGTGATTGCGGATATGCACCCAGGTCGTACCGCAAACGTGCTCATCGATGGACGTGTCATCGGTTACGTCGGACAAGTCCACCCAGGCGTATCCAAAGACGTGTATGGATTGAAAGAAGTGTACGTGTTCGAACTCGACTTGGACGTGTTGCAACAGTCAGCCGAGCTCATCTATGAAGACGTCCCACGTTTCCCATCCATCACACGTGATTTGGCGCTCGTGTTGAAACGGGACATCCCGGCCGGTCAAGTCGAAGCGACCATCAAACAGGCAGCAGGACCGCTCTTGATTGACCTCGCCTTGTTCGATGTCTATATCGGGGAGAACGTAGGAGTCGATGAGAAATCAATCGCTTTCTCGCTCAAGTATCAAGATCCGACCCGCACCCTTCAAGATGAAGAAGTGACGGCGTCGTATGAAGCGATTCTCACTGCCGTTCAAGCGGCGCACGGTGCGGAAGTTCGCGCATAACCTAAAAAGGTGTCCACCACGTGTGGACACCTTTTTTGAGTTTACTGGACTTCAAGCGCCAAGTCGCCAAACTTTGTCCAACCGACGAGGCATGTCACTTTATACAAGACGAGCGTGATGACGGCCGGAAGGACGACTCCCGTTCCAACGAAGATGAGGAACGCGTCCATTCCTTGCGCGGCAAGGATGTTGAGCGGCGCAATCAATGAGTTGAGCCCAAGTCCCGCTATTTCATAAGGGACTTCGAGTGAGAAGACGAGCGTCGCAATCGGCGCGCTGATCATCGCCGCGATGAAAGGCGGCATGACGACGCGAGGATTTTTGACGACGTTCGGGAACTGGACTTTCGGTGTGACGAAGAACGAGGCGACCAAACCGCCCGGATCTGTTTGACGATATGCCATGAGCGTGAAGCCGACGAACTGGGCCGTACATCCGATCAACGCGGCGGCACTGGCGACCGGGTCGAGTTGAAGCGCGATGGCGAGTGCGGCCGATGAAGCAGGTGACATGAGCATGACACTAAATACGAGCGCGATGACGAGTGATGTCGCGATTGGTGACGTATTGACCGAAGCGGTGATGCTGGCGCTGATTGAGTTGATGAGCGGTGTCGTGACGGCTGCTGCGCCGACTCCGACGATGCCGCCTCCAAGGACAGCCGTGACCGGGACGACCATCATATCAAATTTCGTTTTCCCGAGGACACGTTTGCCTAACCAGACCGCAGCCGCTGCTGCAATCAAGGCGCTGATCGGTTGACCGGGCACGAGGACGAGCCCGCTCTCGGTCGCTTGGAGCGCCGCACCACCAACGGTTGCCGCAATCATCGAGCTGAACAAAATGAGCGTATTGCCGCCGAGCTGATAAGCGACACCGGCACCGAGTGCCGGGGCGAGCAATGATTTCGCGACTTGCCCGATCAAGACGAGTGTCTCGATGCCGGCCATCTTCCCAATCGTTTCAATCAAGAGTCCAACCCCGAGCGTGACGAGGACGGCGCTTGCCATTCCTGCTGATATTTTGATCATTCGGTCCATTGCGTACTGTTTCACTTCCATCATCTCCTCTATGTGTGTCAATCCAATAAAAAAACCTATCCGGATGGGATAGGCGCGTCGGTCATACCATGAGCGCCTCGTCCGAAACCATCGAAACAAGGGCCCAAAAATTCGTCTCGGTCATCGAGTCGATTTTCAGTCCCTCAGTCGAATAATAATCAGTAGGCCGTGTTGCGCATGGGTTTTCATCATTGCCAGCTCCTCCGTTTGTTAAGATTTGTCTAAGAGTAACATGATATTTTTCAATAATCAATATTTTCTGAAAATTAATTTGAAAAAAATTGAAAACCGCTCAAAAAGAAAGACGACCCAATGAAGGATCGTCTCGTATTAAGACGTGCTGGCTGCAAGTGAGCCAACTTGTTGATCGATGAATGCCATCGAGATTGAATTGAAATGATCGGGTTGGTCGACGTTGACGACATGGCCCGAGTCAGTGACGACTTGGACACGAGCCGTCGGCTGATGTTTCGCGGTCCGTTCGACGGCTTCGAGGAACATGTAGTCCTCGTCACCCATAATATAGAGAATCGGTACGTTCGTCTCGATCGAAGAGAAATGACGAAGCAACGGATTCATATTCTCGGTCATCTTGAACCAGCGGATGAACTCGCGTTGACACAGGTTGGCCGCATCGCGGACGAACATCATGCGTGATTTCTTATGACGCTTCTTCGGTAATAAAATCCACGCGAACAGCTGATATAGCCACATGTACGGCACGAAGCTCTGTACGAGGCTACCGAGGCGAATCAACAACGTCGAGCGGACGTTGAACTTGACGATGGCCCCGCCGAGCACGACTGAAGCGATTCGTTCCGGATGGTGCTCGAACATCGCTTGAATGACAATCGTCCCGAGCGATAGGCCGACCATGTGGCCTTTTTCAATCTGTAAGTGGTCCATGACCTCGACGACGTCTTCGACAACGACATCGAGCGTATACGCGTTCAGCGGTTGATTCAACGACTGTTCTGCGTTGTAAGAGCCGCCATGTCCGCGTAGGTCGAGCAGGAGCACGTTATATTTCTTTTTGAACGGCCGAATTTGACGATACCAATGCGACAGACTTCCACCCGCGCCATGGATGAAGATGACCCAAGGATGGTCGTCGCTTAATGTGTACGTTTTATAATGCAACATGAACGCTATCCTCCAAAAATTTTTAAGTTCATTAAACCCTAAAAACAATATACCATATCTACAAATGTAGAACTATCGTTTCAACTCGCTCAACCGGATTGCTTTTTTCGTGTTGGCGAAGTGAACTTTCGCGACCTCGTTCAAACAGGATTGACCATAACGAAGAATCAAATCGGCCGCGACTTGGTCGACTTTGGCGCCGGCGCCTTTCGGTAACGTGACCCCGAGTGTCGCACTTAACTTGTCCATTTCTTTTAAGAACAAGGCGCGAGCGAGAATCGAGGCGGCGGCCACGGCGACATGCAGTCCTTCCGCTTTCGTCGAGAAATAGACGTCGTCTTTGACGACTGCTTTTTCGGACCGAAGGTGGTTATAGTAGATGTTCTTTTCAGCGAACTGATCGATTAAAATGGCGTCCGGTGTCGCATCGAGCTTCTGTAATAAGGCCGACAAGGCGGCGTTATGGGCGATGGCCGTCATTTTGCCTTGTGTCATCGTCCGTTGCATTTTATTATACGCCGGATTGTGTAACGTCGCCTTCTGATAGGTGATGGTGACGTGCAAGTCTTTGGCGATTCGGACGATCTCTGTATCCGACAGCAGTTTGGAGTCTTTGACCCCGAGCTCTTTGACGAGAGCGATTTTCTCTTTTGGCACGTAGGCGGCGACGACGACGAGCGGTCCGAAATAATCACCTTTTCCGACTTCGTCGCTCCCGATGACAGACCAGTCCGAAAAGCCTTCCGGCAGAACATTTTTCGGAACGCTCGGTTCTTTTTTAATGCTCGTTCCCCATTTGGCGGCTTCCGTGTCGGCATCGCGTCCCTGGAACATGACTTTACCCGAATTGTAGACCGTAATCACACACTGAGGTGTTTTGGCACTGAATCGTGCGTGTGGCGGAGGATTGACTGAATGGGCCCGATAACTCGCGATGAGTTCCTCCTGGGCGGTAGCTGATAATTTAATGACTTGATTGCCCAATGTGAGCACTTCCTTTCTAACGTTAGCAAATCAATCTTACATTTTTTTTAGATATTTTGAAACCAAAGTTTCGCTCTAAACGTATAGACAAGTGAGTAAAGAAAGAAGCGAGGTGAGTCGGAGATGTGGTGGCGCGATGACACGGATGAAGATGAGGCAGAATCTCTCTATAAACATATTCTCGAGCTAGAAGCTCGGATTGCAAAACTGATCGCCCATCAAGTCAGGGTGCGTCGCTTGCTCATGCAGGATTCGTCGGAAGCGGCGACCGAGCAAATCATTGCGTTACAAGCGGAAGTCGATCACTATTTGTCACTTCTGCGACAAGAACGGATGGAGGCGGTCGACCGCTATGATCGCTTACGTCTCGAGCAGACGTTAGGACGGGTCCGACAGTCGGTCGATCAGCCGACCCGACCGTTGGCAGAGTGGGACACGATTGAACAGGCGCTCGCGCTCGAAGTCGAACATTTGCGCCGCGTCCTTTCGTACGAACGACAGCGTCGCGCCGAGGAGGAGTGGTAATGGAATCGTTAGATCAGCTGTATTGGTGGGTACTCATCATCGCGGGTCTCGGTACATTCGTGTACATGATTTTTTCAGATGCATTCGATGTATTTGATGGTTGGTTCAATCCCGCCGTCATCTTATCCTTTTTAGCACTCGGTGCGGGAATCGGATTGATTTTAAATGCGCTTGCCCACGTGTCGCCGATGATAGGGCTTGCCGTCGCCCTCGTCGGTTCATTCGCGCTCACGACGCTCCTGTACTTATTCGTCCTCTTGCCGCTATCGAACGCGGAAGAATCAATCGGGATGACCGATGAATCCCTCGTCGGCCTGATTGGTCGCTTGACGGTCCCGGTCCCAGAAGGTGGGTTTGGAGAAGTGCTCGTCGAATCGGTGACGGGATCCGTACTGAAAACGGCCAAGAGTGTCGACGGAAAAGCCATCGATACGACACAACGCGTCGTCATCATCGAAGTCGAACGAAACATTGCGGTCGTCATGGAGTATGACGAACCGACAATCCGAAAGGAGTTTTAACGTATGAACACAGCCATTTTAGCCAGTATTATCGTCGGGGTGATTTTGCTCGCCTTGATTTTCGTCTTCGTGTTGAAGTATCGCACGGTCGGACCAGATGAGGCGCTCATCGTCACCGGCAGCTATTTAGGAAAAAAGAACGTCCATAGCGACGCTTCGGGCAACCGCGTGAAGATTATCCGTGGGGGCGGAACGTTCGTCTTGCCGGTGTTCCAGCAGGCTGAACCACTCAGTCTTCTCTCGAGCAAGCTCGAAGTGACGACGCCGGAAGTGTATACCGAGCAAGGTGTACCGGTCATGGCGGACGGGACGGCCATCATCAAAATCGGCGGCTCGATCAGTGAGATTGCCACGGCGGCCGAACAATTCCTCGGCAAACCGAAAATCGAACGCGAGAACGAGGCGAAAGAAGTGCTCGAAGGTCACCTCCGTTCAATCCTCGGTTCAATGACAGTTGAAGAGATTTATAAGAACCGTGATAAGTTCTCACAAGAAGTGCAACGCGTCGCCTCACAAGACTTGGCCAAGATGGGTCTCGTTATCGTCTCGTTCACCATCAAAGATGTTCGTGACAAGAACGGCTATCTTGAATCACTCGGGAAGCCGCGAATCGCGCAAGTGAAACGAGATGCCGATATCGCCACGGCCGAAGCGGACAAAGAGACGCGCATCAAACAAGCAGAAGCGATGAAGGACGCGAAGAAAGCAGAACTTGAACGTGCTTCAGAAATCGCGGAAGCCGAGAAAGAGAATCAGCTTCGCATCGCGGCGTATCGCCGTGAACAAGACGTCGCCAAGGCCCGCGCCGACCAAGCGTATGAACTTGAAGAGGCCCGCGCCAAACAAGAAGTCACCGAGCAACAGATGCAGGTCCAAATCATCGAACGTCAAAAGCAAATCGAGCTCGAAGAGAAAGAAATCATGCGTCGTGAGAAGCAGTACGATTCAGAAGTGAAGAAGAAAGCCGACGCCGACCGTTACGCAATCGAGCAATCAGCCGAAGCCGACAAGGCACGTCAAATCGCCGCAGCCGACGCCGAGAAGTACCGCATCGAAGCGGAAGCGAAAGCCGACGCCGAACGGGTCCGCCTCGCCGGTGTGGCCGAGGCCGATTCGGAACGGGCCAAAGGGGAAGCTGAAGCCGACATTATCCGCTTGACGGGTCTCGCTGAAGCCGAAGCGAAACAAAAGATTGCCGAAGCGTTCGAGCAGTATGGTCAAGCCGCCATCCTCGACATGGTCGTCAAGATGCTTCCGGATTATGCGAAACAAATCGCAGCACCGCTTGGCAATATCGACAAGATTACGGTCGTCGATACGGGCAGCGGCAAAGACGGCGGAGCCGGCAAAGTCACGGGTTACGCCACCGACTTGATGGCATCGCTGCAACAGACGCTCAAAGCGTCGTCAGGAATCGATATGAAAGATTTACTCGACAACTTTGCTGGAAAAGGCAACGTTCAGCCGAGTGCGAATCGCGAGTTGAGCGAGTCAACGTTCGCCGCGACGGAAGAATAAGTAGGGAGCCACAGACAAGTCATCGTCTGTGGCTTTTTTTGTTTCACTCAAATTCCCCTAAATTTGAAACGAAAGGCTTCAAACTCAATCGGTTTCTGACGATAAGTGAGATGTCAGACCATTATAGAGAGGAAGTAGCGATTATGAAGAAATCACTCATCATCGGCTTGTTGGCCGCATGTGTGACTTGGTTGCCAGGTTGTCAGTCTGTGATTGACCAACCGGAAGCAACCGTTGAAACCCGTCAATCGATGGGCGTCGTCTTGTCTGATGTTGGTCTCGGGGACCAGTCATTCAGCGATGCTGCGATGCGCGGCATGGGACAACTCCGTGAGACGGGGGAATGGTTCGTCGATTACCGTGAGTTGGATGAGACGGAAACGTACAAGGCCGGGTTCGAACAGCTCGTCGCCGACGGACATGACGTCATCATCGGGCTCGGGTTCGCTTGTCAAGAGGACTTGGAAGCGGTAGCGGCCGAACATCCGGAGCAACAGTTTGCGTTGATTGATGCCGTATCGACGTTACCGAACGTCATGTCCGTGACGTTCAAAGAGACGGAAGGCAGTGCGCTAGCCGGGGCAGTCGCGGGGCTCGAGACGGAATCGAACAAAATCGGATTTATCGGGGGCGTTGACAACGAACTAATTCAAAAGTTTGGGACTGGCTTCGAACTCGGAGCGAAAAGTGTCAACGATGACGTGACGATGCTCGTCGACTATGCGAACGATTTTGCCTCACCTGAAATCGGGCGCGAATTGGCAGAGAAACAGATTGAAGCCGGAGCGGACGTGTTATACGCCGCTGCAGGACTGACAGGGGTCGGAGTTCTAGAGGCAGCTGAGCGGAACGGTGTGAAGGCCATCGGTGTCGACAGTGATCAATCGATGATTGCACCGGACGCGGTCATCACGTCGATGTTGAAACAAGTTGATTTGGCCATCGTTGAAATCGCGAATCGACTCGAGAACGAGGCATTCAACACCCACGTCGAACTCGGAATCGATCAAGGCGGTGTCGGTTTGGCCGCTCTTCGTCGTGTCCAGTGGGATGACGAAGAGACAAAACAGTTTGAGGCGTTTCAGAAACAGTTGATGGAGGGGACGCTGAAATGAGTTTACGGAAACGGTTTATCTTTTCGACCGTGTTCACGGTCTTGTTGATTGTGTTGATGATGAGTTACGTTTTGACGACACTCAATCGTCTACAGACGTACAATGAACAATACGGCACGCAAATGATTGAGCTGTCACAGCTCGAGACGTCGCTCTTGCAGGAACAGTCGCTTTGGACATCGCTCGGTGAGCAGATGAGTCAATCGACGCTGACGCAACTCGAGCGCATCCGGGCGACGAACGGAGAAACGTTTGCGATGCTCGAACAAACATATCTGATTCCGGAGTTCGCGACGCACCTTGAACGGGCGACGACGAAGTATGAACGGATTGAAGCTGAAGTGGAGACGGCCGAGGCTGGCGGAATTGCGGCCCGGATTCAAGCCGCCAAACTCGAAGGGGTATTGAACGATGTGAACACACTCCTCTTGAAAAATGGCACGTTCTATGAGGCGCTTCAGGCCGAGGCGGCGAGCGAGACGAAACGTCTCTTGCTCGTATCGGTATTGTTGACGGTCTTCGTCATCGGCGCACTCAGTGTCTATAACTTCTTCTTCGCTCGCTCAATCACCCATCCGCTCGAGCGAAACGTTGAGGCGGCGGAAGCGATCGCGGCCGGCCGGTTAATTACGTTGCCGGATTCGACGCGCCGTGATGAAATCGGACGGTTAGAGCGGGCTATGCAAGAGATGACGATGTCGCTCCAGACGGTCATCGGGTCCATTCGCGTCACGTCGATGAAAGTGAACGATATGACGGAGACAGCGGCCGCCGAGAACGAGGCCGTGGTCAGCACGACGTCGAACATCACGAATGCGGTCGATGAGATGGCGAACGGGGCGCAGTCGATTGCAACGGAACTGCAAGAGACGCTCGAATCGGTCGGCATCATGGCGACCTCGTTCGAGACGAGTTTGAACCAGACGAAGCAGACGACTGAACAGACGACCGAGATGACTCGTGAAGTCGCGGCCGGTATCGAGACGCTGACGGACCAGGAAGCGATTCTAGAGCGCTCGAGCGCGCGCAACGCATCACTCGTCAATCGGATGGATGACTTCGCCCGGAAGACTGAAGAGATTGAAAAAATGGCAAAACTCGTGGAAGACGTCGCCGCCCAGACGAACCTGCTCGCTTTGAACGCCGCCATCGAGGCTGCACGGGCTGGGGAGGCCGGACGAGGGTTTGCAGTCGTCGCCAGCGAAGTCAAGAAACTGGCTGAAGAAAGTAACGTGGCGACACGTTCGATTTTCGGGGTCGTCCAGACGATTCGCGATGAGGTCGCCCGCTTGACGGACATGGTCGAAGAGTCGAGTCGTGAGCAGACGGCACAGCTAGAGGCGTTCGGATTGACGAAGCAGGCGTTCAGTCGAATCCATGACCGGACCGACCACGTCGCCTCGTTCGTCGGGACGATCGAGCGCGAGATGGTCGCATCGAGCACGGAAGTCACGAACGTCTTGAAACGGGTCGAGGAAGTGAGCGGCGTAACCGAGGAACTCGCGGCGGGCAATGAAGAAGTCGCGGCCTCGATGAAAGAGCAACAAGCGAGCTTCGATCAAATTTTCGCCTTGATGCAGGAGTTAGAAGGGCAGGCCGCCGCACTCGCGAGTCAAGTCCAACATTTTGAAGAGCACTGAGACAAGTTTCGGCTTGTCTCTTTTTTGTCGTCTCGAAGCGGATGAGACACACGTCCATCAGGGTCATAAGCGCGTCAGAAACGTCAAAGGCGGAACGGGCGCACCGGTGTCTATTTGCTCATACTAGAGGGAAGACTCACGCGAGGAGGAGACGTATGGAAAAGTGGAGACGGTATGTCGTCGTGCTGCTCGTCGGATTATTCATTGGGGTGGGCTATATGTTTTACTCGAAAGAACCGGAGAGGCCGGTGGTCGAACAGTTCGTGGCGACACCCGAGCCGGAAATCGAGCCGAGCGTCCCGACCGAAATCGTCGTCTATGTGACCGGGGCGGTTGAGGCGCCCGATATGTATACGATGCCGCAAGGGGCCCGTGTCGGGGATGTGTTGTCTCTCGCCGTCTTGACGGCCGAGGCTGATCCCGAACAATTGAATTTGGCCCAATTGCTCGTCGATGGGACGAAAGTGAGCGTCCCGAAAAAAGGGGAGACGGTCGTTGTGCCGGCCGCTGAAGAAGCGGGCGGGGGGACGAACGGGGTCCATGTCAACAGTGCGACGAAGGACGAATTGATGACCGTACCGGGCATCGGTCCGGCCAAAGCCGAGGCGATTCTCAATCATTTGAAACAGCATGGACCGTTCAAGTCATATGAAGAGATCGGCAACGTCAAAGGGTTCGGAGAGAAGACGTTAGAAAGCATGGAAGGTTATCTCTTGGTTCCATGACATGCCACTGTATCCATTGTTGCCAATCAGCCTATTTATTGCCGGGATACACGGATCAGTCGCCCTCTGCCTCATGTTGTCTGTAGCCATCGCATTCACTTGGCGTGGTCAATCCGTCTATGCGCACGTCGGTGCCGTCCTGCTCGTCCTGTTCGTGTTCGTACGTTCTGACGCCGAACCGTTGCCGGCGGAGGACGGACCCTCTCTGTTCGCCATCGAGAGCCGGCGGGACAATGGCCAATCGGCGCGGCTGTATGGACAAATCGACGAAAAGAAGGGTGTATTAACCGGTCGTGACCTCTCGCTTGGTCGTCCCGGAGAGACGTGCCTCGTCACGTTCACGCAGATCCCGTTCGCACCGTTGCGCAATACGGGTGGGTTCGACGAGGCGGCTTGGGCGTACGGGGCCGGACTTGCGTTCAAAGGGAGTGACGTCGCCATCGAGGCGTGTCGTCCGAGTGACGGCATGAGTGGACGGATGCTTCGTTGGAAGGAACGACAGCTCGCGAGAATCGAGACGACGTATCGGCCGGATGTGGCGCTTTATATGGAGGCGTTATTGTTCGGAGAGAGTCGGTTACTCGATGAGGATACCTCGTTCTCTTACCGGGTGACCGGCCTGCTCCATCTGCTCGTCATCTCCGGGTCACATATCGCGCTCCTCGTGCTCGGATTGCGTTGGACGACGCGGCCGTTGCCGTTGCGACGTGAGACGAAGACAATGTTGATTCTCGTTGTGGTCACGTTGTTCGGATGGTTGACCGGGTTTTCGCCGCCAGTGGCGCGGGCCGTGCTCGTCGCCGACGTGTTGCTCGGGCTGTCACTGTTCGGTTACCGTGTCCGCGACCCGATTCGGTTGCTCAGTTGGTGCGCGGCGTTCTTGCTCGTCTTGCAACCGTACTTGCTATGGAATTTAGGATTTCAGTTGACGGTTGCGATGACGTTGTTCTTGCTCGTGACTCGTTCGATTTGGACAGGACCGTTTGGGCTGGCCGTATATGCTCAATGGTTCGGGCTCATCTTGTTATGGCCTGTTCAACCGATTATATCGGTGTTGGCACCCGTGTATAACGTCGTCGGCGCTTTCTTAATTTCCTGGATCGTCATTCCGCTCGCCCTGTTCGCGTATATCGTGCCGACCGCTGAACCACTCCTGCATCCGATCCTCGATGGCCTGAATGGGACGTTCGCCCTGCATCACGACTGGCGACCTTGGCTCCCGTTGCATGAGTTTACGTTTTGGCACGCTCTTGGCCTCGCTGTCGTCCTGTGGGGCGGATTGATGCTCCTTGAGTGGAAACGATGGAGTGGTTGGGGGCTTGCCGTGATTGCGCTCTTGCTCATGCATGGCGTCCTTGAATGGGTCGAAGAGCCGCGCGTCACGTTTTTAGACGTCGGACAAGGCGATGCCGTCGTCGTCGAATACGGCGAGGTCACGGGCGTCATCGATGTCGGCGGAGTGTTTCAAGACCCGAAAGAATCGAAACGGTCCACCTATGACCCGGGAGCGGACGTCGTCGCCCCGTACATATGGAAGCGAGGGGAGACGCGCCTCAACTTCTTGTTGCTTACCCATGCCGATCATGATCACGTCGGCGGACTGTCCGGTTTGCTCTCGTCCATCGAAGTCGATGAGGTGTGGCTCTCGGCGGAAGTAGCGGATCAAGGCAAACGAGACGAGTTACTGGCCGAGCTGGAGACCTATCAAGTCCCCATCCGGCTCCTGTCGAGCGGGGACAGGCCGTACCCGTGGATGTGGATCGTCGCACCGGATGAGGCGGGCGAGGACGAGAATGCGAACTCGGTGTCGCTGTTCATGCAGGTCGGGGCGCTCACGTATTTATTGACAGGGGATTTGCCGGACACGCGGGAAGATATGATTCCGACCGTTGACGTCGATGTGTTCAAACTAGGGCATCATGGGTCGAACACATCGTCAAGTGAGGCGCTGTTGAACCGAATCAATCCGGAGTGGATCATCATCAGTGTCGGAAGGAACAATCGTTATGGACATCCGCATCTTGACACGCTGCAACGTCTCGAGGGAAAGCGGGTATTACGGACGGACGAGGACGGGATGGTCATCTGTGAACGAAATCGGTGTCGTGGGATTGTGACGAAGGCAGTACCGCCATGAAAAACTATGATAAACTAAAAAAGCGATTGCTCCCCCGGGGCAATCGCTTTCTGACTGACTTATAAGCTCAAGAACTTGATGAGGACACCAATCGCGAAGATGGTGAAGAAAAAGCCGAACGGGACGATGAAGCCGATTGCTGAATCGATGGCATCGTTACGTTTGCACTGTACGTCGTTCTCGAACGGGTTTTCGCTTTGTGGGCGAACAGAGTTAATATGCATAGTGAGTCCCTCCTTGAAATGGTTCCGTCCTAAGTATAGCGAATCAGTGAAAGATAATCTATGTTTAGATAAGAATAAATTGTGAAAGTGGTGTGTGTTTTGAATGAACCGTGGCTGCATAACGGAAAGTTGTCAAACGTGTACGTCCTGTTTGGGACAGAAAAATATTTGCTAGAGACGTGGGAGCGGGCCATCATCAAAGCGGCCAACCCATCTGGTGACCACTTTGATGTCATGCAGCTCGACTTGCACGAGACGTCACTCGACACGGCGCTCGATGAGGCGGAGACGGTGCCGTTCTTTAGCGAGTATCGGACCGTCATCGTCAAACAAGCGCAGTTCTTGACGGGGGCAAAAGAGAAGCAAAAGCAAAACGTCGAGCGATTGACTGAATACGCGTTACAACCGGCGCCTTATTCCGTACTCGTCTTTATTATCGAAGCGGAGAAGCTCGACGAACGGAAAAAAGTCGTCAAGCGCTTGAAAGAGCGGGCCATCGTGCTCGAAGCGAAAAAGCCGAGCCAGTCGGAGCTGATGCGCTACGTAGGCGACGAATTGAACCGGCGCGGCCAAAAGATGGAGCGGGCGACCGTCGAACGGCTGTTATTCCTCTGTCAGGATGATTGGGGCAAACTCGTCCGCGAGCTCGAGAAGTTGCAACTGTACGCGAGTGAAGGGGCAGAGATTCCGATTGAGATCGTCAACGACCTTGTCCCGCGGACACTCGAAGACAACGTGTTCCAACTGTCCGAATTCTTAGTGGCTCGGCGTGCGGATGCGGCGCTTCGGCTCGTCCGTGATTTAGAGAAGCAAGGTCAAGAGCTGATCGGTTTGTTAGCACTCCTCGCGCGACAGTATCGGAATATGTATCTCGCGAAACAGCTGACGGAGAAGGGGTATGGCGAGAAGCAAATCGCCTCGAAAATCGGGGCGCATCCGTATACGGTGAAACTGGCCTCGCAAGCGAGCCGAAATTTCTCCGAGGCTCAGCTCGGACGGGCACTGACATTGATTGCCGACGCGGATGAGGCGATGAAGACGGGACGGGGTGACAAGCAGATCGTGTTTGATACGCTCGTCTGCCAATTGACATTACTGTGAGGTGAGGACATGGGGTTACAGGAAGTAGGGTTAGAAGCGGTGATTCCGCTTCGGCATGAAGTGTTGCGGCCGGGGTTGCCGGTAGAGACGTGTTATTTTGAAGGGGATGACGCGGAGACGACGCGTCACTTCGCCTGGGTCGAAGATGGTCGTGTCGTGTCGATTGCGACCGTCATGCGGCAAAGCCGTGAGTTTGCGGGCGACCGCGTGCCGTTTCAATTGCGCGGCATGGCGACCGCTCCCGATGTCGCCGGGAGGGGCATCGGCTCTGCCTTCTTGCAGGCGCTCCATCGTGAGCTCGATGCCGACTGGTGGTGTAACGCCCGAGCCATCGCGGTCCGGTTTTATGAACGGAACGGATTGGAGACGGTCGGTGACGCTTTTGACATCCCAGGCATTGGCGACCATTACGTCATGCGGACCCAAAAAACAGCCGGCTCCTAATGGAGGCGGCTGTTTCGTTTTAGTCTCTAATTAGAGAGCTGCGATGCGAGCTGCAAGACGTGATTTGTCACGGCCAGCTTTGTTTTGGTGGATAAGACCTTTTGCTGCAGCTTTGTCGATTTTCTTCGTAGCGAGGACGAAAGCTTCTTGAGCAGCTTCTTTGTTTCCTTCGAGTACGAGAGCGTCAACACGTTTCACTGCTGTACGCATTGCTGCTTTCTCTTGCGAGTTCGCGACGCGACGCTTTTCAGAAGTTTTTGCACGTTTGATTGCTGATTTGATGTTTGCCATTGTTTTGTCACCCCCTGAAACAAGAAAGTGTATGTTCTTATTACTTCAAGTAATCATTCAACAGAACAAGCACAATTGTAGCAAACGCTTATTCGAAAAGCAACCACTTGATGATTATTCTGAAAACTATATGTGGTATTGTTGAAGTAGGTCGTACACATTAACTTAGGATTTTGATATAATGACACGGTATGCATGAGAAGGATAGGTGAACCCATATATGAATAAACAAGAATTAGAGAATCGTCAGAAGAAGATTCGGAACTTTTCTATCATCGCTCACATCGATCATGGGAAGTCGACGCTCGCTGACCGGATTCTCGAAAGAACTGGTGCGCTCACGGCGCGTGAAATGAAAGAACAGACGCTCGATGCGATGGATCTCGAACGGGAACGTGGGATTACAATCAAGTTGAACGCCGTTAAATTGAACTATACCGCAAAAGACGGAGAAGAGTACATCCTTCACTTGATCGATACACCGGGACACGTCGACTTCACGTATGAAGTGTCACGTTCACTCGCAGCATGTGAAGGGGCTGTCCTCGTCGTCGATGCGGCGCAAGGCATCGAGGCCCAGACGCTCGCGAACGTTTATCTCGCGCTTGATAACGACCTTGAAATCATCCCGGTCATTAACAAGATCGACTTGCCATCTGCGGACGTCGAACGCGTCCGTCAAGAGATTGAGGACGTCATCGGTCTGGATGCGAGTGATGCCGTACCGGCTTCGGCCAAAGCGGGAATCGGGATTGAAGAGATTCTCGAACAGATCGTCGAACTCGTACCAGCACCGACGGGAGATCCGTCAGCGCCACTTCAGGCGTTGATTTTCGACTCGTATTATGACGCTTATCGCGGCGTCGTCGCTTCGATTCGAATCGTCAATGGTTCGGTCAAAGTCGGAGATAAGGTACAAATGATGTCGACGGGTAAATCGTTTGAAGTCACGGACCTCGGCGTCTCGACACCGAAACCGTTATCGGTGAAAGAATTGAATGTCGGCGACGTTGGGACGCTCTCGGCGTCGATTAAAACGGTCGGCGACGTTCGTGTCGGTGATACGATCACACTCGCCAAAAACCCTTCGACGGAACAACTCCCGGGTTACCGGAAGATGAACCCGATGGTATACTGCGGTCTCTATCCGATTGACGCGGCGAAGTACAACGATTTGCGTGAAGCGCTTGAACGGCTTCAGTTGTCGGACGCGGCGCTCGAGTTCGAGCCGGAGACGTCACAGGCACTCGGATTCGGATTCCGGAGCGGATTCCTCGGCATGCTCCACATGGAAATCATTCAAGAGCGAATCGAGCGCGAATTCGGCATTGATTTGATTACGACGGCACCGTCGGTTATCTATCACGTCACGACGACAGCAGGGGACGTCATCCACGTCGACAACCCATCGAAGATGCCAGAACAGCAAAAAATTGAATCGATTGAAGAGCCATACGTCAAAGCGGCCATCATGACACCGAACGATTATGTCGGTGCCATCATGGAGCTCTGTCAGAAGAAACGCGGTAGCTTCATCGATATGCAGTATATCGACACGACCCGCGTCAAAATCACGTACGACATCCCGCTCAGTGAGATCGTCTACGACTTCTTCGACCAGTTGAAGTCGAGCACGAAAGGGTATGCGTCGCTTGATTACGATTTGATCGGCTATCGTCCGTCGCGACTCGTCAAGATGGATATCCTCCTCAACAACGAGCTCGTCGATGCCTTGAGCTTCATCGTGCACCGTGATTTCGCCTACGAACGTGGGAAAGTCATCGTTGAGAAGCTGAAAGCACTCATCCCGCGGATGCAGTTCGAAGTGCCGATTCAAGCAGCAGTCGGAACGAAGATTGTGGCCCGCTCGACAATTAAGGCACTCCGTAAGAACGTTCTCGCCAAATGTTACGGTGGTGACATCTCGCGGAAACGTAAATTGCTCGAGAAGCAAAAAGAAGGTAAAAAGCGCATGAAGATGGTTGGTTCCGTCGAAGTGCCGCAAGAAGCGTTCATGTCCGTCTTGTCGATGGACGAAGAATAATCGTTCGCCCTTATCTCCGGATAAGGGCGATTTTTGTCATTTGGCAGGATTCGGCACATCAGGCACGGAATAGTACGTACTTACAGAGAAATAGAGGAGGAGTGGCAGTGATCTATAATTTTTCAGCCGGGCCGGGCGTCTTGCCGGAACCGGTCTTACGTGAAGTGCAAGCCGAGTTTCTTTCCTATAAACAAGGGGTGTCCATCGTCGAGATGAGTCACCGTTCCGACACGTTCGCCACAATCGTCGAGCAGCTCGAGGCGAGACTGCGGCGGTTGATGCAGATTCCTGACGACTATGCCGTCCTGTTTCTACAAGGCGGTGCCACCCTACAATTCTCGATGGTGCCGATGAACCTGCGCGAGTCGGGGCGCTTCGTCTATCTCGACAGCGGGATTTGGTCGAAAAAGGCGATTGCTGATGCGAAACACTACGGTGACGTCGTCGTCGCCGGCAGTTCGGCAGCGGTCAAGTATCGAGACCTTCCCGCATGGCCGAAGACGATTTCAGACGTCGACTATCTTCATGTGACGTTGAACAACACGATTGAAGGGACGCGCTATACGGAACTGCCGGACACGGGAGTCCCGATCGTCGCCGACGTCTCGTCGAACATCTTGGCGGAAGCGATTGACGTCAAGCGCTATGGGTTATTATATGCCGGTGCCCAAAAAAATATCGGGCCGGCTGGATTGACGCTCGTCATCATCCGTCGCGATTTGATTGTCGACCGTGACTTGCCGTCATACCTCGCGTATAGCAAGCACGTTGATACGCTGCTCAACACGCCATCGACGTTCAATCTATACGTCGCCGAGCGCGTGCTCGCCTGGGTCGAGGGAGAAGGCGGGGTCGAGGCGATGGAACGTCGCAACGTCGAGAAGAGTGGTCTATTTTACGACGCCTTGGATGCATCGCCACTGTTTCATGCCGTCGTCTCGGGCAAGCAGCGGTCGCTGACGAACATCCCGTTCACGACCGGGGATGCCGAGACGGACCGGGCGTTTCAACGATTCGCCGAGGCACGCGGGTTAATCGAGCTCGGGGGTCACCGTTCGGTCGGCGGCCTGCGAGCCAGTCTATACAACGCGATGCCGCTCGAAGGCGTGAAGCGTCTCATCGATGTGATGCATGAGTTTGAACAGGAGGGACAAGATGTTTCATATAAAAACGTATAATCAAATCGCAGAAGACGGGTTACGGCGTTTCAAGCCGAACGAGTATGCCGTCAATGACGCCGAACAAGCGGACGCCTGGGTCATTCGGAGCCATGACGTCCATCAGGCGGACATCCCGCCTTACTTGCTCGCCATCGCCCGGGCCGGTGCCGGCGTGAACAATATCCCGCTCGACCGGCTCGCCCGTCAAGGGGTCGTCGTGTTCCATACGCCGGGCGCGAATGCGAACGCGGTCAAAGAACTCGTGCTCGCCAGCATGCTGTTATCGGTCCGTCCGATTTTGGAAGGGGCGAACTGGGTCAACAATCACACGTTTGCCGATCAGACATCGCTCGAAGAAGCCATGGAACAACAGAAACGGCGTTTCGTCGGATCCGAACTGCGAGGCAAGCGCGTCGGCATCGTCGGTCTCGGTGCAATCGGGGCGTCACTCGCGAACGATTTGCTCCATCTCGGCATCGACGTCATCGGGTACGACCCGCACTTATCGGTCGACGGGGCCTGGAATATCTCACAACAAGTAAAACGGGCGAAGCAGTTGAGCGAGTTGCTCGCCGACGTCGACATCCTGACGATTCATATGCCGCTCACGGATGACACGCGCCACATGATTGATGCGACATGGTTCAAGCAGATGAAACCGGGCGCTACCGTTTTGAATTTCGCGCGGGGTGAACTCGTGAATGACGCCGATTTGTTAGAAGCGCTCGATGACAACGTGGCGACATACATCACCGACTTCCCGAAACAAGTGCTGCTTGGACATCCGCAAGTCGTCGCGTTTCCGCATCTCGGCGCCTCGACCCACGAGTCTGAGGTGAACTGTGCAATCCAAGCCGTCGATACGCTCAAACTGTATCTCGAGACCGGTAGCATCCGAAACTCGGCCAATTTCCCGAACACGGAGCTCCCTTATGTCGGCAAGCGGCGTTTGGCCGTGCTCCATTTGAACGTCCCGAACATGGTCGGTCAAATCGCGAGCCGGCTCGCCGAGAACGGAATCAATATCGACAACATGGTCAACCGGAGCCGCAACGACGTGGCCTATACGTTAATCGACATCGACAACCATAAACATGAGACGCTATCTGTGAACGCCTTGTACGACATCGAGGGCGTCATGCGCGTCCGCGAATTTTAAGGAGGAATGATCATGGTCGTATTCAAACCATTTGCCCCATACATGCCAACCCATCCCGAGAACGTCGCCGCCGACCCGTACGATATCGTCAGCGTCGAACAAGCACGTGAGGACGTCAAACTGCGTCCCGACTCGTTCCTTACGGTCGATAAACCAGAAGTGTTCACGGCGGACATGCCGCTCGAAGCGTGGGGACAACGGGCCCGTCATGAGCTCGAACGGCTTTATGAGAGCGAGTTGACCGAACGGACTCACGGGTTTTATGTTTACCGGCTCACCGATCAAGGGCGTATCCAGACAGGGCTCGTCGCCACATTCTCGATGACCGATTATGAGGCCGGTCGCATCAAGATTCATGAGCACACCCGTGCCGCGAAAGAACGCGAACGCGTCGAGCACGTATCGGCGACGAAAGCGCACACGGGCCCGATTTTGATGAGCCACGCGCCGGACGAAGGGTTGCGTCGCATCTTGGACGACGCGACGACAGGAGAGGCGTTGTTTGCCTTCACGGACAGTGAAGGTGTCATCCATGAAGGCTATGCCGTGCCATCCAAGCATCAAGCACGCATCATCATTCTCGGGGCCAGCATTCCGGCTATCTATATCGCCGATGGGCATCACCGGGCCAAAGCCGCAGCCGTCGTCGCACGGAGCCCGATTCATGAAGGGGAATCGAAACAAGAGCGGGACCACTTCCTCGGCGTCTTGTTCCCGAGTGATGAGCTGACGATTTTACCGTATCACCGGATTTTGAATCAAGTGGCCCCGGAAGAAGTGATGGCGCTACTCGATGGTCTCGCTTTCTCATATGACATCGAACCAGTGGCTGAGTTGCAAGTGCCGAATGAACGAGGCACGTTCGGCTTGTCGTATCGCGGTGAACATCACGTGCTCAAAAAACGACAGACGACGACGATACTCGATGTCGCGACGTTGCAACGGGATGTGCTCGAACCATATTTTCACGTCACGGACGTTCGCACTGATCATCGAATCGATTTCATCGGCGGCAAGGACGCACCGAAACGACTCGCCGACTTGGCTGAACGTGATGACGTCGTCGTATTGACGTGCTACGCCACAGCGATGGAAGAGCTGATGCGCGTCGCCGACGAGAACGGTCAAATGCCGCCAAAATCGACGTGGTTCGAACCGAAACTGAAGAGCGGTCTGTTCATTCATCGGTTCGATTGAACGTGCAGAGTGGCGTCTCGGCGTGAAAAGCGTTATAAATGGAAGAGAAGAAAGGGGTGGCCGCCATGGCTAAAGCCGTATATCTTCACATTCCATTTTGTGAACATATTTGTTATTACTGTGATTTCAACAAGGTGTTCTTAAAGAACCAACCGGTTGATGACTATTTAGATGCACTTGAACGGGAAATCATCCTCTCGCTCGAACAATACCCGACCGATACGATCGAGACGATCTTTATCGGCGGTGGGACACCGACGGCGCTCAATGAGGCGCAGATGAAACGACTCATGGACATGGTCGCACGTCATCTGCTCCCGCTCGCGTCTCCGAATTTGGAGTATTCGGTCGAGGCGAACCCGAACTTCGTCAGTGCGGAGAAACTCGACACGATGAAGCAAGGAGGGGTCAACCGCGTCAGTTTCGGCGTCCAAACGTTCGACGACGGCGGACTCGAGCGCATCGGACGGACGCACCGGGCCGATGACGTGTTTGCGACCGTGACGGAAGCTGCGAAGCGATTCGATAACATCTCGATTGACTTGATGTTCGGTTTGCCGGAACAGACGCTCGAGCAGATTGAGCGCGACCTCAACTTAGCGTTCGAGCTCCCGATTCAACACGTGTCTTCCTATTCGTTGATTCTCGAGCCGCACACCGTGTTCGCGATTCAAGAGCGAAAAGGGAAGCTGCGCCTTCCGGGCGAAGATATCGAAGTCGCGATGTATTTAAAAGTGATGGAGACGCTCGAACGGCGTGGATTGAAACAATATGAGATTTCAAACTATAGCCTTGAAGGACGGGAGAGCCGTCATAACCAAGTGTACTGGCGCAACGAAGAGTATTACGGCTTCGGCGCCGGCGCACACAGTTATTTGAACGGGGAACGTCGGGCGAACATCGCCCCGATTCCGCACTATATCAAAGCGGAGGGGTTACCGGTCCGCAATACGACGACGCTCGAGACGTTCGAGAAGATGGAAGAAGAGCTGTTCCTCGGACTTCGGATGCGCCAAGGCGTGTCGTTTGCGACGTTCGAGTCGAAGTACGGTGTATCGATGCGTTCGGTGTTCGGGCACGTCTTGACGGAGCTCGAGGCGAAGCGGTTGATTGAGACGACGGACACACACGTCCGCTTGACCGAGTCGGGACTCCCGCTCGCCAATGAGGCGTTCGCGGCCTTCATCGGTGAAGCGCGTGTGAATGACGCTCACGATCAACCTTCATTATCATAAAAATAGGGCGGACCCGACTTGGGTCCGCCCTTGATTGTTTATAAGACGAGGTCACGATAAATCGGCATGAGCCGGCTGAACGTATCCTCGACGAGCGCCAAGAAGGCGGCTTCGTTTTGAAGAATCGACGCATCGGCCGGAAGTTGGCGGCCGATTAAGAAGTCAGCTTTTTTCACGGTCGCGAAGCGTTCCGTCATCGTCTCAATCGATTCGGACGACATATCCTCGATTAAAAACGCGTCTTTCTTCATATGGTCCCCGGCGATATGGAAGTCAGGGAAATCCGATTTGAAGTCGAGTGCCATAAGTCGGCGGCCGATTGCTTCCTTGTTCGGCATCTCATAGATGAAGGCGAGCCAGACGAAGACGCGGTCGTCGAATAAGCCGACCTGGAAATGGGGATGTTTCTTATAGCCGCGTTTGTCATGGCAGATCGCCATCCACGTGTCCTTCGGCGGATTGACCGTCCGGCGGGCATGCTTGGCGACATGTAAATAGAGCGGGATGCCGACGTCGGCTTCGAGCTGAGGCCCGACCTCGTCATAAATCCGGTGAAACAGCGGTTGAATCTCTGAGCGGATCCCGGCCATCCGGGCGTCGAGTCCGTCTTGCGTGAATACGTCGAATTGTTGTGTTGTAAACATCTAATCACCTCATTTCGTATCATACCGAATGTTGACGAAACATGCATATCCGAACGCTTGAACGGACTGGAAAAAATGAGCCAAATGAATTGACAAATAAGGAGAACATGATTATATTTGAAGTGTGATTAGCACTCAGTAAATATGAGTGCTAATAAAGCGAGTCCAATCCTTCAGAGAGGAGTGATGTTGTGCTGACAGAGAGACAATTGCTCATTTTACGAGCGATCATCGATGATTATATTCAGACGGCCCAACCGGTCGGGTCGCGGACGTTATCGAAGCGGGATGACTTATCATTCAGTTCGGCGACAATCCGTAACGACATGGCCGATTTAGAAGACATGGGTTTGATTGAAAAGCCGCATACGTCGGCTGGACGAATCCCGTCTGAAATCGGCTATCGGTATTATGTCGACCATCTCGTCGAGACGAAAATCATCGACGAGCGCGAGACGTATCGTCTCGGTGAACGACTGCGCGCTTCGGCCCAAGAGTCGGAAGTGCTCATCCGTCAAGCCGCTGACCTGCTCTCTGATTTGACCAACTATACGACGGTGGCACTCGGTCCGAACAGCCAGATGAATCGCCTGGCCCGAATCGACTTGATGCCGCTCGACGAACGGCGAGGCGTCGTCTTGATTGTGACCGATCAAGCCCACGTCGAACATCGGACGGTTGTATTCGACTCTCCGATGGCGCCTGACTTGGTCGAACAGACGATTCGTTTCTTGAACGATCGTCTCAAAGGGACTCCACTCGGTCAGCTAAAGTTCCGAATCGGGGAAGAAGTGGCCAAACTTCGACTCGCGCACCAGGAACAATTTGAGTTCATGATGCAACTCATTCAATCGACCTTCGAAGTCCAACATCCTGCTTCGCTATATCTAGGGGGGAAGAAGAACATCTTCAACCAACCTGAGTTTCAGACGCTCGACACGTTGCGTCCGTTCCTCGAATGGATCGATGAACAGGAACGGTTGACCGACTGGCTCGAATCGTTGCCAAACCGCGAGATTTATGTGAGCATTGGTAGCGAGAATGGCATCGTCGCGCTTCAAAATTGTAGCGTCATCACGTCCGACTATACGCTCGACGGGAAGACGTTCGGGACAATCGCCATGATTGGACCGACCCGGATGGACTATCGACACGGTGTCCAAATGATGGGACAAATCATTGAGGCGTTAAGGCGAACGAAATTAGAAGAGTGATGGAAAGGAGCCTCATTATGACAACTGACAAACAAAACGGGCCTGAACCAGAAGAAGTGCTCGAAGAAAAAGATTTTGATCCGAAACAGACAGAGGCTGTCGAAGCAGAAGAGGTTTCAAATGTTGAGATTGTGGAAGAAACTTCTGAAGGGACGGATTTACAAAAAGAAATCGACGCACTCAAAGCGAGCGAGCTCCGCATCCGTGCGGACTTTGACAACTTCCGTCGTCGGACGAACGAAGAGAACGCGAAACGCGTGAAGTTCGCGTCACAGACGGTCGTCGAGAAGTTGATTCCGCTCATCGATAACTTCGAGCGCGCGCTCCAAGTCGAGGCGACTTCGGACGACGCCAAGCAGATTCAAGCGGGCGTCGACATGATTCACCGCCAGTTACTCGACGTCTTGAACGGTGAGAACGTCGAAGTGATTGAAGCGGTTGGTCAACCGTTCGACCCGAACTATCATCAAGCGGTCATGCAAGAGCCGAGCGATGAGTTCGAATCGGGCATCGTGACGATGGAGCTTCAAAAAGGGTACACGATGCACGGACGCGTCATTCGTCCGAGCATGGTAAAAGTCTCAGAATAACATTACTTAATTAGATGGAGGAATAGACAATGGGTAAAATTATCGGAATTGACTTAGGTACAACGAACTCATGTGTGGCAGTCATGGAAGGTGGCGAAGCAGTCGTCATCTCGAACGCAGAAGGGAACCGTACGACACCATCTGTCGTCGCATTCAAAGGCGAAGAGCGTCAAGTCGGGGAAGTAGCGAAACGTCAAGCGATCACGAACCCGAACACGATTCAATCGATTAAGCGTCACATGGGAACGTCGCATACGGTCGAAGTTGACGGCAAGAAATTCACGCCGCAAGAGATCTCGGCAATCATTTTGCAGAAATTGAAAAAAGATGCAGAAGACTACCTCGGTGAAACGGTGACGGAAGCAGTCATCACTGTACCTGCCTACTTCAACGATGCGGAGCGTCAAGCGACGAAAGACGCAGGGAAAATCGCCGGTCTCGACGTCAAACGAATCATCAACGAGCCGACGGCAGCTGCACTCGCTTACGGTCTCGATAAAGGTGAAGACCACACGATCTTGATTTATGACCTCGGTGGCGGTACGTTCGACGTCTCGATTCTCGAACTTGGCGACGGCGTCTTCGAAGTTGTCGCAACAGCAGGGGACAACCGTCTCGGTGGTGACGACTTTGACCAAAAAGTTATCGACTATCTCGTAGCTGAATTCAAAAAAGAGAACGGCATCGACCTCGCTCAAGACAAGATGGCGCTTCAACGTTTGAAAGATGCAGCCGAGAAAGCGAAGAAAGATCTTTCAGGTGTGACGAGCGCGCACATCAGCCTTCCGTTCATCACGGCCGGAGCAGCTGGTCCGCTTCACCTTGAAACGACACTCACACGTGCGAAATTCGAAGAGTTGACAGCCGACCTTGTCGAGCGCACGATGGAGCCGACACGCCGCGCGTTGAAAGACTCAGGTCTTACACCGTCTGACCTCGACAAGATCATCCTCGTCGGTGGTTCGACACGTATCCCAGCGGTTCAAAAAGCGATTCACGACTTCACGAAGAAAGAGCCGTTCAAAGGCGTGAACCCGGATGAAGTCGTCGCCCTCGGTGCCGCCATCCAAGGTGGCGTCCTCGCTGGTGACGTCAAAGACGTCGTCCTTCTCGACGTGACTCCGCTCTCGCTCGGTATCGAGACGATGGGTGGCGTGATGACGAAGTTGATTGACCGTAACACGACGATCCCGACTTCGAAATCACAAGTCTTCTCGACGGCAGCTGACAACCAGCCGGCCGTAGACATCCACGTCCTCCAAGGGGAACGCCCGATGGCGCCGGATAACAAGACGCTCGGCCGCTTCCAATTGACGGACATCCCGCCGGCACCACGCGGTGTGCCGCAAATCGAAGTCAAATTCGACATCGATGCGAACGGAATCGTTCACGTATCGGCGAAAGACCTCGGTACGAACAAAGAGCAGTCGATTACGATCCAATCGTCTTCAGGTATCGATGAGGCTGAAATCGAGCGCATGGTAAAAGAAGCGGAAGCGAACGCAGAAGCGGACAAACAGCGTAAAGAAGAAGCCGAACTCCGCAACGAAACGGACCAACTCGTCTTCGCGACAGACAAAGCGATCAAAGACCTTGGCGACAAAGTCGATGCGGCTGACAAAGAACGTGCTGAAGCGGCGAAAGAAAAAGCCAAGTCAGCACTCGAAGGCACAGACCTCGAAGCAATCCGTACGGCGAAAGACGAATTGTCAAACGTCGTTCAAGAATTGACGCAAAAAGTATATGCGAACATGGCTGAAGAGCAAGGTGCTGAAGGTGCCGAGACACAGACGGAAGCGAAAGACGACAACGTCGTCGACGCGGAGTTTGAAGACCTCGACGATCGTAAATAAGGCAACCGATAGATAGGAGAGCGCCAAAGCAGGTTTCTGCTTTGGCTCTTTCCATGTTAAGGTAGATTCGGTAGAATCTTAGTTTAGACAGTGTAGAGGAGAGAGTAACGTGGCGAAACGAGATTATTATGAAGTGCTTGGCCTGGATAAATCGGCCTCGGCACAAGACATCAAGCGGGCGTATCGTAAGCTCGCACGACAATATCACCCAGACATCAACCAAGAGCCGGATGCGGCCGATAAATTTAAAGAGCTCGGAGAAGCGTATGAAGTGCTGTCAGACGAGCAGAAACGGGCCCAGTATGACCGCTTCGGTTTTGAAGGGGCCAGCCAATTCGGTGGCGGTGGCGACTTCCAAGGTGGCTTCGGTGACATCTTTGACATGTTCTTCGGTGGCGGTGGGGGACGTCGTCAAGACCCGAACGCTCCACGTCGCGGCGAAGATTATCAATACGTCGTCGATCTCGATTTCATGGAGAGCGTGACCGGTAAGACGGAAACAATCGACCTTGAGATTGAAGTCGAATGCGACACGTGCATGGGCAGCGGTGCCAAACCAGGGACGAAACCAGAGACGTGTGGCCGTTGTGGCGGTAGCGGCGTCGAGACGGTTGAACAGAACACGATTCTCGGGCGGATGGTCAACCAGCGGACGTGTAGCCAATGTCACGGCAGCGGGAAGACGATCAAAGAAAAATGTGAAACGTGCCATGGTTCTGGCCACGTCAAGAAACAGAAGCAAGTCGAAGTCAAGATTCCAGCCGGGATTGACAACGGCCAACAAATCCGTCTCTCCGGTAAAGGCGGCCCAGGTTATAACGGCGGGCCAGCCGGTGACCTATACATCGTCGTCCGCGTCCGGGCCCACGAGATCTTTGAACGGGTCGACCAACACATCACGATGGAGATGCCGGTCACATACGCACAAGCAGCACTCGGTGCCGAGCTAGAAGTGCCAACCGTCCACGGCAAGGTGAGCCTAAAAGTACCAGCCGGCACGCAGACCGGGTCGAAATTCCGGTTGCGCGGCAAAGGGATGCCGAGCGTCCGCGGCGGCGGCAACGGCGACCAGTACGTCAATATCGTCGTCATGACGCCGACGAACATGACCGACCGTCAAAAAGAATTGCTCCGTGAATTCGAAGAGATTAGCGGAGAAGCAGGCGTCGAAGAACAACACGGCCTGTTCCAAAAAATGAAGAAGTTTTTTAGTCAGTAAAAGGAGCGTGTTCAAACAATGAAATGGTCTGAAATTTGTGTTCACACGACACAGCAGGCAGTCGAAGCCGTATCGAATTTACTACATGAAGTGGGGGCACAAGGGGTCGTCATCGAGGACGTCGAAGATTACGACCAGATGATGGCCGAAGACCATTTCGGCGAGATTTGGGACGTGTCGGGCCGCGAATCGTATCCGACGTCCGGTGTTTATGTGAAAGCATACGTACCGGCCTCAGGTGATTTTCAAGACACGCTCGCTGCGTTCAAAAAAGAAGTGGATGGCTTGCGTCATGTGCTCGATATCGGCACCGGCGACGTGACGGTCGTCGAGATGGACGAAGAGGACTGGGCCCATTCGTGGAAGCAGTACTACAAGCCCGTCAAAATCTCACAACATTTGACGATCGTTCCGCTTTGGGAAGATTACGAGCCACAACCGGAAGAGAACGTCATCTTGCTCGATCCGGGGATGGCGTTCGGGACGGGGACGCATCCGACGACGATGCTCTGCATTCAGGCGATCGAGAACTATATCCGACCGGGTGACCGATTGATTGATGTCGGCACGGGTTCAGGTGTCCTCGCCATCGCTGCTGCGAAGCTTGGCGCCGAACGGGTCGAGGCACTCGATTTGGATGCGGTCGCCGTCGAATCGGCGCGTCAAAACGTCGAGACGAACGGTGTCGGCAACGTCATCGACGTGAAGACGGGTGACTTGTTGAAAGGGATGACGGGGGAGTATGACCTCGTCGTCGCCAATATTTTGGCCGACGTCATCATGCTGTTCATCGATGATGCATATGCGCGCGTCAAACCGGGCGGCTACTTCATCACGTCGGGTATTATCGGACAGAAGCGGGCCGAGGTGACAGAGGCGCTCAAGGCGTCCGGATTCGCGATTGAAGAGACACGGGTCATGGAAGACTGGGTCGCCATCATCGCGAAGAAAGGATGAGCCATGCAACGATACTTTTTACCGCGTGAGTCATTTGTTAATGACACGGCCACCTTACCGGCCGACGTCGTCCATCATATCGGGACAGTGCTCCGGGAGACGCCCGGTTATCGCATGGTGCTTTTAGACGGTACCGGCCTCGAATATGAGGCTGAGGTCGTGACGCTCGAGAAGAAGACGGGCACGGCCCGGGTGCTCGAACGCCGTCAAGCGACGACCGAACTTCCCGTCGACGTGACGCTCGCCTATGCGCTTCCGAAAGGCGATAAAATCGAACTCGTCGCCCAAAAAGGGACTGAGCTCGGCATGCATCACTTCTGGGTGTTCGAATCGAAGCGCTCGGTCGCCAAATGGGACGCCAAAAAGGCACCGAAAAAAGTCGAACGGCTCCAGAAAATCATGCAGGAAGCGGCAGAACAGTCGTACCGCGCCGTCGTTCCGATGTGCCAACACATCAGACCACGGGAACTGACGGACCGCATCGATTCGTTCGATGCCGTCGTCATCGCCTATGAAGAACAAGCGAAGCAAGGGGAGCAAGCAGCGTTTGCGACGGTGTTGAAAGCACTTCGACCTGGGGTGAAGCTCCTGCTCATCGTCGGGCCGGAAGGCGGCTTTGACGAAAGTGAAGTGAATGAGTGGACGGAACGCGGGGCACAGGCCTGTGCTTTCGGACCACGCATCTTGCGTTCGGAGACCGCGCCGCTCTATGCGCTCGCCGCTGTCTCTTATGCGCTCGAATTGAATTAACACATCAAACGGCTCTCGCGGATGCGGGAGCCGTTTTTGTACCTAGAAAAAACAGGCTCGCGATTTGGGCGCGAGCCTGTCGAATTATTATTTGACGAGTGTGATCGTCTTCGTCGTCACGTTACCGGCGAGGTCGGTCGCCTCGAACGTGAACGTGTTCTCACCTGACGTCACAGGAAGTGTGACCGTCTGTGTTTTCGCGAATGAACGCATCTCATACGGGGCTTTCAGCGCCTGGCTGAATTTCAAGTCACCGTTGACGACGAGTTTCACTTCGTCGAAGTTGTCTTTCACCGTCACAGCGACGTCGACCGACGTTTGTTTTTTACCGATCTTTTTCGGCAGTTTTCCAAGTTCGATGCTGGCTGGTGTCGTATCCACGAAAATCGCGCGTTGGAAGTTGGCGACGTTGCCTGCCGCATCTTCCGCGACGAACCGCAACTTATGGACACCGTCCGCGAACGTCCGCGTCGTGTTGAAGACGTGTTCTTTCTTCGCATCGTCCCATGTGAGCGGCACGTCAACACCGTCGACTTGGAACGACTGGATCGCAGATGCGTCTTGAATCGTTCCAGCGACCGGGACGACCGATGTCGCGTATGGCGTCAAAGCGAGCGGGGCGTTCACGAATACGCCCGGCTTATCCGCGTCTGTCGAGTAAGCGACCGTCTTCGTCGTGCTGTTGCCGGCGTGGTCGACGACGCGAACACTGACTTGATCGGCTTCACTGACGCCTGTGAACGTATAGGCTTTGCCATCAGCTTGCTTGGCGACAGATTTCCCGTTCAAGAAGTACTCGACCGAATGGATTCCAGAGAATTCATCTTTCGCTTGGACCGCCAAGCTGTCCCCTTGCCATTTCGTCGTGAACGTCGGATCCGTGTAATCGACTTTGACCGGGAAGCGAAGCGTCTGTGCTTGTTTCTTCATGTAATCGATGCTGCCTTCGATTTCATAGAAGTATTTGCCGGCCGGGGCTGGTTTGCCGTTCAACTGACCATCCCATGTGTAAGCGGCCGAGTAGTAATAAGGCGTGTTGGCACCGCCGTCAAAGTAGTTTTTACGAAGCTCTTCATCTTGGAACAACGTCCGGACGACATTACCGGCCTCGTCGACGATGCGATACTTGACGTCCTTGGCGTTACGGAGCAACGAGAACACCGGTGCGGCAACATCTTTTGAACCGTCTTTGTCTGGTGAGAAGGCGATCGCGTCGGCAGAGACCGATTCGTCGAGGCTCGAACCGAGATAGTTCCCTGTCTGATCGACCATACCTGACACTTCGTAGAACGAGCCGTCTTCATAGATCGAGGCATCGAAGATTGGCGCCTTGCCCCAGTCTCCTTCGAAACCGACGAACGGTACGACGAGTGACGGGTTGCCCTCAGCACCGTTGACGTCCGTCAAGCGGACGAATCCATCAACGAAGTAACCGTTCTCGAAGACGTCTTTCGCCGGTACGAGACCGTCGAGCGTTTTCGGATTGAGCACTTTCGCTTTCGAGACGTCGAGTGCGACTTTGAGCTCTACTTTTGCGTTCGGTTTTACTTTGACCGTACTGACTTTCTTACCGTTGACCGTCACTTTTGCATTCTCGAGCGCTTGGGCTTCCATCGCGTTCTGAACGAGTCCGGCCGTCTGCTCGATGGCGAGGTCGGTCTGGAGTGACGAAGATACGTTATACAATACGGCCTTGTCCGACAAGTTCTCGACGACAAGCGTGAACGTCGCTTTGCTGCGGTTCAATTCCTTGAGCGCGACTTTAGCTTCTTTCGTCTTCTTCTCGTATGCGATCGCCGGTGTCGAGACGGCAGCGTGCAATTGCATGAGACCGGCTCCACCACGACGCGGCGTGTACGGAAGGTTCTGTTGCAACTGTTTGTTAAGCGGTCCGATATCCGTGACCGCTTTCGACGTGTTGATGAGCAAGTTCTTCGCCATCGTGACACGTGCCGTGCCCGTCAAACTGAAGTCGCGGTCGACGCGCTCGAGGACGAGGGCGGCTCCGCCGGCCACGTGTGGGGCGGCCATCGATGTACCGCTCATCAAGCCGTACTGGTTATCGTTCAACGTCGAGAAGATCTGTCCGCCCGGTGCTGAAATCTCTGGCTTGAAGTCGAGGTTTGGTGTCATGCCCCACGACGTGAAGTTCGAGAGCTGACCGGCCGCACCGTTGACAACGCTGAGGCGATCGCCGGCAAAGCCGATCGTCATCTGTTCACCAGCGAGGAGACGTTGTTGCAACGTGTTCCCGTCTTTGATGCTGAGCGAGGCCATCGGGATTTTTGGGTTGGCCAGTGCCATGCTCACATAATCGCCGTGACCGACGGCTCCGCGGA
Source organism: Exiguobacterium sp. E4787 (assembly GCF_018618375.1). Classification (NCBI taxonomy): domain Bacteria; kingdom Bacillati; phylum Bacillota; class Bacilli; order Caryophanales; genus Exiguobacterium; species Exiguobacterium sp. E4787. Next base: position 268,307 of record NZ_JACSLY010000001.1, on the reverse strand, counting down.
CGATGACGCCAGCCGCGCCGTTCGCTTCGGCTGTCTGTTGAATGTTTGAATAGAAGTAACCGCCATCGCGGACCGCGAGGACAATTTTTCCTTTGACGTCTTTTCCGACGTATTGGCTCGGTTGGCCGTCGCCGACGTAGACGAGGTCGTAGTTGCCTTGTGTGAAAGCGGGACCGTCTTGTTTTTTCCAACCGATTTTGTCTGTGGCGTCACCCGACTTGACCGAGAACGCGTCCAATTGAATTTGATCGTTCTCGAGCGAAGCGACAGATGTCGACGCCGAGCTGACACTCGGGGCACCGACGACGCCCGTGTCCGGGTTATTGGCATAAGGCAGGTCATACCCATTGCCGAAGTAGGCCGAGTTTCCAGCCGAGATTGACATGAAGACACCGTTATCGACGGCGCGTTGGACGGCTTGTTGCTCCGGTGAGTCGGCATCGACGAATCCGGCCGTTGAGCCGAGACTCATATTGATGACGTCCGCACCGAGTTTGATGGCATCATCGATGGCTTTGATGTAAATATCGCCATATGTCGAAGCGTAGTTCGGATCGTTACTGAATACTTTGAGCCCGAGCACTTGTGCCTCAGGAGCGACACCTTTCAAGCCACCGGCCGCTTCATCCCCGTTGGCAGCGACCGTACCCGAGACGTGCATCCCGTGCATCGAGGCACCAGGTGAATCGTCACGGATATCATCGTTCTCATCATAATAGTTATAGGCGTATGGGACTTTCTCGTTTATGTAAGCTCCAGGCATACCGAACGTGCTGACGGCCGTCTCGACTTCTGTTTGAGATAATTCGGCCTTTGAGTCATCAGTGAGACGGAAATCGCGGTGGTCGGCGTCGACACCTGTATCGATGACAGCGACGATCGTCCCTTCACCCGTGAACCCGTAATCGCCCCACGTCTGCTGTGATTGGACCATGCCGTTACTCGTGACCATGTCCGGTTTGACTTCTGGACGTTCGTACTCGTTGACGACGTGGACGCTTGCGACTTCAGGCAACGCCTCGACCTTTTTGACATCGGTCGCTGTGAGCATCGTACTGAAACCGTTGAAGACGGTCGTGAACTCTTCGAGCGTCACGGCTTTGACGCCTTTTTTTGAGATCGCAGTTTTCGCTTTCTTCTGTTCGGCTTTGACGAGCTTTTGAGCACCGTCTTTCTCCGTTTTCGTCAACTCGTTGAATTTTTTACCTTTTTTCTTGGCTTGTTCGATGGCCGGGGCCCCGACGAGTTCGACGACGACGCGTAATTTCTCATGCTTGTCGGTCGAGCTCACGCTCTGTTTGACGGATGGCTTGGCTAGGACAGGTTCTGCGCCGAGGCCGAGTAGGCCGGGCGTCAACGCGAGGCAAGTCGCGAGGGAGACGTTCAAATAAAATTTCGGTTGTGGCAATTTAGTATCCTCCAATCGTTTTTTGAAAAAATAAATCCATTTGTGGAAAATGATAGCGGATTTCAAACCAAAATTCTTCCTATTTTTTAAACGATAGGGTAATGAATTTGAACAAATTAAAAGATTCTGACAATTACTTTGGACCTATCCACGTTAAAATGTGGATAGGTCTTTTCTCATTTCCTGACTCTTTCATCGGATTAACAATAAATAATTCATCTCTCTCAAACAATATGGGCAATTCGCTTGAGATTTTAATCTAAAGTTGATACAGTCTGTAGTAGATAAATCATATAAAACTTATCGATATAGTCGGAATAAAGATGATGGGGTGACAACATGGGATTACAATTCATGGACATTTTTAAGGAATGGGCGTCAGAATATGACGCGACCGTGACCGGACATGACGAACAGTATCGTGAAGTGTTCGCCGGGTACGAGACGATGCTCAACGAGGTCGTCAACCAATTAGAAGGCCGGGTCATGGAATTCGGAAGCGGGACAGGGAACTTGAGTGCAAAAATCTTGGAGCGCCACGAATTGATTTCGGTCGAACCGTCTCCGGAAATGCGGGCCGTCGCGGCCGAGAAGTTACAGCTCGATATCGTCGACGGTGACTTTCTCAACTATCCGACGGATCAACAGGTCGATACAATCGTGTCATCCTATGCGTTCCATCATTTGACGGATGATGAGAAACAGACGGCGATTCGAAGTTACGTCGAACACCTCGACGCCCCGCGCTTCGTCTTGCTCGATACGATGTTCGCCTCGCAAACAGCGAAACGGGACATCTTGGACTGGGCCGAAGCGAACGGCTATACCGATTTACTCGAGGATTTGAATCGAGAGTTTTATCCATATACCCAGACGATTCAAGCGATGCTCGAAGCAAACGGCTATACGGTTACGCTCACGCAAAAAAATAAATTCGTCTGGCTCGTCGTGGCCACGAAACAATCAGGAGGAACTCAATCATGAAAAGTTATAAAGTCGAAAGCTTTAATTTAGACCATACAAAAGTACAAGCGCCTTACGTCCGTTTAGCTGGAGTGAAGAAAGGGACGGCCGATACGATTTATAAATATGACATTCGCTTTATTCAACCGAACGAAGGGCTTATGCCGATGCGCGCCGTCCATTCGCTCGAGCACTTGATTGCTGAAAACAGCCGTAGCCACTCGAATCAAATCATCGACGTCTCGCCGATGGGTTGCCAGACAGGCTTCTATTGGACGATGTTGAACGACGGGGATTACGAAGCGATGCTCGACCTCGTTGAAGCGACACTCCGCGACGCAGCGAATGCGACAGAACTTCCAGCGCAAAACCCGATTCAATGCGGGAGCGCGAACCATCACGATTTCGAGGGCGCGAAGAAGCTCGCGGCCGACATGCTTGCTAAGCGTGACGAGTGGCACATCATCTTCAAGGACGAAGCGTAAATGATTGTCCAAAGCGTCTATGAATTGATCGGGGAGACGCCTCTTCTCGAATTGCGGACGTTACCGGTTCCTCCTGGTGTCAAAGTGTACGGCAAGCTCGAGATGATGAACCCGGGCGGAAGTGTCAAGGATCGGCTCGGTCTGCAATTGATTGAACGGGCGCTTGAACGTGGACAACTTGAACGCGGGGGAACGGTCGTCGAACCGACGGCCGGGAACACCGGAATCGGGCTCGCGCTCGCCTGTCAACGTCACGGCATCAAGTTGATGACCGTCACTCCGGAGAAGTTCAGTCAAGAGAAGCAAGCGCTCATGGCGCTCCTCGGGGCGACCGTCGTCAACACGCCGACGGAGCTCGGGATGAAAGGTGCCATCGCGCGGGCGAAAGAGCTTGCCATCGAACATGACGCCTATGTGCCGGAACAGTTCTCGAATCCGGATAATCCGGACGCATACGTCGACACGCTCGCGCTCGAGCTTCAGGCCGACCTGCCGAACATCGATGTGTTCATCGCCGGGGCCGGCTCAGGGGGGACGTTTACAGGTGTCGCGAGCAAGTTGCGGCCGAACGGGACGAAGACGATCGTCGTCGAGCCGGAAGGGTCGATTTTAAACGGTGGAGCACCAGGACCGCACAAGACAGAAGGCATCGGCGTCGAGGCGTGGCCGGCGTTCTTGCCGCGCGACCTCGTCGACGGGATTTACACGATTACGGACGAAGAGGCGTTCTATTATGTCGCCCACCTCGCCAAACAAGAAGGTTTGCTCGTCGGAAGTTCATCCGGAGCGGCCATCGCGGCATGCGTAAAAGAAGCGGCCCAGATGACAGAAGGCGTCATCGTGACGATTTTACCGGACAGCGTCGAACGTTATTTAAGTCAAGGAATAGTCAAGGAGGCAGAATATGCGTACAAAAACAGCACTCATTCACGGCGGTAAAACAACGGACCCGTTGACGGGAGCCGTCACACCACCGATTTATCAGACGAGCACGTATAAGCAAGACGGCATCGGCAATCTCCGCGAAGGGTATGAATATTCCCGGACGGCCAACCCGACACGGACGGCACTTGAGACGCTCATCGCCGATATCGAGGGCGGTGCTAGCGGGTTTGCGTTCGGTTCTGGGATGGCAGCCATCTCGACGATTTTAATGTTAATGAAATCAGGGGACCACGTTATCGTCGGTTCTGACGTATATGGGGGAACGTACCGTGTATTCAATCGAGTATTTCAATCACTTGGCTTGGAGGCAACTTTTGTCGATACGGCCGATACGCAAGCGGTCCGTGAAGCGCTCCAGCCGAACACGAAAATGATTTACGTCGAGACACCGACGAACCCGTTGTTGAACGTGACGGACATGCGTCTCATCCGCGCCATCGCTGACGAGGCGGACGTCCTGTTCGTCGTCGACAACACGTTCATGACACCGTACTTCCAAAACCCAATCGAATTGGGGGCAGACTACGTGCTTCATAGCGCCACAAAATATTTAGGCGGCCATAGCGACGTCGTCGCCGGTCTCGTCGTTGCCCGCACGGAAGAGCTTGGAGAGCGTTTGGCGTTTCTTCAAAACTCAGTCGGCGCGGTACTCGGACCACAAGACAGTTTCCTCGTTGTTCGCGGCATCAAGACGCTCGCGGTCCGCATGGAAGCGATTGAAGCGAACGCGCTCGCGCTCGTCGACTACTTGACGAAGCATGAAGCAGTCAGCCGTGTCTTGCATCCGAGTGTCGGTAGCGAAGAAGCGAAGCGGGTCCACTTGTCGCAGGCACGTGGTTTCGGTGGAATGATCGCCTTCGACGTCGGTTCAGCCGAGGCGGCCGAACTCGTCGTCGCGAAGACGAAGTACTTCACGCTCGCCGAGAGTCTTGGCGCGGTCGAGAGCTTGATTAGCGTCCCGGCTCGGATGACGCATGCGTCAATCCCTGCGGAACGCCGTCTCGAACTCGGGATTACGGACGGACTTGTCCGCATCTCGGTCGGCCTCGAAGATGTACAAGATTTGATTGAAGATTTGGAGCAGGCGCTCGCGACCGTGGCGACGATTCCGAACTAAGTTGCATAGCGATACGAGGTGCGCTCGCGAGCGTGCCTCTTTTTGTCGTGTGCAAGGTGAAAGAATTCGCTTGAATGTCCTAATCGCATCGACTACACTGACGATAATTGATTACGAGAGCGGGTGAACAGAGTGAACAAAGGCGTCATGCCAACGGTCGGGGCCTACGTCATGTGGGGCGTCCTACCGATTTATTGGAAGTTTTTGCAGGAAATACCGAGCGGTCAAATCTTGGCCCATCGCATCGTCTGGTCGTTCCTCTTCATCTTACTTGTCTTGAAATGGACGAAACAGTGGACCGAGTTCAACTATGCGCTCCGGCACCGGGCGACAAGGAACGCCTTTATGTTGAATGGATTTATCGTCAGTGCCAACTGGTTCGTCTACATATGGGCGGTCAATCACGGCTATATCATCGAAGCGTCACTCGGCTATTACATCAATCCGCTCGTGAGCATGGTGTTAGGTGTGCTTGTTTTTCGGGAATCATTAAATCGAGTACAATGGCTGGCGGTGACCGTGGCGGCAATCGGCGTGCTCGTCTTGACGTTCGGGTATGGGTCGTTCCCGTGGATCGCGTTCATTTTGGCCAGTACGTTCGGATTTTACGGGATGGTAAAGAAACGCCGTCCACTCGCCTCGACGGTCAGCCTCGGCATCGAGACGCTCGCGGTCGTTCCGGTCGCTATCATTTTCTTGGGTTGGCAAACGTCTCAGGGAGGATTGACGATGACGACCGAACCGGTCATTTGGGTCGCGTTGGTCGGGACAGGCGTGATGACGGCGCTACCCCTTCTTTTGTTCGGGTATGGGGCCCAACATATCCCGTTCACGCTCGTCGGGTTTCTTCAGTTCATCGCACCGACGCTCAGTCTCGCAATCGGGGTCATTCTCTATAATGAACCGTTCACGGGCTATCACGTTTTTGCGTTCACATGTATATGGATTGCCATTTTCTTCTTTAGTTGGAACAGTTGGATCCAGACGCGGAAACGCCGTCAACTCGTCTGAATTGAAAGCTGTTACATTTCAAGAAAACATGATAATATGTTAGATGTCAGACCTATATGTCAGACCGATACATCAGAGGAGGAATTTTACGATGGAATTAGCACGTTATATCGACCACACAGCCTTGAAGGCAGAAACAACGAAAGATCAAGTCACAAAACTTTGTGCCGAGGCGCTCGAATACAAATTCGCAAGCGTCTGTGTCAACCCGACATGGGTGAAGTACGCGGCGGAACAACTCAAATCAGATGACGACGTCAAAGTATGTACGGTCATCGGCTTCCCACTCGGAGCTAACACGCCAGAAGTGAAAGCATTCGAAACTAAAGACGCGATTGCAAACGGTGCAGACGAAATCGATATGGTCATCAATATCGGTGCTATGAAAGACGGCGACTTCGATCTCGTTGAGCGCGATATCCGCGCTGTCGTCGAAGCGGCAAACGGGACGCTCGTTAAAGTTATCTTTGAGACGTGCCTCCTTACGAAAGAAGAAATCAAAAAAGCGGCTGAGCTTTCAGTCAAAGCAGGCGCAGACTTCGTGAAAACGTCGACTGGCTTCTCGACAGGCGGCGCGACAGTAGAAGATATCCGCCTCATGCGTGAGACGGTCGGACCAGATCTCGGTGTTAAAGCTTCAGGCGGCGTACGTGATTTCGAAGGCGCACAAGCGATGATCGATGCCGGCGCGACGCGCATCGGCGCATCAGCTGGAATCGCCATCGTTACAGGTGGACGTTCAGACAGCGACTATTAATAACTAGTGGTTGACCGCACGACTTACTTTCACTATAATATGTTATGACGTGTGAAACACGTTTCCTTAGTCGTGTAATTCGGAGGGAGGGAAAACTAGTGGAAACTCGTGTCCGTAAAAACGAATCGCTTGAAGACGCTCTTCGTCGTTTCAAACGCGGTGTTTCGAAAGATGGCACTCTTGCCGAAGTTCGCAAACGTCGTCACTACGAAAAGCCAAGCGTAAAACGTAAATTGAAATCAGAAGCTGCGCGTAAGCGTAAGAAATTCTAATTTCAGTTTCATTTGTAGAGAGGGTGTTAGCTCATGAGTCTTCAAGAACGCTTGACGGACGACATGAAGCAAGCCATGCGCGCGAAACAAAAAGATCGTCTCACGACGATCCGGATGGTCAAAGCGTCGCTCCAAAATGAGGCCATCAAATTTGGTCGACAAGATCTAACTGAGGAAGAGGAACTCACGGTGCTCAACCGAGAGATGAAACAGCGCAGAGACTCCCTCCGAGAATTCGAAAGCGCTGGTCGTGAAGACCTTGCTTCTAAAGTAGCTGACGAGATTGTCGTACTAGAGGCCTATATGCCTGAACAACTTTCTGAAGATGAAGTCACGGCAATCGTGAAAGCAGCTATTGCTCAAACGAATGCTACAGGCCCGTCGGATATGGGTAAGGTGATGGGCGTCGTCATGCCTCAAGTTAAAGGCAAGGCAGACGGTGGTCTTGTGAACCGCATTGTCAAACAACAATTGACGAATTAATGAGAGAGACAGAGATTTTTGGGTCAAACCAAAAGTTTCTGTCTTTTTTTGCGTATTCCGAAACCAAAAGCGAACTTGTTTCGTATACACTAGAGATAAGAGGTAGCTTGTGAACTCGGAAGGGGGTTGCAATACGATGACATTTGGTCTCGGAGTGATTCTGACGGTGTTTTTTGTCGGAATCGTCCTTCTAGGAATTGAAGTGTTCGTTGCCGGTTTTGGATTGTTCGGCGTGCTAGGGATTGGGGCGGTCGTCGCCAGTTTGATTATGGCGGGTGCCACAATCGGACAATTATGGTTGTCAATCGGATTGGCCACGGCCATCGTCGCCGGGCTCGGATTTTGGGCATATCGTCGCCTGCAGTCCAATCGATCGCTCATGTATAAAGGGTTGATTTTGACCGATTCGACGTCAACAGACAAAGGGTATTTGTCCCACGATGACCGCAAACGGTTGCTCGGGAAAGTCGGGGTCACGTTGACGCCGCTTCGCCCGGCGGGTACCGCTGAGATTGATGGAGAACGGATTGATGTCGTGACAGAAGGTAGCTATCTCGATTCGCAAACGAAAATTCAGGTGTATAAAGTCGATTCAGGACGCGTTGTCGTCCGCAACTTTATAGAGCCTAAGGAGGATGTAACAGAATGACACCAGAACTATTGACCACGTTACTCATCTCGGGTGGAGGATTGATTGCGCTCGCCGTATTCTTCACGTTCGTACCGGTCGGGCTGTGGATCAGCTCGTTCGCCGCTGGCGTCCACGTCTCGATCTTCACACTAATCGGTATGCGACTCCGTCGCGTCGTCCCATCGAAAATCGTCAACCCGCTCATCAAAGCGGTCAAAGCCGGCATCGGCTTGAACACGAACCAGCTCGAGAGTCACTTCTTGGCCGGGGGTAACGTCGACCGTGTCGTCAACGCCCTGATTGCGGCCCACCGTGCCGATATCGAATTATCGTTTGAACGTGCCGCAGCAATCGATCTTGCTGGCCGTAACGTGTTAGAGGCGGTTCAAATGTCCGTTAACCCGAAAGTCATCGAAACGCCGTTCATCGCCGGTGTGGCCATGGATGGGATTGAAGTGAAGGCGAAAGCCCGCATCACGGTCCGTGCCAACATCGATCGTCTTGTCGGGGGTGCCGGGGAAGAGACGATTATCGCCCGTGTCGGTGAAGGGGTCGTCTCGACGATCGGTTCACAACACAACCATAAGCACGTCTTGGAGAACCCTGATATGATTTCACGTACCGTATTGACGAAAGGTCTCGATTCAGGGACCGCGTTTGAAATCCTATCAATCGATATCGCCGACATCGATATCGGTAAAAACATCGGGGCGGTCCTCCAGACCGACCAAGCCGAAGCTGATAAGAAAATCGCGCAAGCGAAAGCGGAAGAACGCCGCGCGATGGCGATCGCCCGTGAGCAAGAGATGAAATCATCGGTCGAAGAGATGCGCGCCAAAGTCGTCGCGGCCGAGGCGGAAGTCCCGCTCGCGATGGCCGACGCACTTCGAAATGGCAAACTCGGGGTCATGGATTACGTCAACTACTTGAACGTCCAAGCCGATACAGAAATGCGTAAAGCCATCGGTCATCCTGTCGAATCTGATAGAGAGTAACGGACATGGATGGACTCTGGGTACTACTCTTAGCCGCTTTCGGGATTGCCTCGGCGGTCATGAAGCGGATGGAGAAACCATCATCTACTGGGGAACGACCACCGAGTACGGATTTGAAACGTTATCTCGATACGGTCGGTGACATGATGAAGGAAGTCGAGGCGACGTTCGATGAGCCGCGCAACAAGCAAGACAAACCGGCTCCTCAGAAACTACGTCGCCGTGTCGCCGCACCGGCCGAAACGACAGACCGACATGCACCGCGTCGACGTGAAGAGCTGCCGCACGTGAGTGCCCAGTTCGAACAGACGGTCAAAATTCCACCGATTTCCGAGTCGACCGAGTCGCGGCCACAACCGCGCATCTCGATGAAGCAAGTTCGGCAAGCGGTCGTGTGGAGTGAAATTTTGCAACCGCCGGTGTCGAAACGCCGTCGTTAAACCTGAGGCAGTGACTCCGTGTCACTGCTTCTTTTTGTTGGAGAAATGGACGGTCTTTCTTTCACGAACGGCTTGATAGTGCTAAAGTAAAGAAGGAACAATCTACTGATGGGGAGGAGAAACAACCATTGATTATGACTGATAAAATTCCGTTCGTCATGGAACATGCGAACGAAGCGCAGGCGCTCCTCGGACCGAAGGACGAGGTATTTCAAGCCATCGAAGCAGAACTCGCGGTCGCACTCACTCCTCGTGGAGAAGAATTAATCATTCAGGCCGATACGGCCGATACGCTCGAATTGACGAAGGCTGTTATCAAGACGTTGCAACAACTCGTTAAAAAAGGGGCTCGCTTGAACGAAAGCGATGCCATCAGTGTGATTCAACACATCAAGGTCGGCAAGGGCGACGAGTTGCTCGAGCATTATGAGCGAGTCGTCTTCACGACGAACAAAGGGAAACCGATTCGGGCGAAGACGGTCGGACAGAGCCGATATGTCCGGGCCATTGAAAAACGTGACCTCGTGTTCGGAATCGGACCGGCGGGGACCGGGAAGACATATTTGGCCGTCGTTTTGGCAGCGCGTGCGCTGAAAGAAGGCCAAGTCAAACGAATTATTTTGACGCGTCCGGCGGTCGAAGCGGGTGAAAACTTGGGCTTCTTGCCAGGCGACTTGAAAGAGAAGGTCGACCCGTACTTACGTCCGTTGTACGACGCCTTGTTTGACGTCTATGGCGTCGAACAGACGAACCGATTGCTCGAACGCGGCACAATCGAAGTCGCGCCGCTCGCTTACATGCGCGGCCGGACACTTGAAGATGCGTTCGTCATTTTAGACGAGGCGCAGAATACGACGAAAGAACAGATGAAGATGTTTTTGACGCGACTCGGTTTCGGCTCGAAAATGGTCGTCACCGGTGATTTGACGCAAGTCGATTTGCCGAAAGGCAAAGCGTCAGGACTGCAAGAAGCGTTACATCTGCTTGAAGGAGTCGATGGGATTCATTTTGAACATTTCACGTCGTCCGACGTCGTTCGCCATCCGCTCGTCAAGAAAATCATTAACGCCTATAGTAACGAACTCACATAACCAAAAGGGGGGGCACTGATGCAGCAAGCACGTCATTGGACGGTCGCGACAATCTCCGTCCTCTTTTTTCTCATTTTAGGCGCGATTCTATACTTTACGGTGCGCCCATCCATCATTAGTGTCGAGCCGCTCGGGATTGCCGAACAGGACATTCGCTCGCCGGTCACGATTGAAGACCGGACGGCGACGGAGCGGTTACGACAAGATGCGATCAATAGCGTCGGCAGTCAGTTCTCGTTGCGGCGCGAGTTTGCCGATCAACAGATCGCCAAAGTCGAGCAACTGTTCGCAGCGTTCGAAGAGACGGAAGATGACACCGAGCTATCAGACATCAAAAATCGCTTGAATTCGACCGAGGTGAACGGATTCCTCGGTGATGATGAACTGAACCTTCTGCTCGAGGCGAGCGAGAACACCCGTCGTACGGTCGAAGACGTCACCGTGACGGCGCTTCAAGAAGTGATGGGTAACCGCATCGACACGAGCTCACAGTCCATCTCAGAAGCGAGAGATCGGGCTGAGACACTTGTCGACCAATCACCGCTCTCACTTGAGTTCCGGGCAATCGCTAACAGCCTGAGCGATCAATTGATCGTACCGAACTACGTGTTCGACTCTGAAGCGACACGTGAGAAAGAACAGCAGGCGGTCGATGCGGTCGAACCGGTCATCATTCAAGAAGGCCAGTTGCTCGTCAACCAAGGCGAGGTCGTGACGCGCGAAATCTACCGCAAACTCGAATTGACAGGGGCTATCGATCCAAATCGTTCGTTCGCACCGCTGTTCGGGGCTTACTTACTGAGCGGACTGTTGACGATCGGTTTTCTGTTCATGTTAATCCGTTCGAAAATTCAACAACTGTTACTCCGCCCTAAAATCTTGATTACTGTCTATGGATTATTATTGTTACAGCTCGGCATTTTCTTTGGTGTCGGTTATATCGGTATCGAGTTCACGACATATGCGTACGTGCTCGCACCGACGGCATTCGTCGTCCTGTTGCTGCGTATCCTCGTCGATGAACGGGTCGCGCTTGCCTCGGCGTTGATCACGATGATTGCCGGGTCGATTGTGGCGAGTTTCGGGCAAAACACGAGCTTCATGACGGTCGTCTATTTCGCGACCGGAAGTTTCTTGGCCGTCTTCCTCGTCGAACCGAAGATTCAGCGCAAACGACTATTCTTGTCCGGTGTGTTGCTCGGCATTATCAATATCATCATGGTGCTCGCGCTCTTGTTCTTGCGCAACACGCAAGTGACGTGGGAGATGGTCGCCTACTTATCCGGTTTCGCCATCACGAGCGCGCTGTTGTCCATCGTGCTCACGTTCGGCTTCTTGCCGTTCCTCGAACCGTGGTTCGGCGTCCTATCGTCGGGTCGCCTCATCGAATTGATGAGTCCGACGCATCCGCTGTTACGTAAGTTGTTGATGGAGGCTCCGGGGACGTATCACCACAGCATGATGGTCGCCAACTTGGCCGAATCGGCTTGCGAGGCGATTGGTGCCGACGGACTGCTCGCCCGGGTCGCCAGTTATTATCATGACCTCGGTAAGACCGAGCGTCCGCTGCATTTCATCGAGAATCAGCAGAACGGCGTCAACCCGCACGACCGGCTCACACCGGAGGAATCAGCCGACATCATCATGGCCCATCCATATGACGGGGCCGATCTGTTGAGTCGTTATAAGTTGCCAAAAGAGATTATCGATATCGCCGAGCAACATCACGGCACATCGCTCTTGAAGTTCTTTTATGTGAAAGCGAAAGAGACGCGTGACGTCAATGAATCACGGTTCCGCTACCCGGGACCGAAGCCGCAGACACGCGAGGCGGCGGTCGTCATGATCGTCGATTCGATCGAGGCGGCGGTCCGGTCACAGAAGCAACCGACACCAGAACGGATTCGCCAGCTCGTCAGTGCGATTATTCGTGATAAGCTACAAGACGGGCAATTCGAAGACTGCGAGTTGACGACGAAAGAAGTATGGCGCGTCGGGGAAAGCGCGTGTGAGACGCTGACCGGCCTGTTCCATGAACGAATCGAGTATCCAGAACTGAAGAAAGAAGGAGACTTACATGCAAATCATTTCGAACGATGAGCACGGCTTATTGTCGGATGCTCAAATCGAGCTCGTTGAATCCATATTGGTCCATGCGGCGATGGAAGAAGACGTCGAAGAACCGAGTGAGCTATCGGTCACGTTCTTGACGAACGATGAGATTCAAGCCATCAACCGCGAATGGCGCGGGAAAGATACGGCGACCGACGTCATCAGTTTCGCCTTCGATGAGATGGGAGAAGACGAGATGGACTTCATGCTCGATGAAGACGAGCCCCGTCTCTTAGGGGACTTGCTCATCTCGGTCGAACGTTGTCGCGAACAGGCTGCCGATTATGGCCACTCGTTCGAACGGGAACTCGGGTTCTTGGCGATTCACGGATTCCTCCACTTGCTCGGGTATGACCATATGACGCCCGAGGAAGAAGCGGAGATGACGGCGCGCCAAGAACAAGTGCTCGCTCACTTCGAGCTGAAACGAGGCGAAGTGTGAAACCGTTCTGGTTCGCCGTGCACGGCATCGTGCACGCAGTGCGGACCGAACGCAACATGCTGATTCATCTCGTATCGAGCCTGCTCGTCGTCGTGTTTGCCTGGTGGCTCCCGACGACGAAACTCGAGAACTTGATTCTGTTCGGCTGGGTCGTGCTCGTCATCGCGCTCGAGCTGATGAACACGGCGGTCGAACGCACGGTCGACCTCGTCACGAAAGACATCCACCCGCTCGCGAAGCAAGCGAAAGACGTCGCGGCCGGGTCGGTCCTCGTCGCAGCGATCGGGGCCGCCATCACGGCACTATTCATTTTTGGCCCTTATATAATCGACAAATTCGTTATATGATTGAACGTATTGGAAATTTAGAAAGCAGGTGCACTATGTATCAAGAAGATTTTAAATCAGGTTTTGTGTCCATCATCGGTCGTCCGAACGTCGGGAAATCGACGTTCTTGAATCGGGTCATCGGACAAAAGATTGCCATCATGTCAGACAAGCCGCAGACGACGCGCAATAAGGTCCAAGGTGTGTATACGACGGATGATTCGCAAATCATCTTTATCGACACGCCAGGGATTCATAAGCCAAAACACCGTCTCGGCGATTTCATGATGAAAGTCGCGACGAACGCACTCCGTGAAGTCGACGCGATCCTCTTCATGGTCAACGTCACGGAACCGCGCGGCGCCGGCGATGAGTTCATCATCGAGAAGTTGAAAGGACTCGACACGCCAATCATTCTCGTTATGAACAAAATCGATTTGATTCATCCGGACGAGATTCCGGCTGTCATCGAGCAGTATACGAATCAACTCGATTTCGCGGCGTACGTCCCGATTTCGGCACTTCAAGGCAACAACGTCGAACCGCTCCTTAAAGAAATCAAAAAGTTGCTCCCGGAAGGACCGATGTATTATCCGGCCGACCAAGTGACTGACCACCCGGAACGGTTCATCATCTCTGAATTGATTCGCGAGAAAGTGCTCCATAAGACGCGTGATGAAGTGCCGCACTCAATCGCGGTCGCCATCGAATCGATCAAGAAACGGGAAAACTCGGAAATGATTGATGTCGAGGCCGTGATCATGGTCGAGCGTGATTCTCAAAAAGGAATCGTCATCGGCAAAAAAGGTGCGATGCTCCGCGAAATCGGGACAGAAGCGCGCCACGACATCGAGGCGCTCCTCGGGACGAAAGTGTATTTGAACCTATGGGTGAAAGTGCAAAAAGATTGGCGTAACAAGATGGGCCAACTCCGCGACCTCGGTTTCCGCGACGACGAGTATTAAGCCATGTTGCAAAAGGTCACGGGAATCGTCATTCGGACCGTCAATTACGGAGAGTCGAACAAAGTCGTCACCTTGTTCACCGAAGAGCTCGGAAAAGTTGCCGTCATGGCACGAGGGGCGAAAAAGCCGGGCAGCCGTCTGCATTCGTCGAGTCAGCCGTTCGTCGAAGCGGTATATATCTTTCCGGCGAGTCGTGGCCTAGGCCAATTGAAATCGTCGGATGTGATCACGTCTTATCCGGAAATCCGAAAAGACGTCGAGCGGATGGCATACGCCATGTATTGGCTCGAACTCGTCGACCGGACGGTAGAGGACCGCGTCCCGAACCGTCCGCTCTATCGCATCTTGAACGACGCCCTGCAGGCGCTCAATGCAGGGATGGATCCGGAAGTGATCACGCATCACTTCGAACTGCGCATTTTGCACTTGCTCGGGGTCGCACCGGTCTTGACCGGCTGCATCCGGTGCAACGATGTGACCGACCCGATGTACTTCTCGGTGACGGCCGGCGGCTTCCTCTGCGCCCGGCACCAAGAAGAAGGATCGATTCGCATGAGCGAGCGTCTGGCGAAGTTGCTCTATTTGATGAGCCGGCACGAACTGTCCGAATTCAGTAACGTTCCGCTCACGAAAGAGACACGGATTCTGCTCCGACAGCTGTTTGATGCGTATATGGACTCCTATAGCGGTCTGCGGCTGAAGACGAAACGGGTCCTCGACCAAATGCAGCGATTGTACTTGAACGATGATTGACTTTTTCGACAAGATTCGATACCATAATCTACGATTAGACAAATGAAATAGCGTGCGCAATGAAGGAAAACAAGTAGCTTTTATACCGCGGGTGCAGCGAGTTCGGGAAGGTGGAAGCCGAACGCCAGGTTGAAGTGAATGGCAATTCCAGAGCGCCCACAATCCAAAGAGTGGCCTCATCTCGAGGCAAGTAGGGTGGAACCGCGGGTAATCCCGTCCCTATGTGCATGGCACATAGGGGCGTTTTTTGTCGTTTCAATACTTTTGGAGGTGTCACATATGAAACACATGACCGTGCAAGAAATTATTTTGACGTTACAAAATTTCTGGGCGTCGAAAGGCTGTTTGACAATGCAAGCGTATGACGTTGAGAAAGGGGCTGGCACGATGAACCCGATGACGTTCCTACGTAGTCTCGGACCCGAGCCGTGGAACGTCTGTTACACAGAGCCATCACGTCGTCCGGCGGATGGACGGTACGGAGAAAACCCGAACCGCTTGTATCAGCATCACCAATTCCAAGTCATCATGAAGCCGTCGCCAAGCAACATCCAAGAGCTTTACTTAGAGAGCTTAGAGTTGATCGGGATCAACCCGCTCGAGCACGACATCCGTTTCGTCGAAGACAACTGGGAGAACCCGACGTTCGGTGCGGCCGGACTCGGTTGGGAAGTCTGGTTGAACGGGATGGAAATCACTCAGTTCACGTATTTCCAACAAGTCGGTGGCATCGAGTGCGATCCGATTGCCGTCGAGATTACGTACGGTCTTGAACGTCTTGCGTCATATATCCAAGAAGTCGAAAGCGTGTTTGACCTCGTCTGGACAGACGGATTCAAATATGGCGATATCTTCTATCAGCCGGAATTCGAACATTCAAAATATACGTTCGAGCTCTCGGACGTCGATATGTTGTTCACATTGTTCGATACGTATGAAAAAGAAGCGAAGCGTGCCTTGGACGAAAACCTCGTCTTCCCGGCTTACGACTATATCCTTAAATGTTCGCATACGTTCAACCTTCTCGATGCGAAAGGCGCCATCTCGGTGACAGAACGGACCGGTTTCATCCAACGCGTCCGTAACATGTCCCGTGCCTGTGCCGCCAAATTTATCGAAGAGCGGGAACGTCTCGGTTTCCCACTTTTGAACCAACAGAAAGCAGGTGCCCTTGATGCGTGACCTTTTATTAGAAATCGGACTTGAAGAATTACCAGCCCAATACGTCCTCCGTTCAGAAAAACAATTGGCGGAACGCGTAACTACCTTCTTGACGGAAGCCCGTGTCCAATTCGGTGCCATCACCGTTTATTCGACACCGCGCCGCCTCGCCGTTCTCGTCAAAGATGTGGAAGAGAACCAACAAGATTTGACGGAGACGCTTCGCGGACCAGCGAAAAAGATTGCCCAAGACGCTGAAGGAAACTGGTCGAAAGCAGCCGCCGGCTTTGCCCGTGGCCGCGGTCTATCGGTCGACGACTTGTACTTCGCCGAAGAGAAAGGTGTCGAGTACGTCTTCGCCGACCGTCATGAATCAGGTCAACCGACGAGCACGTTGCTCCCAGCACTCGAAGACGTCGTCCGTGGCATGACGTTCCCGAAAAACATGAAATGGGGAACGAGCAGCCTACGCTATATGCGTCCGATTCGTTGGCTCGTCGCCTTGTTCGGTGCCGAACAAATTGATTTCGAAATCGAAGGCGTGAAGACGGGGAACGTGACGCGTGGTCACCGTTTCTTGAGTAAGGGTGACGTCGTCATCACGGAACCGGCTGCCTACGCTGAGACGCTTGAACGCGAGTTCGTTGTCGCTTCGTACGAAGACCGGAAAGGGCGCATCGAACGTCAAATCGAGGAGTTGGCTTCAGAACAGGGTTGGACCGTGCCGCTCGATGCCTCGTTGCTCGAAGAAGTGACGAACCTCGTCGAGTGGCCGACAGCGCTATTCGGTGAATTCGATGCCCGTTATCTCGAACTTCCAGAAGAAGTCTTGATTACGACGATGAAAGAACATCAGCGCTATTTCCCGGTTTATATCGGTGAAACGCTCAAAAACTATTTCGTGACCGTCCGTAACGGAAATGCTGAACACCTTCAAAACGTTGCCAAAGGGAACGAGAAGGTCATCCGGGCCCGCTTGGCAGATGCCGTTTTCTTCTATGAGGAAGACCAAAAGACGAAGATTGACGAACAACTCGTCCGTCTCGACCGCATCGTCTTCCATGAGAAATTGGGCACGACGGGAGATAAGGTCCGTCGCGTCGAACAGCTCGCAGGAACGCTTGCGCCATTGTTCAATGCGGATGCAGCCAAAGTGGCGCGTGCCGGTGCCATCCATAAGTTCGACCTCGTCAGCCAAATGGTGTATGAGTTCACAGAACTTCAAGGAGTGATGGGTGAGAAGTATGCGCTCCAACAAGGTGAGGACGCGGAAGTGGCCGCGGCGATCCGTGAGCACTACATGCCGCGCTTTGCTGGTGATGCCTCGCCGGCGACATCGACGGGTGCCGTACTCGCACTCGCCGATAAACTGGATTCGATTGCTGCCTTCTTCGGAATCGGCATGATCCCGAGCGGTTCACAAGATCCGTTTGCGCTCCGTCGCCAAGCCCAAGGGGTCGTTCAAATTTTGGCGGATTGGAAGATTGCCTTGCCACTCGACAAATTACTTTCACAAGTTGTCGATTCGCAACTTCAGGCAGGACTTTACGATGCCGATAAAGAACAAGTCAAGGCGCAACTCGAGGACTTCTTCATGCTTCGCTTGAAGTATCGTCTGCAAGAGCGACAAGTCCGTTATGACGTCATTGACGCCGTCTTGACGACTGGCCTTGCGATCGACCGACTCGATGCGAGAGCGGATGCGGTTCAAGCCATGCTCGCGAGCGAGGCGAAACTGCTCATCGAACAATTGACACGCGTCGTCAACATCGCTAAAAAAGGCGAGGCCGGGGACGTCGATCCGTCATTGTTTGAAAATACGGAGGAGAAAGAACTCCACGCTGCCATCGAAGCGACGTTACCGGAGACGGAACGCGCGGTCGAGGCGGGCGACTATCATCAAGCAATCACATCATTGCGCGCCCTAGAACATCCGATTAGCGCTTATTTTGAAAATACAATGGTCATGAGCGATGTCGAGGCGATTCGCGAGAACCGTCTGCGCGAGATGAAGCGACTCGCTGCGACAATCGAGAATGTCGCCGATTTTAGCGCGCTCGTACTCTGACCAAACTTGAGGGGGTTGGCTATGCAGCTGAATGAACGCCAACAGAAGATCGTTGAAATCGTAAGGGTCAACGGACCAATCACGGGGGAGCAGATCGCCCAAGAGCTATCGCTCACCCGGGCCACGCTCCGACCGGACCTTGCCATTTTGACGATGACTGGAATACTAGAAGCCCGACCGCGTGTCGGCTACACGTTCGTCGGCAAACGAAACTCATCCCTGCTTCGGGAAAAGCTTGACTCGTTGACGGTCGGAGACTTCATGTCGTCGGCGAAAGTCGTCAGTAACGAGATGACGGTGTATGACGCTGTCGTGACGTTGTTCTTGGAAGACGTCGGCTCGCTGTTTGTCGTCGGGAAAGACAATGAGCTCGTCGGCGTCCTATCGCGTAAAGACTTACTCCGGGCTGCCATCGGTAATCAAGATCTCGATCAATTGCCGGTCAACGTCATCATGACCCGGATGCCGAACATCACGGTATGCGAGAAGGGTGAGACGTTGATTCGGGCCGGAATGAAGTTGATCGAGAAGCAAATCGATGCCATGCCGGTCGTTGAAGAGAAGGATGGCAAGCTGATCGTTCTCGGTCGCATGACGAAGACGAACATGACGAAAGTATTGATCGCGCTCGCTAACGATGAGTCGTTCTGAGGAGGAATCTGGTTTGACACTGACACAAAAACAACTCGTATTTGTCGTGAGCGATTCAGTCGGCGAGACGTGTGAACTCGTCGTCCGGGCCGCGAGCATCCAATTCCATGAGAATGCGATTGAGACGCTTCGCATCCCGTTCGTCGAAGATGGACAGACGATTCACGACGTCGTGACTCAAGCGCGTGCCCAAGGAGCGGTCATCGCCTTCACGTTGGTCAATGAAGAACACCGGTCGTTACTCGTCCGTCTCGGACAAGAGTACGGTGTGAAGACGGTCGATTTGCTCGGGGATTTGCTCGATGTGCTCGCTGGTAAACTCGGTGAGAGTCCGCGCGAAAAACCAGGACTCATCTATCGTTTGGACGAAGATTATTTTCGGAAAATCGAAGCGATGGAGTTCGCGGTCAAGTACGATGACGGACGTGATCCGCGCGGGTTGAAAAAGGCGGACATCGTCCTCGTCGGCGTCTCACGGACGTCGAAGACACCGCTCTCGCAGTATTTGGCCCTGAAGCGCTATAAGGTCGCGAACGTGCCGCTCGTGCCGGAGTCACGCCCGCCGGAAGAACTGTTTGAATTGCCGCCTGACAAGTGTGTCGGCTTGATTATCTCACCTGACAAATTGATTTCGATTCGGATGGAACGGTTGAAATCGCTCGGATTAAAACCCGAGGCCGATTACGCCCAACTCGAACGGATTAACCGGGAGCTCGAATACGCCCGTGGGATTTACGAGCGGATCGGTTGTGAGGTCATCGATGTGACGAACAAGGCCGTCGAAGAGACGGCTGGCATCATTTTACGGATGCTCGATCAATCAAAAGAGGATTGAGCACTCGGATTAGTAATCGACTGGTGATAACGGTATAATAGAGTACTGACATGACATTGAAACGGAACGTGGTGAACGTTCCGTTTCGTTGCGAGTTTGGATAGGGAGTGGTCAAGTTGCCGCGCATACCGGATGAAGTCATTGCGGAAGTAAAACAAGCCACAGATATCGTTGATTTAATTAGTGAACGCGTTGAATTGAAGAAGCAAGGACATCGTCTCGTCGGGCTTTGCCCGTTCCACTCGGAGAACAGCCCATCGTTCTCCGTGTCCCCGGAGAAAGGGATGTATCACTGTTTCGGATGCGGCGCCGGCGGGAACGTGTTCACGTTCGTCATGGAGACGGAAGGACTATCGTTTCCAGAGACGATTGAACGCCTCGCCACGCGAGCGAATATCGCAATCGAAGGTGGCGTGTCGGGCGACGAGGAATTGTCGCGTGACCAAGTCCTCCGTAAACAGATGCGCGATGCGCATCGGGTCGTGGCCGACTTGTATCACGAGGTGTTGATGAAGACCGAGGCGGGCGAAGTCGGATTGACGTATTTGCAGCAGCGCGGTTTAGAGGAGTCGACGATCGGTCAGTATAAGATCGGTTACGCGCCCGACCATCGCCGATTCACCGTGGATTCATTAGAACGAAGAGGTTTCGACCTTGAGGTCATGGTAGAAGCGGGATTGATTTCTAAGTCTAGATCCGGTGAATATTTCGACCGGTTCGAAGGCAGAGTCGTCTTTCCGATTGCGGATCGAGACGGCACCATCGTCGGATTTAGCGGACGGGCGATCGATGAGCGACAGCCAAAGTACGTCAATACGGCGGATACTCCGTTATTCAATAAGAGTGAACTCTTATTCGGGTTCTCACAGGCCCGCGCCACGATGCGCAAACAAAAACGTGTCTTGCTCGTCGAAGGAAACGTCGACGTCTTACAAGTCGCGCAAGCCGGGACGAAAGAAGTCGTCGCCTCGCTCGGGACGGCGTTCTCGTCCCAACATGCCCGCGCCTTGGCCCGCATGGTCGAAGAAGTCATTATCTGTTACGACGGCGATACGGCCGGACAGGAAGCGACGATGAAAGTCGTCCGCTTGCTCGAAGGCTATCCGCTCGACGTGCAAGTGTTGATGTTACCTGAGAAGACCGACCCGGACGACTACATTCGGACGAACGGGGCAGAACAGTGGCGTAAATTGGTCGAATCGGAACGGTTGTCCGTCCTCGATTTCATGAACCGCACGCTCCGGCGTGGGAAAAACATGAATCGAGAAGGAGAACGGATACGGTTTATTGAATCTATGCTTGTGGAAATTAGTAAAACGGATAACTCGATTCGCCGTGACCTGTACGTAAAGAAGCTGGCCAACGAATTTGAGATTCCGGTCGAGACGTTATTGTCGCGGATGCCGAAGACGTCTTCGAAAGAAGCCGTCCCACAGCCCGTCCGCGAACCGGAGCCGGTCCGCCGGCGTTCGTCTAAAGCAAACGAGCCACGCTACGTCAAAGCGGAGAAGTTATTGCTGCGGGCGATGTTGAGTGGCCCGGAACGGGTTCGTTTCGTCCGGGACCGCCTCGGACTGTCCTACCAGGACGAGGTGCACCGGATGTTGGCGACGGCATTGTATGAAATCGTCTCCGAAGACATGACACACGAGGAGTTCGAACAGGTCGCCCCTCCGTTCATGGAACGATATTGTGACCAACGTCCGGACTATGCGAATCGTTATGCCGAGATTCGACTCATGGCCGCACCGGATGAACTGACCGAAGAGGTTTTAGATGAATACATTAAGGTCATAAACAGTTATGAGGAACAGCGTCAAATCGAGCGGGCGAAAAGGGAAATCGGACAAGATGCCGAAAGTATAGTAGACCAGGCATCCAAGTTACAAGAATTGATTACCCGGAGTCGTCGGCTTCGTGAACGATGAACGTGGAGGAAGTTTGGAAGGAGTTGAACTGCTAGATGGCAGAGAAGAAAAAAGAGGATTTATTTAACGCCATAGAGGAACTTGAGAAATTAGGGAAGAAAAAAGGCGTCGTATCGATGCAGGAGATTCAAGATCGCCTCAGCCATTTCGAGGTGGACTCAGACTTTATCGATAACTTCATCGAAGATTTAGAAGGTAAAGATATCCGCGTCACAGAAGATGCGGCCGATGCCGAAGAGACGCCATCGAAAAAAGAAGACGAAGAGGTCGATTTGAACGACCTATCTGTCCCACCGGGCATTAAAATCAATGACCCGGTCCGCATGTACTTGAAAGAAATCGGACGCGTCGATCTTCTTAGCGCGAAAGATGAGACTGAACTCGCGAAGCGGATTGAACAAGGCGATGAAGAGGCGAAGAAACGCCTTGCCGAAGCCAACCTCCGTCTCGTCGTCTCGATTGCGAAACGTTATGTCGGGCGCGGCATGCTCTTCCTCGACTTGATTCAAGAAGGAAACATGGGCCTCATTAAAGCCGTCGAGAAGTTCGACTATATGAAAGGGTTCAAGTTCTCGACATATGCGACGTGGTGGATTCGTCAAGCAATCACACGTGCCATCGCGGACCAAGCCCGGACAATCCGGATTCCGGTTCACATGGTCGAGACCATTAACAAATTGATTCGTGTTCAACGTCAATTGTTGCAAGACCTCGGACGCGAACCGTCGCCTGAAGAGATTGCCAAAGAGATGGAGCTCACACCTGAGAAGGTGCGTGAAATCTTGAAAATCGCTCAAGAGCCGGTGTCGCTTGAGACTCCGATTGGTGAAGAAGACGATTCACACCTCGGTGATTTCATTGAAGACCAAGATGCGATGGCTCCACAAGATGCCGCCGCGTATGAATTGCTTAAAGAACAACTCGAAGACGTGCTCGACACGCTCACGGACCGTGAAGAGAACGTACTCCGTCTCCGCTTCGGTCTCGATGACGGCCGTACGCGTACGCTTGAAGAAGTAGGTAAAGTGTTCGGTGTCACTCGTGAGCGGATTCGTCAAATCGAGGCGAAGGCACTTCGGAAACTTCGTCACCCGAGCCGTTCGAAACGCTTGAAAGACTTCCTCGATTAATTGTGTTTTTGAATAAAGTGTGAAGTTTTAGAAGAAAGGAAGGAAAATGAGTGATTTTCCTTCCTTCTTTATTATTTTTTGAGTAAAATAGTGATGGGTAGAAATTTGGAATGAACATGAGGGGGAAATGCAATGCGTAATCCATTGTTACCGTTTGCAGCGATTGCGATCGTCGCAATCATTGCCATGGTCTCATTATCGTATTTTGGCGTAAACCAAGCACAACAAGCTGCTGAAGGTCCGTCTGTCACTGAGATGAACCCAGAAGACTTGTATGCAGCTAAAGGTTGCACAGGTTGCCACGGTGGAAATCTCGAAGGAGGCGTCGGTCCTGCCTTGACTGGTGTCGGCGAACGTTTATCGGCTGAAGAGATCACGAACATCATCGTCAACGGTAAAGGTGCGATGCCAGCTGGCCTCGCCACTGCCGAAGAGGCGGACGTGCTCGCGACTTGGTTGCTCGAACAATAAGAGGGAAACGTACTCCTAGCGGGGTACGTTTTTTATTGTCCTGACTATCAATATTCGTTACCCTAATAGTGAAGAAGTAGAAAAAGGAGTTGTCCCTATGCAAGAACAAGTGACGTTAGACCGGCGGCTGAAGCAAGTCGTCGATTTCATCCCGAAAGGTAGCGTGGTGGCGGACATTGGATCTGACCACGCTTACGTGCCATGTTACCTCGTCCAACAAGGCATCGTCAATCGAGCCATCGCCGGCGAAGTGAACCGCGGACCGATGGAGGCGGCAAAAGCGCAAGTCGCGTTGATTGGCGCGACTGAACAGATTGACGTCCGTCTCGGTGACGGACTAGCCGTTCTCGAAGCAGATGAGGCGACTTGTATCTCAATCTGCGGGATGGGAGGAAGTTTGATTCGATCGATTTTAGAGAGTGGCCGTGACAAGTTAGGCGCGGTCGAACGGCTCGTCTTGCAACCGAATGTAGATGGACAACACGTCCGCGAATGGTTGCTCGACGCAGGCTTCGTGTTGATTGCTGAGTCCATCGTCGAAGAGAACGATAAAGTATATGAGATTCTCGTCGGCGAACGTGGTACGGAGACCCGCTATAGTTCGGATGAAGCGGAACGGGCTTGGCAGCTCATGTTCGGTCCTTACTTGCTCGAGACACGGCCTGAGGCGTTCAAGCTGAAATGGGGACGTGAAGCGGACAAGCTCGATTACGTGCTTGGTCAAATGGCTGAGGGGGCACAGACCGAGGCGCTCATCCAGAAGCAGGAGGAGTTCAAGACGTTACGTGACAAAATGAGAGAGGTGAGCAACTAATGGCGAACGGAAACCATGTCATCCAATTGTTTGACGAGTTTGCCCCGAAACATCTTGCCGTCGAGGGCGATAAAATCGGTCTCCAAATCGGTACGCTGAATAAGCCCATACATCGGGTCATGGTGACGCTCGACGTGCTCGAATCGGTCGTCGATGAGGCCATCGAACGGGACGTCGACTTGATTATCGCCCATCATCCACCGATTTTCAGTGCCCTAGAACAAGTGAACGACCGCAGTGCGGCAGGGCGCATCGTCATGAAATGCATTCGGCATGACATCGCTGTCTATGTGGCCCACACGAACTTGGACGTCTGCGAGGGCGGGGTCAACGACTGGATGAGTGAGGCACTCGGGTTGGTCGATCCGACGGTGCTCATCCCGACGTATGAAGAACCGGTATATAAACTGTCCGTGTTCGTCCCGACGACGCATCGGCAAGCCGTGTCGGATGCGCTTGGCCGGGCCGGAGCCGGTCGTCTCGGAGATTATGGGGACTGTCAGTTCACCGTCTCGGGAGAGGGTCAGTTCACGCCACTCGAAGGGTCGGACCCGTATCTAGGCCAACACGGCAAGACGGAACATGTCGAGGAAGTGAAAATCGAGACGATTGTCACGGAGAGCCAAAAGAAACGAGTACTCAAGGCAATGAGGGACACGCATCCATATGAAGAGGTCGCCTACGATTTGATTCGGGACGACATAGAGGGGCGTGTGTTCGGTCTCGGGCGCATTGGTCGTCTATCGACCCCGCTCACACTCGCTGCGTTCGCAGAGCACGTCAAGGCGAGTTTTGGCGTCGAAGCGGTGCGTATCGTTGGCGATCCGAACCGGACAATCGAGAAAGTGGCCGTCCTCGGTGGTGATGGGAACAAATACGTGTCGGCCGCCCATTTCAAAGGCGCGGACGTGTATGTGACGGGTGACTTGTATTTCCATGTGGCGCACGACGCGATGGCTCTCGGTCTTTCGGTCGTCGACCCGGGTCATCATGTCGAGAGTGTCATGAAGCAGGGAGTCGTCGACGTCATGCGGCAAAAAGGAGAACGTGCGAAGCTCGATGTCGAATTCTTCGTGTCCGAAGCCGATACGAATCCGTTTCGTTTCTATTGATTATGCGAAAACCCCGTCCTCTCACGAGGACGGGGTTTGATGTCACTTACGGAGCGCCTTCACTTTCGGGAGGATGCTACGGAGTTCGAGATAAGGGGTCTTGTCATGTGTGCTCAAATCGAGCGGGTCATATTGGCTCAGGAAGTCGATCACTTTCTTCGTGATCGGCGTCGGTGTAGACGCACCTGACGTGACGGCGACCGTCTCGACACCATCGAGCCAAGCAAGGTCGAGCTCGCTCAAATCACCGATGCGATAGGCATTCGTGCCGGCAATCTCTTTAGAAACTTGGGCCAGGCGGTTCGAGTTATTCGATTTCGGGTCGCCGACGACGATTAACAGTTCGCAATCGCCGGCTTGTTCGGCCACCGCTTCTTGACGGACTTGCGTCGCGTTACAGATTTCATTATGCACTTCGACATGCGGATAACGCTCTTGAATCATTTCAATCAAGGCCGAGACGTCCCATTGACTCATCGTCGTCTGGTTCGTGACGAGGATTTTCGTCTCATAGAGATGGGCTGGCAATGCCTCGAAATCCCGTTCATATTGTACGAGATGAACTTTGCCCGGGGCGACGCCCATGGCACCTTCTGGTTCCGGGTGTCCGTGCTTCCCGATATAGATGACCTCATAGTCGAGGGCCGTCTTTTCACGAATCAAATCGTGCGTGACCAAGACGTCTGGGCACGAAGCATCGACAATCGTCAATCCCTTCTCGATGGCACGTTTACGTACGAGCGGCGAGATGCCGTGAGCGGTAAAGACGACCGTACCGCGGTCGATGGTCTCGAGTGCTTTCATGCGATCCTCGCCGTCGACCGTCTTGACGCCGAGGTCCTCGAACGCTTGGGTGACATGTCGGTTATGGACGATCATGCCGAGTATATGGATAGGACGCGGTAAATCTGGGTTGGCCATCGCTTCGTTGGCGAGCTTCATGGCATCGACGACGCCGTAGCAGTATCCGCGTGGACTGATTTTTTTAACTTTCATTTTGTAAGGAACGCTCCTTTCGCGATGCTTTCATACGTATTAGTCTAACATTGTTTCGAAAATACGAAAAGAATTGCGTGTATTCATGCTATAATCTTAAGGTTAGAAAGGAGGGACACCGTGGAACGCGTGAGAACATTGCTTGAAGTTCGAAAATCGTACTTCTTTCAGATTACATTTATTATCTTCATTATACTAGGACTTGTCATCTCTTCACTAGCGTTCTCTGCCGATCGTGTGACGGTGTCCCGGGCGGAAGAGCTAGCGAAAGAACAATTTGATTATGCGATTGACGGGAGTATCGAGAACCTAGAGACGCGACTCGGTAAACTGTATGAAGACTTGGTCTATCTCGGCGCCTACGTCGGAAACGAGACGTATATCGAAGAACGGATTCGAACCGGCTATTTGAATCAGCGCACGAGCTTTACCTCGATTTTTTATTACGATTTACAGGACGATGCCTTTAAATGGTACTCGCAACGTCGAGTGCCGACCACGACACTGAAAGCCGATGCAAAGTTTAACGAAGTGCTCAACGGTGGAGGCAACGACTTATTCATGAGTGAACCGATTTCCATCTCCGGTGACGTCGGGACGTTTTTATACGTACCGGTCCTTGAGGATAACCGGTTGGTCGGGATGTTTGGCGGCAGCATCAGCGTGCTCAACTCCGATTTATATCGACGCATGCTCGAATCGGCGAACGACGATATGATTCTTTATTTGTTGAACGAGCGGGGCGAGGTGTTATCGACATCGTTCAATCTCGTCACAGACGCGGAACGTCGTCTGCCTCGCTCTATTATCGAGGCGACGGACGACTATTCGGTCCGGACGCTGTTCAGCACCGAGGATGACGTCATCATGTATGAACCGGACGCCCGTGTCACCGGCTGGAGCGTCCTCGCTAAACATAGTACCGATTCTGTGTACGAGGCGGTCTATGCGACGCGTTGGCAATATTTAATGATTACGCTCGTCACGTTCTTTTTAAGTATCATGGTCGGTTTGCTGTTGTCGAAGACGTTGACGAGCCCGCTCCTCGAGCTCGTGCAAAACATCAAGAAGCAGCAGTCGCTTGAACCGATTCAACTAGAACGGACCGGCTCCAAAGAAGTCGAGACGTTGCTTGATACGTATAACGACTATTCCCGCCGCATGGAGACGGCACGACGGGAACAGCTTAGCCAACAACAACTATTGCTCCAGCAAGAGAAGCTCGCCTCGCTCGGACAGCTGGCGGCCGGAATCGCTCATGAGATCCGTAACCCGCTCACACCTGTCCAAATCACGTTACAGATGGTGAAAGAAGGGCATAGCAGCCAAGAGATGCTTGACCTCGCCCTCTCAGAGCTCGACCGGGCCAACCATTTGATTACGACGATGCTAACGCTCGCCAAACCGGATCAGGCCAAACTGCAAGAAGAATGGCTCGATATGACAGAGTTTGCGAGTCGCCTTGAATTCTTGCTCGACGCCGAGTGTTATAAGCGGGTCACGAATTGGGAGTTGAACTTCCCGAACGACATGCCGCCGTTCTACTGCTCGAGCGACATGCTCATTCAAATCCTTTACAACTTGTTCAAAAATGCGGTCGAAGCCGTCGATTCGAAAGGGGCCGCCGGCAATGTCACGGTCACGATTCAATTTACGGAGCGGGATTATCGTTTCTTGATCAAGGATAACGGCATCGGTATGACCGAGGCTCAAGTCAAATCGGTCGGGTCGGCGTTTTACACGACGAAAGAGAACGGCAACGGCTTAGGTCTCTACATGATTCGCGAATACTTGAAAGCCGTGAACGGTGACATGGAAATCGAGAGCGTTGAAGGAGAAGGTACGGCCATGATGATTAAAATCCCAAGGCGGTCACACCCATGACGAAAGGATTCAAACATTACTGGCTATGGCTGCCTGTCGTCTGGGCGTTGACGATTTTACTGATCACATCAATTCAATTGCCGGAACAATCGAGCGAGAATAACGAAGTCGGTTTCGTCTTCGTCAGTGAGAAGCACGAACACGCCAATAAGTTACTGGCCGCTTTCGTCCGGACGGCGAACCAAAAAGGGTTCATCCCTGTCCCGACGACGAGCGAGGACTCACGGGTATTAGAGAAAGAGAAATTGGATGCCTTGATTGACCGCGGGGTCGAAGCGATTTTTGTGACGACGCTCGACGAGGCGTTCATTCGTTCGTCGCTCGAGCGTGCCGAGCGGGAAGGCATTCCGATTATCGCGATTGACCGTATGATCGACCATGAGAGCGTTTTGACGTCCGTCATGTCCGACAATGTCGAAATCGGACGCATGGCTGCGAACCATATCGCCGCCCAACACGCCGGGCTAGACCGTCCGATTCGAGTTGTCGAAGTACGCGGGACGGCCAAGGTCCGCTCGACGATTGACCGAAGCCTCGGATTGACGGAATATGATAAGGCGAACGACAACCTTCAAGTCGTCGCCTCCATCACCGGAAACTATGATACGTTTCAAGCGGAGATCGAGATGTCACGTTGGCTCGAGTCCGACATCCCATTCGATGCCGTCTTCTCGCATAACGATGACAATACGTTCGGTGTCGTCCGTGCCCTTGAAAGTCATGGACTCAGCGACAAGACGCTCGTATCGGTCGACGGGGTGACGGGGATTTATCCGCTCATTCATAACGGCAAAGTAAATGCGACCGTCGTCCAATCTCCGAATGAGATGATCGAGGTCGGGTTCAAAGCGCTCGAACTATATTTGAGCGGCAAGAAAATCGCACCACACTACTACACATCGAGCTATTTGTATGAAGGGCTCGCAAAAGATTAATTGACAAATGATTAGATTCCGCTATGCTAGGAAAAGTGGAAAGAAACAGGAGGTGTATCGATTGAACAGCTTCCAACAGTTCAAATTGTTACCGTTTATCGTCGATGCCTTGACAGAAAAGCGCATCACAGTACCGACGGACATTCAGGCCCGGATTATCCCGGCTGCCATGAATGGCCGCGATATCATTGGGAAATCACAAACCGGAACGGGGAAGACGCTTGCGTTCCTCTTACCTATTTTAGAAGCAATCGATCCGAAAGAAGAATCGGTCCAAGCCATCGTCGTCGCACCGACGCGCGAACTCGCTTGGCAGATTCACGAAGAGTTGAAAACACTCCTCGTCAAACAGCCGGATTATATTAAGACAAGTCTGATTGTCGGAGGAACTGACCGGGAACGACAAATCGACAAGATGAAAAACCCACCACAACTGATCATCGGGACACCAGGTCGTTTGCTCGACTTGATGAAAGTCCAAGCGTTATTCCCGCACAAAGTCACGCACTTCGTCGTCGATGAAGCTGACCAAATGCTCGACATGGGCTTCTTGCCTGAAGTCGACCGTATCGCGCAGGCGTTGCCAGAAAAACTTCAAACGATGGTCTTCTCAGCGACAATCCCTGAGAAGTTACAGCCGTTCTTGAAGAAATACTTGCACGACCCACGCTACGCGGAAGCGAGTGAAGAGCACCGTGTCGTTCCGAAAATCAAGCATCACGTCATCCCGGTACGTCACCGTGACCGTAAGGCGTTGACGGTCGAAATCGCCAAAACGATTAACCCGTTCGTCTGTCTCGTGTTCACGAACACGAAACAGGATGCAGATGAGTTGGAGACTTCGTTCCGCGAGGCGGGACTCAACGTCGGCACGCTTCACGGGGACATGCAAGCTCGTCGCCGCAAGCAAGCCATCAAAGACATAAACGACGCGAAATATCAGTTCGTGATTGCCACCGACTTAGCAGCGCGCGGCATCGATATTAAAGGTGTATCGCACGTCATCAACTTCGGAATTCCGAAAGACCTCGACTTCTATACGCACCGTGTCGGCCGGACGGGCCGCGCCGGTGAGACGGGCGAAGCGTACACGTTATATGAAGATCACGAGAACGGTCCCATCAATCGACTCGAAGAGCGTGGTTTCACGTTCAAGCACGTCGATGTGAGGAACGGATCGCTCCAAGAGATTAAGACGCGCAAACGCCGCACGACCGACCGGAAGATGAAAGTCTCGCAAACGGCGCACAGCCGGATGGCGGGCGAAATCAAGAAGGCGAAGAAAAAGGTCAAGCCTGGTTACAAGAAGAAGTTCAAGTATAAGTTGAAAGAGACGGCCTCACGTGAGCATATGCAGAGCCAACGTAA
Organism: Exiguobacterium sp. E4787; assembly: GCF_018618375.1. Classification (NCBI taxonomy): domain Bacteria; kingdom Bacillati; phylum Bacillota; class Bacilli; order Caryophanales; genus Exiguobacterium; species Exiguobacterium sp. E4787. The sequence goes on along the minus strand of NZ_JACSLY010000001.1, from coordinate 237,758 downwards.
GGAACGTCGCGAAGTTCGTAAGAAGAACCGTCGCTAAGCAAAAGAAGAATCGACTTCGTGGAGTCGATTCTTCTTTTTGTGTACACTAAAGACAGATGAGAATGAAGGAGAAATGACTATGTTAAAAATTGGTTCCCACGTTTCAGTTTCCGGTAAGAAGATGTTGCTCGCAGGTAGTGAGGAGGCCGTGTCTTACGGTGCCAATACGATGATGGTCTATACGGGTGCGCCCCAAAACACGCGTCGCAAACCGATTGAGGACTTGAATATCGAGGCGGCGCTCGTCCATATGGCGGCGCACGACATCGAGGAAATCGTTGTCCATGCCCCTTATATCATCAACTTAGGAAATACGACGAAACCGGAGACGTTCGAACTCGCCGTGTCATTCTTAGCAGCCGAGATTAAACGGGCCGAGGCGCTCCAAGTCGCGCGCCATGTCGTGCTCCATCCCGGTGCCCACGTCGGTGCCGGTGAAGAGGTCGGACTCGCCCGCATCATCGAGGGCTTGAACGAAGTGCTCACTGGCGATGAAACAGTTAAAATCGCGCTCGAGACGATGGCTGGGAAAGGCAGCGAGCTCGGCAAGACGTTCGAGGAGCTGGCGACCATCATCGATGGGGTGACGCATAACAATCGCCTGTCGGTCTGCTTCGATACGTGTCACGTTCATGACGCAGGTTACGACCTCGTCGGCGATTTGGACGGCGTCATCGAACAGTTCGAGCGAATCGTCGGACTCGAGCGTCTCGGTGTCATCCACGTCAACGATTCGAAGAACGTTCGTGGCGCGAAGAAAGACCGACATGAGAATATTGGATACGGGGAAATCGGATTCGAGACGTTGAACCGCATCATTCATCACGAGGCGTTCACCCACTTGCCGAAAATTTTAGAGACACCATATATTCCAATCAGTGAGAAGACGAAAGTGGCACCATACAAGCAGGAAATCGAGATGTTCCGGGCGAACCGCTTTGACGCCGAATGGCGCGAACAGTTTACGCTCGCGCACCAATAAGATGAGCCTCATTCGGATCGACCCGAACGTATATGATGTCTGGTCTGCGCTTCCGACATATTTTCAAGAAGCGAGCCCGTTTTATGTGGAAGGGCAAATTGACGAGGCGACAGCATGGATCGAGATTCTCGAGTATGGAATCGTGGCCGAAGTCGAAGTCATGCTCGTAGAGACGACGCAGCGCCCGTTTGACCGTTATTGGCGGATGGAGGCAACGCCCGAAGTGACGGCGTATAGTCTCGTTGATGTGGTCGGCCTCGACTTCCATCATCCGCTCCTCCGAGCCGGGATGTATGACGGGGATACTAACGATGTCATCCGCGCGAAATGGGAACAAGGATACCGCGTGCCTTCTGCCAAGTGGACCCGGGAGTCGTTTCGCGCCCACTTGGCAAACGAACAGGCGATGTTACAACTCGCCCCGACGACTGTCTGTGAGGCATGCGGGGATGATTTGAATCGTTTTGGAGCATTCGGGGTTCGTCTGATGGAGTATCATTTTGAAGCAGGAAGCGGCACATGGCTATGCCCCACGTGTCACAAAGCAAGACATTACGATATGTAAAAAAAAACGGAGCCCAGGGGCTTCGTTTTTTGAATTAAAATGGCCAGTTCGCGAGTGCGAATTGATATACTTTCATCCCAAGAAACACGCCGAAGATGCCGATGACACCAGGTAAAACGGGTGGAGCAGGGAGCGGCAACTTCAAAGCGGTGAAAATCATGCCACAAATAAGACCAGCGAGCAATGACAATAGGATTTCTTGCATGAATGATTCCTCCATAATCGAAATGAAAACGCTTTATTAACAGGTAACCGAATTCATTATACAATGTTCATTCTCGTTTGAGAAGTCTAACATCAGTCATCTGTCATTTTCTCATTTTCAGCTCGTAAGCGAAGGACTTCCCGTTCGGCCCAGTTCGAAGGTTCCCGTTCAAACACGCTCGGAATGTTGTTCCAGCGGCCGCCCGTGTATTGATGGATGATGATTTGTGATTGAATTTGTTCTTGTCCGGCTTCTTGTTTCAAATACACATAACTGCCGTCAGCACGCTGGATTCTGGCTTTCACGTTATCGACGAGTTGTAGCGCGAGTATGTCTTTAATATACGACTTATGTCCCGCATCGAGGATTGGGAATAGAATCTCAATCCGTTTGTGCATGTTACGGGTCATCCAGTCGGCAGAGGAACAATATAAGTCTTCTTTCCCGTTTTGATAGAAGTAGAAGATACGCGAGTGTTCCAAATAGCGATCGATGATGGAGATGACACGGATGTTTTCCGAGATGCCTTTAATGCCCGGACGCAGACAACAGATGCCGCGGATGATTAAATCGATTTTGACGCCGGCCTGTGAGGCGTCGTATAGTTTCGTGATAATTGGCTTGTCGGTAATCGAGTTCATCTTGGCGACGATGCGGCCGTTACCGAATTTCTCGTGCAGTTTAATTTCGTCCTCAATCTTTTGAAGGAAGAAGTCGTGCATGTCGTCCGGTGACGTCTCGAATTTATGCCACGACGGACGTTCTCCGTACCCCGAGAGCCAGTTGAAGAAGTTGGTCGCGTCTTCGGCGAGCTCTTCGTTCGTTGTCAACAAGCCGATGTCCGTGTACAGCTTGGCGGTCGAGTCGTTATAGTTGCCGGTACCGAGATGGACGAACCGTTGCAAGACGCCGCCTTCAAGAATACGGACGACGAGCGTAATTTTCGAGTGCGTCTTTAACTCTTTATAGCCATAAATGACGTGGGCGCCGGCTTTCTCGAGCTGTTTTGCCCATTGAATATTCTTCTCCTCATCGAACCTGGCCTTCAATTCGACGAGCACCGTCACTTGCTTCCCGCTCTCGGCGGCATCGGTCAGCGCCTTGATAATCGGCGAGTCACCGGACACCCGATATAACGTCTGCTTGATGGCGAGGACGTTCGGGTCTTTGGCCGCCTGGGCGATGAAGCGGACGACCGGGTCGAACGAATGGTACGGATGGTGGAGCAAGTAATCTTTTTTCAGTACCGCTTGGAACAAATCTTTCCCCGGTTCAAGTCCTTCCGGGACGAACGGAATGAGCGTCTCGTTAATCATCTCATCATACTCGATCCCGATTTTATTATAGACCCCGAACAAGAACGTCAAATCGATTGGACCATCGACGAGGAAGATGTCCCGGTCATGAAGGTCGAGCACGTCCTGGAGCATGAACAACAGCTCTTTACTGAGCGACCGTTGCTGCACCTCGAGCCGAATCGCGACCCCGTAGCGTCGTTTCTTCAACTCTTTCTCGATTTGTTTCAAGACGTCGCGGCTGCCTTCCTCATGGAACGGCATATCGGCGTTTCGGGTGATTCGGAACGGCATCGTCGACTCGACTTCGAACCCTTTGAACAACGAGTCGATGAACTGGATGATGACATCCTCGAGCAACATCAAGTCGGTATGGTCCTCATCCTCGGTCGGTAGCTCGAGATAGCGTGGCAAGACGGCCGGCACTTGGACGAGAGCGAGCCGTTTCTTGCCTTCATCGGTCGAGGCGATCTCGACGGCGATATTCAGTGATTTAGACAACAACATCGGGAACGGCCGGTAGGCGTCGACGGCAATCGGCGTCAAGACAGGGAAGACATGCGTCCGGAAATAGAGTTTGACGAACTCGAGTTGCGTCTTATTCAAATGTTTCGGCCGCAAGAAACGGACGTTCTCCGCGGCGAGCTGCTTGAGGATTTTCTTATATGTCGCGTACTGGACCTCGACGAGCTCTTGCGCCTTGATGGAGATGGCTTTGATTTGCTGCTTCGGCGTCAGACCGGCCTTGTCTTCCGGACGGTTGAAGCCGGCGAGCACCTCGTCCTTCAATCCGCCGAAACGGACCATATAAAACTCATCGAGGTTCGAGCTGAAGATGCCGAGAAACTTCAGCCGTTCCATGAGCGGATTGCGTTCGTCCATCGCTTCTTGCAAGACGCGTTCGTTGAAGCTCAGCCAGCTGAGCTCACGGTTATTGAAATGTTCGGGTAAGTAGATGGTCATGAATCTCTCTCCTCTACGCGTAACTCGATTGATTGGTCAATCGCACGTTCCAAATGTTTTTTATGGCGGATGCCGCGCTGCAGTTCAAAGCGCGGGGATGTGTGCGTATGAAGCGTGAAGACAAGTCCTTCCTCGGTCGAGGATACGTCGACGTTCTCTACGACTTGACGTTCGGTCAAATCGAGCGCGTCGACGAGCTTGACGATGGAGCCGAGCAGCTCTAAGCTCTTCAACATCTTCGAGTCGAACCATTCAGGGAAGCCTTCGATATGTTGTTTGAGCAGGCGTCGCGATTTATAGGACGTCACCAAGGCAAGGGCGAGCCGGTCCTCGTTGTTCATCCCTTTAAAATCGTTCGTCGTAATCAAGTGGAACGTGTGGTCGCTCTTGTTGTTATGGTCGATATATTCCCCGACATAAGCGAGCCGGCACGCCCCTTCTAAAAGACCGGGTTCGAACGGTTTCGGCTTAATCGTCTTTGTCTCAATCAAGCCGGTGTAGATTTGGCGGGCGAGATGAATCAAGTGTTGATGACGGACCAGGTCGACGGCATACTGCTTCTCGAAATACCGGAAACTTTCTTCTTTGACGTCACCGAAACGGACCAGATTGTTTTCCTTTAAGTAGTACTCATAGAACAAGCCCTCGCGTAGTCCGTTGTTGCTCATCATGAACTCAGGAACTTTCAAATACTTCGCCAGTTCATCGATGGCGGTCACGGCCGGGGCGATGATGTCCATCCGGTCCTTCGACAAACCGTCGAGACGCCCAAGTTGTTTCGGCGACATTTGTATGAGTTCGTCGACGACATCATGCAGGCGGTCGGCCCCGAGCGTGTATTGATGAATTCCCTCGAGTGGGAACAAGGACATCGACTGTTCGACCCGAACGAGGTTTCGAGCCGTGCCTCCGACACCGACGAGCGGTATACCGTGCGGCTCGAGCCAGTCGATCTCTTTGAACGACTTTTTCAAGAACGTCGTCAATTGTTTACGCTCGTCTTTCGTGAGCGTGTCACCCTTCATGAAGTCCTCGGTCAATGTGACGGCTCCGAACGGGAAGCTGTGATAGAAGACGAGTTCACGATCTTTGAAGTAGGTCACTTCCATTGAACCACCACCGATATCGACTGAATAGCCGTCCTCGATATACGTCGAGTTGATGATGGCCGAGTAGCCGTAAAACGCCTCCTCATAGTCGCTCAACAACCGAATCTCCATGCCGGTCGCTTGCCGGACTTCTTCTAAAATGGCCTCGGAATTGCTGGCGTTGCGGATGGCGGCCGTCGCGACGGGCAACACTTCTTTCACTTCGTGATGCTCGTTCAAGCGATTAAAGTGATTCAGCGTCTCGATGAGCGCCTCGATGCCAGACTCGGACAGTTCATTGTCATCGGTGATATGGCTCGACAGCCGTGCCACTTCTTTCACGTTCAACCGTTCAAAATACTGACCGTGGCCGTTCACTTCAAAAATGACGTTACGAATCGAGTTGGACCCGATATCGATGACTGCTAGTTTTTTCTCCACGGAAAAACCCCCTCTGCGTTATCTCTAGTGTACAACGAAGACCATAAAATTACATACGGATTTCAGTTCGTGCGCCGCCAATCGGCTCGCATTGCCTCTATACTTGAAGCATAGACTGATATTCTGTATAATACAGACGCCAAGCAAGTAGAAATGATTACGATTTATCACACGAGAGAAGGGTAGCTTATGACGACATCCGTCGTAAAATTAAATCATGTTTCCTATCATTACGATGGGACCGCCGCGCTACAGGACGTGTCCATCGATATTAAACAAGGCGACTTTGTCGCTGTCGTCGGGGAGAACGGGTCCGGCAAATCGACGTTGATTCGGACGATTCTCGGATTGTTATCGCCGCAAACCGGATCAGTCGAACTGTTCGGCCGTCCCCAAGGACAGTTCAAAGACAAGTCTCGTATAAGTTACGTTTCCCAAAAAGCCGCGTCGTTTAACTCAGGATTTCCGGTGACGGTCGAGGAAGTCGTCGCTATGGGCCGTTATGGACGCCTCGGTCTGTTCAAACGGTTGAATATCGAAGACAAGGCGGCCATTCAAAATGCACTCGAGACGGTCAATATGTGGCAGTTTCGACATCGGAAAATCGGCAGCCTGTCCGGCGGTCAGCAACAGCGCGTCTTTATTGCTCGAGCGATTGTCAACCAACCGGACTTGCTCATCTTGGATGAGCCGACGGTCGGGGTCGACCAAAAACATTTGCGTGATTTTTATGAGGTGCTCCATCTGTTGCGCGAGCACACGTCATGTACTTTCATTCTCGTTACCCATGACTTGAACGTCGTCACCGACCTCGTCACGAAAGTCGTCCATCTCGATCACGGACGTATGGCCTGCAACTGTGGCTTGAAAGAATATAGTGAGCTCGGCGAATTGACGGCGATTAAACCGTATCCGGTCAAAGTGCTCGTCCATGAAGGTACGTCATGATCACGGATCTGTTCACGTACAGCTTTTTACGTTATGCGTTCATCGCAGCCGTCGTCATCGGGTTCACCGCGCCGCTCATCGGCTCGTTCGTCGTTGTCAGACGGATGAGCTTAATTGCCGACGCATTGTCCCATATGACGCTTGCCGGAATCTCGTTCAGTCTGTTCCTCGGACAGTATATTCTGCTGTTCAGCGACTTGAACCCGCTTTACTTGGGGACGCTCGTCTCCGTGCTCGCCGCGCTCGGCCTCAATTGGCTCCGCGGAAAATACGTCCATTTCCAAGAGTTGTCGATTCCGATCATGATGTCGGCCGGGATGGGACTCAGTGCGATCTTCATCTCGTTGTCGCGCGGGTTTTCCATCGATTTGTCGACGCTCCTGTTCGGGTCAATCTCAGCGGTCAGTCTATCAGACATCTGGATGATTTTAGCGGTGGCGGGTTTCACGCTGCTCATCATCATCGTGTTCTATAAACAGCTGTTGTTCTTGTCGTTCGATGAAGAACAGGCGAAAGTGTCGGGTCTGCCGAGTACGATGCTCCACGTGCTGTTCATGTTCGTCGTCGCGCTCGTCATTGCCGTCAGCATGCGCATCGTCGGCACGCTGCTCGTCTCGAGTCTGATCACATTACCGGTAGCGGCTGCGCTCCGGTTCACGAGCAGCTTCAAGCAAACGATTCTCTGGTCAATCGTGTTCGGAGAAGTCGCGACGATTGGCGGACTCATCCTCGCCTATGAGCTCGATGTCGCCCCGGGTGGTGTCATCGTTCTGCTCGCCGTTATGATTTTAGCCGTCGTCATGCTGGCTGAACGACTCGGACTCGCTCGGAAGAAGGAGGTTCGTTATGAAGGAAACTGAACAATTGACCCGTCTGCAATCGTCGTCGCTCAAAGTGACACCGAAACGGATTGAGATGTTTGCCTTTCTCGCGGCGGAAGAGCGTTACGTCAGTGCCAAGGATGTGCTCGACTATATGCGCGCGAAACATCCGACGATGAGTTTTGACACCGTGTACCGCAACTTGAAGTCATTCGCCGAGGAAGGATTGCTCGAAGCGACCGAATTGAATGGAGAGAAGGCGTTCCGCGTCACGTGCGGGTCGAATCATCATCATCACCATTTGATTTGCCGCGGTTGCGGTAAGACGAAGCTGCTCGAGCTCTGCCCGATGCGCTATGTCGAGACGCTCGATCCTGATTTTGAGGTCGTCGATCATAAATTCGAGATTTACGGGTATTGTAAACAATGTAAGTGACGAGAAGGGATTGTGGATGCAATCCCTTTTTTGTCGAATCAAGAGAGGGGGAGTCGAGATGATTTACACCGCAGCCGAAACCAAACAAGCCGATACGACGGCGCTCCGGCAAGGGATGCCGGCCGACGTGTTAATGGAACGGGCAGCATCGGCCGTGGCGGCCCGTCTGACCTTCCGGCCACGCTCGTCGGTGCTCGTCATCTGCGGCGCCGGCAATAACGGTGGGGACGGCTGGGTCGTGGCTCGAGAATCGGCACAGCGAGGGTGTGACGTCTTTGTCTATGCCCCATTTGGCGAACCGAAGTCTTCGGAAGGGGAACGGCATGCGGCGTATGCGCGCCGTTTCGTCACCATCGTCGAGGAGCCCCGAGACGCCGATTATGTCGTCGACGCCTTGTTCGGGGTCGGATTCCGTGGTCCGGTCACCGGAAAGGCGAGGGACGTCATCACTTGGATGCGTGAACAGTCGGCGCCGGTCATGGCGATCGATGTGCCGTCCGGTGTCCCGAGTGATGAGGCGTCAGAATTTGACGGACATGCGGTTAAGGCGGATACGACGTTTTCGCTACACGGCTATAAGCGGAGTGCCTTTTTAACACAGACGGCCCCATATTATGGGACGGTCGAGGTAGTCGATATCGGACTGCCTCACACGTCTGAATGGCGCGTGTTGACGGAGTCAGACTTTGACCGGGATTTGCTCGAGCGCGACCCGTACGGTCATAAGAATCGATATGGGCATGGATGTTTGATTGGCGGGAGCCGTCATTTGATTGGAGCCCCGTTCTTGGCGGCCCGGGCGGCGTTACGGACTGGCATTGGCTTACTGGACTTGGCCATCCCATCGGAGGCGCACATCATGGCATCGAGTTTACCTGAGGCGATGTATTATGGCATCGATGAGTTGCCGGACAAGGAGTATGCAGCTACGGCGATTGGGCCAGGTCTCGTCGACGATGAACGGTCGGACCGTTTATGGCAAACCGTCAGTCGTCAATCGAAACCGCTCATCGTCGATGCGGGCGCCTTGACGACGGAACATCTCGCAGCGGAAGGTCCTCTCACGTTGACGCCGCACCCGGGAGAGTTCGCTCGCTTGACGGGACGGTCCGTCGCCGAGATTGAAGCGGACCGGTTCCGTATCGCGTCAGACTTCGCACGGCAACATGGGATTCACCTCATCTTGAAAGGGACGCATACGCTCATTGTCAAACCAGACGGGACGGGGGCGGTCAATACGATTCAAGCCGCGGCGCTCTCGAAAGGAGGGAGCGGCGACGTGTTGACCGGAATGTTGCTCGCGCTCTGGGCGCGGACGGACCGAATTGACACCGAGTCGTCCCCGAACGAACAAGCCGTCCTATGGCACGCCTTGGCGGCACAAGCCGCGAGTCGGCAGATGCATCCGGCGAGTGTCCTCGCAACAGACGTCATCGAAGCAATCGGACACATATAAAAAAGCCCTGTATACAGTGGATATTCCTATCCAACGTATATGGGGCTTTTTTTAAATGGTGATGGACTTGGTCGTCTCGAAGCGATTGACGATGTGGAGCGCCTCGTTCCAAGATGTGATCCGTTTCACCCCATCCGGTAACGGTTTGCGATTATACGGCGCGTCGAACAATAGGACCGGGATGGTCGTCTGTTCATGGATCGAGATCGCGTTCTCATAACGGTCCTCCATGAATAGGTCGAGTTCGAGCTGTTTGACGACGCCGACCTTGTCATGGCTCCCTGTCATGATGAGCGAGTCGAGTGGGAGTTCATGCTGCCGAATCCACTCCTCGGTGACGGCGCGGACGGCTTCGCTGCGGGCCGTGACGTAATGGAGGCGGTGCGACTTGCGCATATTCCATAAGACGGCGTTCACTTCGGAATGCGGAAGTGAGCGACGATAAATCGCTTCCTCATGACCTTGTTCAATCATGAAGCGCCAAAACGCTTCTTGTGTCATATCTGTATAAGTATGCAGCTCGTATTCGGTCGCCTGATGATAATCGATGGCGTATCCGAGCGCATCGTTCATATAATGAAAACAACTTTGCGGATCCGTGACGGTTCCGTCGAGGTCAATTCCAATGTGCATATTCGTCCCTCCTTGCTCATAACCCTTATTGTACCAAAAGCCCGCTCGGTTGCAACCGAGCGGGCAAAGGATTAGTTAGATTGGTTGGCGAGCTCTTGCTCTTCAAGTTCACGTGCGGCCAATTTTTCGGCGACGATGGCGTCGATTTCTTTTTTCAATTCTTCGACCATCGTGGCTTCCGGTACTTTCCGGATGATTTTCCCGTGACGGAAGAGAAGGCCTTCGTTGCGGGCGCCGGCGATCCCGATATCAGCTTCACGAGCTTCCCCAGGTCCGTTTACTGCACAGCCGAGGACGGCAACTTTAATGTTGACGTTGATGTTTTGGATATACTCCTCGACTTCTTTAGCGATTGAAATCAAGTCGATCTCAATGCGACCACATGTTGGGCATGAGATGAGTGTCGCTGCGTTAGCCGCGAGACCAAACGATTTGAGCACTTCTTTGGCAACTTTGATTTCTTCGACCGGATCGTCCGATAACGAGACGCGGACCGTCGAACCGATACCGAGCGAGAGAATCGCACCGAGGCCAGCTGCTGACTTGAGTGAGCCTGAGAAGAGAGGACCCGACTCGGTGATCCCGACGTGGAGCGGGTAGTCAAACGTCTTGGCCGCGAGCGTGTATGCTTCGAGGGCGAGGTTTACGTCAGACGCCTTGAGCGAGATGATCGTGTTATAGAAGCCGAGATCTTCCAAAATCTTGACGTGGTGCATGGCACTCTCGACCATCCCTTGGGCCGTCGGGTAACCATATTTCTCGAGAAACTGCTTTTCGAGCGAGCCGGCGTTGACACCGATTCGAATCGGGATACCTTTTGCTTTAGCAGCGTTGACGACCGCTTCAACTTTCTCGCGGCGACCGATGTTACCCGGGTTGATGCGGATCTTATCGACACCGCTCTCGATGGCTTTGAGCGCCAGTTTATAGTCAAAGTGAATATCGACGACGAGCGGGATATTGATGCGGCTCTTGATTTCAGCGAGGGCGTCAGCCGCACGCTCGTCAGGACAAGCGACGCGGACGACTTGGCAACCCGCTTCTTCGAGACGTAAAATCTCAGCGACGGTTGCTTCGACGTCATGAGTTTTTGTTGTCGTCATTGACTGGATGACGACTTCATTGGATCCACCGATGATGAGGTTGCCGACACGGATCGGACGGGTTAATGAACGATGCAAAATTTCTGACATATACGTAATCTCCTTCTTTTGGAAAGGTTCCAATCGATTTCAGATGAGTGGTTTCCTTATTATCATAACGAAATGTTTGTGAAAAAGCACCCAGCAAGCGCTTGATCGGTGTGCTCTTACGAAACGCTAACGTTATCTTAACAGATGCTTCATAATTTTCCACCGTCTGAAGACCGATATATTCAATGAAATGACGTGTGAAGAGGTGGAATGAAGGATGTTGAAGCGATTTAAACGATTGAAGAGGATGAAGCGTCGAAACGAGTGGACGATGGCAAGTCGGTTGACTTGGACGTTGATGCCAATCATGCTCATATCATTTTCAATTGTATTCGGTTGGTTCGCCATGAAAGCCGAACAGTTGATGACCGACGAAATCGAAAAACGGTTGCATCGAGAAGCGACTGTGATGCGGGAGACAATCAAGACGACGTATGGGGCGTATGTCGCGAACGAAAAGATGTTAACCCGTTCTTTAAAGTCGACGTATATGCAACAGGCTTCGATCCTAGCTGCAGACGGACTCGAAGCGAGTCAGTATTTGGTGACCAATGATAATATCGAAAAATTGAGCGGGAAAAAAGTTGAAGACCGGTTTAGCAATCGCCTAGATGAGATTTTAGTGGAAGACGTGAGTGTCAGTGATCAACATGATGAGTTTATCGTTGCGACGCCGATTCCTGAACTTCAGGCTCATTACATCATTGTTGTGACGAAACAGTCGGTACTCGGTTCGATGTGGGCACTACGAGAAATCGTCTTCGTTGGCCTGATCAGTATGCTCGTGTTCATGATTGGCTTGTTTGCCGTCATGATTCGTCATGAGGTCAAGCCGTTGACGCAGTTTGCCGAACGATTGCGTGAGTCGGTGGCGACGCGCTCATTCACAGCAGTCACATTAGACGCCAACTCAATTGAAATGCGAAGTCTAGAGCAGGCATACAATACGTTAATTGGATTATGGACGCGCTCGCTCGTGACGATGACCGAGACGTCAACAGCATTCGAATCAAGCTTGCCGCTGTTCAGAAGACAACTGGAGGCGAATGAACAGCAAATCGTGGGCTTTAAGGAAGTAGCGGCCACGGTCGCGCTGACAAGTCAGTCTTACCAGTCGTTCACGACCGAGTCGACCCATCGGTTTACCGATATCGCTGCCCACGTTCGTTCATTCGAAAAAGATATCGCTGCAATCGATCAACGGACAGAGTTACTAAATCGAACGATTGCGTCAGAAATGGAATCGTTCTCGAGCGTCAAAGGAGCGAGTGAATCGTTTGCCATCAAAGCGGCAGCGGTCCAGCAACGATTATTAGACAGCGAGGCGACATCAGAGCGAGCGGATGATGCGCTAAAGAAAATCCTTTCTGTCGCGGCTGCGACGAAAATGTTAGCGCTCAACGCCTCGATTGAAGCAGCACGTGCCGGTGAACATGGTAAAGGATTTGCCGTTGTCGCCAGCGAAGTCGGACAGTTGGCGAAAATAACGAACGAATCGACGTTATCCGCTGTGGCTACGATTGAAGCCATTCGGCAAGAACGAAGCGAAGTGTTCATGGAAATGGAACGCTTCGAATCCGACATTAAATCATTAGGGGCGGCATTGCGTAATGTCGAAGCGGGGATCGAGAAAATTGATCATGAGGTCACAAAACAAATGAGCCAATTCCAAGCGATCACGGAACAGACATCGCTGACCGGACAGCAGTTGCTTGAAATGGCGGAAGCGAATGGTCAATTGACCGAAATCGGAATGATGCTCGAGCAAAAACTGCATGACTTACAAGACGGTGTCGAAGAATGGACGGATACACAACGAGCTTTACAAATGGCAGGAACCCATCTCGGCAATCAAAGCGAACGTCTTCACGACGTCTTGCATGATTTGGCACCACTCCAATAAACAAGGCCGGACGAGCGCATAGAAGCGTTCATCCGGCCTTGTTTTATGATGTTCGTTTAATCGGGATTAGCGATAATGGAACGACTACATAAATGAATAATAGAAGAATCCCGAACCACGACGCGGACGGCGAAACGTGATACAGGACGACGAGACTGACTGTCGGAATGAGCGACATCGCGACCGCATACGGCCAAGCTTGGCGATACGGCCACATCTTTTTCGTACGCCATTTCGTGACGAGTTGGACGAGGAGGGCACTGAGGGCGACGAGTCCCATATAGAAGAAGAAAATCGCAAACGCATGTAAGAACAACCACATCGGCCAAAAGAAATTTGGTTGTAACACGATGTAATCGAGTGCCGTGACGGTCAACGTCAACACTAAACTCGCCATCATATAGGCGTGGAGTGGGGCCAAGCGGAGACGTAACGCCTGCTTGGACGGGTAAAGGCTATGGCGGATAAACTGAATCGTTGTCTTGAACATAAATGGAACTCCAATCTGTTATAGTACAAAACTAGAAAAACAAACAAAAATCATACAGTGGTTTAATAAAACCTTAACATTAAACCTGTTTACATCGAATGGGTGATGCGGGCATAATGAGTAGGGCATTAAAAACCAAGCAAACACAACTAATTCACAATCAAAAGGAGTACAAAAATCGTGGAATACAATTTGCAAGAAATGTTATTCATGTTTTTTGGAGGATTAGGGATCTTCCTCTTCGGTATCAAATCGATGGGAGACGGCCTCCAAAAGTCAGCAGGTAACCGCCTGCGTGACATCCTTGATAAGTATACATCGAATCCGTTCCTCGGAGTACTAGCTGGTATCATTGTAACAGTCTTGATTCAGTCATCGTCAGGTACGACTGTCATCACGGTCGGTCTTGTCAGCGCCGGGTTCATGACGCTCCGTCAAGCAATCGGGGTCATCATGGGGGCGAACATCGGGACGACAGTGACCGCGTTCATCATCGGTTTCGATGTCGGCGCCTACGCGTTGCCGATTATCGCTATCGGTGCGATTCTTCTTTTCTTCTTTAAAAAAGAGAAATTGCAACATTTGGGTCAAATCTTCTTCGGTTTCGGGATGCTGTTTTACGGTCTTGAACTTATGGGAAGCGGCATGAAGCCGCTCCGTTCGAGCGAATACTTCATCGACTTGACGCAATCGATGAGTGACAACCCGTTCCTCGGTGTCGTCGTCGGTACGGTGTTTACCGTCATCGTTCAATCGTCATCAGCAACGATCGGGATTTTGCAAGAGTTGTATGCCGGTGGATCAATCGACTTGGACGCGGCACTTCCGGTCTTGTTCGGAGACAACATCGGGACAACGATTACAGCGGTACTCGCTTCAATCGGTGCTTCGGTAGCAGCCCGTCGTGCGGCAGCAGCCCACGTCATCTTTAACATTGTCGGGACGACGATCTTCATGATCTTGTTGATCCCGTTCACACAATATATTTACTGGATCACAGATGTTTTAGCGATTGAAGACAAGATGCAAATCGCCTTCGCCCACGGGACGTTCAACGTCGTCAACACGTTCATCCAGTTTTGGTTCATCGGAACGATTGCTTGGATCGTAACGAAAATGGTTCCTGGTGAAGATTCAATCGTCGATACGAAAGCACAGCATTTGGATCCAATCTTCATCCAACAGTCACCATCGATTGCCGTCGAACAAGCGAAGTTTGAAGTCATCCGCATGGGCGACTTCGCAAAACTTGGCCTTGATGAAGCGCGCAACTACATGACGACTGGCGATAAGAAACATGCCGAGAAGTCAGCGCACATTGAAGAGGCGCTCAACTCGCTTAACTCAAAAATCACAGATTACCTCGTGAAACTCGCTGCCGTTGATTTGACGGAGCAAGAATCACAAGAACATAAGACACTCATGCATGCCATCAACGATATCGAGCGAATCGGTGACCACGTCGAGAATATTATCGAATTGATCGATTATAAGACGGCGACACGTGTCACACTATCGACCGGTGCTCAGAAAGAGTTGACGGAAATGTACGATTTGACACGGGCCACGCTCGAGAAGTCACTTCAAACGTTGGCGAGCGGAGACATGGTCGAAGCGCGTCAAGTCATCGAGATGGAAGCGAAACTCGATATGCTGGAGCGTCAGTTCCGTAAAAATCACGTCGTCCGCTTGAATACAGGCGAGTGTGACGGCCAAGCCGGAATGTTCTTCGTCGATATGCTCTCGAACTTGGAGCGAATCGGTGACCACGCCATGAACATCACAGAAATCACGCTTGAAGATAGAAACGAAGCAACAGTCTAATCCAACGGTCCTTCCGGCTCATTTGAGACGGAGGGACTTTTTGGTTCAATGTGACTTTTGATTGACAGTGACGCGTTCATTCAGTATATTATTACTGTATAACAACGTGGCGGTGTAGCTCAGCTGGCTAGAGCGTACGGTTCATACCCGTGAGGTCGTGGGTTCGACTCCCTCCGCCGCTACCAATAAAGGACCCTTAGCTCAGCTGGTTAGAGCAGACGGCTCATAACCGTCCGGTCGTAGGTTCAAGTCCTACAGGGTCCATTTTGTGAACAGCTTTCTGATGAAAGCTGTTTTTTGTTTTCATTTTTAGTTTTCAAACTTGAAGTCCTGGGTAAATATCCGTTAGCATTTTGTTTTTTGAAAAATATGAAATGAGGCGAAGCGAGATGGAACGAAATCATACGATGATGCAATTTTTTGAATGGCACGTCCCGGCTGACCAGAAACATTGGAAGCGATTGAAAGAACGAGCTTCTGAATTGAAGGAAGTCGGAATTACCGCATTATGGTTGCCCCCTGTCACGAAAGGACAGAGCGACGAGGATACGGGATATGGCGTGTACGATTTGTATGATTTAGGGGAGTTTGACCAAAAAGGAACGGTCGCGACCAAATACGGAACAAAAGAGGAATTACTCGAGGCGACGAAGCATGCCCAAGAACTTGGAATGCAAGTCTATATGGATGTCGTCTTAAACCATAAAGCCGGGGCCGATGCGACCGAGAAGTTCGATGTGCTCGAAGTCGACCCGGAAGATCGCACGAAAGTGCTGTCAGAAGAGCCGTTCGAAATTGAAGGCTGGACCAAGTTTGATTTCGAAGGTCGAAACGACAAACATTCCTCTTTCAAATGGAACTTCCATCACTTTAACGGTACAGATTATGACGCTGCGAACGACCATAGCGGTATCTTCTTCATCCTCGGTGAAAACAAAAAATGGAACGACAACGTCGATGACGAGTTCGGTGTCTATGACTATTTGATGTTCGCCAATATCGATTATCACCACCCAGAAGTCCGTGAAGAAGTTCTTAGCTGGGGCAAGTGGTTTATCGAAGAGACGCAGTGCGACGGGTTCCGACTCGATGCCATCAAACACATCAACTATGATTTCGTTAAAGAGTTCAGCCAGAAAATGAAAGCTGAAAAAGGCGACAACTTCTACTTGGTCGGTGAGTTCTGGAAGTCAGAGCTCGATGCATGCCGTGAGTTCCTCGACAACATCGATTATCACGTCGATTTGTTCGACGTGCCGCTCCATTACAACTTGCAGCGTGCCTCGACAGAAGGAGAATCGTTCGATATGCGGACGATCTTTGACGATACGCTCGTCCAGTCCCACCCGCTCCACTCAGTGACGTTCGTCGATAACCACGATTCACAACCGGCGGAAGCACTCGAGTCATGGGTCGAAGATTGGTTCAAACAAATCGCCTACGGTTTAATCTTGCTTCGCCAAGACGGGTACCCTTGTGTGTTCTATGGGGACTACTACGGCATCAACGGACCGCACCCGGCCGATGGGAAGAAAGTGGCAATCGATCCGCTCCTTTATGCACGCCGGGAGAAAGCGTACGGTCAACAGGACGACTACTTCGATGACGAACACGTCATCGGTTGGGTCCGTCAAGGTGTCGAGGAGATCGAGCGTTCGGGTTGTGCTGTCCTCATCTCGAACAGTGAAGCAGCCGAGAAACAGATGTTCGTCGGCGAGCACCGTGCCGGCGAGAAATGGGTCGATTTGACACAGACCGTCGATGAGGTCGTTGAGATTGATGAAGACGGACATGGGGTATTTAAAGTAGCGGCAGGTTCGATTTCGGTTTGGGCGTTACCTGAACAAGACGTCGAGTGAAGCATTACAATTGAGTCGACCGTCACAAATCTGTTACATTTAAAACGAACGTTGTTCAAACCAATTTAAAGGGGGATTTTAGTTATGGCTAAATTTGAATTACCACAACTTGATTACGCATACGATGCACTTGAACCACACATTGACGCACGCACGATGGAAATCCACCACACGAAACACCACAACACTTACGTCACGAACGTAAACAATGCACTCGAAGGAAAAGACGTGAACTACTCTTCACTCGAAGAGTTGCTTCAAAACCTCGATTCACTTCCTGCTGACATTCAAACAGCGGTCCGCAACAACGGTGGCGGTCACTGGAACCACTCATTCTTCTGGAAATTGTTGAAGAAGAACGAGAACGGTGCTCCGACGGGCGAACTCGCTTCTGCAATCGACGAAGCGTTCGGCAGCTTCGACGCGTTCAAAGAGGAGTTCACGAAAGCAGCGACAACACGCTTCGGCTCTGGTTGGGCTTGGCTCGTCGTGAAAAACGGCAAACTCGAAGTCACATCGACTCCAAACCAAGATTCACCGATCATGGAAGGCGTTCAGCCAATCCTCGGTCTCGATGTTTGGGAGCATGCGTACTACTTGAATTATCAAAACCGTCGTCCGGATTACATTCAAGCGTTCTTCCATGTCATCGACTGGGATTACGTCGCGAAGCTCTACGCAGACGCAAAATAATTACACTGTCCCGGGATTCGATTGAATCTCGGGATTTTTTCTACATTTCATTATTTTGTAAACAAATTATGATATAGTGAAAATCGAGTCGAAAAATAGAAATAACACTGACATATACGTTACCTATACTTATAGAAGGAATTGAATCAGAAAGGAGACAACTGAATTGGCCAGAAACCGTGTGAAAGTGCCGAAGAAACGGCGCAACCACCTTCCGTTGCGATTGAACTTATTGTTCTTTATCGTCTTCATCTTATTCGCGACACTCATTTTCCGTTTAGGCGTCGTCCAAATCGTCAACGGTGAGTTGATTGCCCGTGAAGTTCAGAAGACCGAATCAAGCAAAATCAAGTACGAGGTACCGCGCGGTAAAATCTATGACCGCAACGGCCAAGTGCTCGCCGACACCATCTCGAACTACTCGGTCATGTATCGCCGGTCGCAAGTGACGAAGACGGAAGAGCGGCTCGAAGTCGCCATCAAGCTCGCGGAAATCGTCGACGTGCCGGAGAAGGACCGTAAAGTGACGGAGCGGGACCGCAAGGATTATTGGATTGCCATCGATCCGGAGCGCTCGCAAGAACGGGTCCAAAACCTGTTGGCTGATTTATCGGAAGAAGAACGGGCCGCCTTGTCGAACCAAGACGTCGACCAGTTGTTGCTCGATTCCATCACGGACGCGGAAATCACGTTTGATGATGCGACCGAAGAAATCATCGCTATCAAACATAACATGGAGTCAGGCTATGCGCTCGACCCACAAGTCATTAAAATCGGGGCGTCTCCAAAAGAAATGGCACTGATTGAAGAAAACTTGGAACTGCTCCCTGGCGTCAGTGTCGAACCGTATTATCAGCGGGATTATCCGTTCGGTGAGACGTTCCAAAGCTTCCTCGGAAGTTATCGTCAAATCCCAGCCGAGCAGCGCGCTTCGTATCAAGCGAAAGGGTATGGCTTGAATGATCGGGTCGGAACGTCTTATCTCGAACAACAGTATGAGGACGTGCTACGCGGGACCCCGGCCTATGACGTCTTCACGACGTATAAAGGGGAACCGGTCGGAGAACCGACTCGCGTTAGCGGGAACCCAGGGAAAGATATCATCTTGTCGACGGACATCGAATTCCAAAAAGAAATCGATGAGATTTTGAAGAAAGCGATTCGAGCCGGCCGCTCGGGCAGCCCGCACTTTGACCGTGCCTTCGCCGTCGTCATGAACCCGCAAACGGGTGAATTGCTCGCCCTCTCGGGACAAGAGCTCGACTATGAAACGAACGAATTCAAAGACGTCTCGACCGGGACGGTCCTGCGGGCGAGTCAAATCGGCTCGACAATCAAGGGAGCGACGGTCGCGTTCGGACTTGAAGAAGAAGTCATCCAACCGGGTGAATATATTTATGACACGCCGATTCGTATCGGTTCGTCACTCAAGTCGTCGTACCGGAACATGGGGAACATCAACGACCTTGATGCCCTCGCGTTATCATCGAACATTTATATGTTCCAAATTGCCCTGCGGCTCGCCGATTACTACTCGACCGGCCAAATCGTCGGAGAGAACGTGACCGAGGCATTCAATACGATGGAACATTACTATAAGCAGTTCGGACTCGGGATTGAGACAGGGATCGACCTCCCATATGAATCAATCGGATTCCGTAGCGTACCGGACCGTGTTACGCTCCTCATGGATATGTCGATTGGTCAGTTCATCTCATACACGCCGATTCAATTGGCGCAGTATACGTCGACGCTTGCGAACGGCGGATACCGGATTCAACCGCATCTCTTGAAAGAAATCATCGAACCTGGCTCGCTCGACGAAGCGAACAAGCAAGTCGTCAGCACGTTCCAACCGAACGCGCTCAATAAAGTCGATATTCGTGATGAATTTCTTCAACGGGCGCGCCAAGGATTCCGGCAAGGGGTCGAGAGTGGAACGTCTCGTATCCTGCAACAGACGGGAATCACGGCGGCCGGTAAGACCGGTACCGCTCAAGCGATCGCGGAAGGGCCAGATGGTCAAGCGAAGCGAAACGCGAACGGTGAACCGATTAAGACACTCAACTCGAACCACGTCGGCTGGGCTCCATATGATGACCCGGAAATCGCTTGGGCCATCATCATGCCAGGCCTCGAGGCGGAAGGGATCAACACCCGTGTCGCGCACGACATCATGAAGGCGTATTTTGACTTAGAAGACGTCCAAGCACAGATTCAATAAAGAAGTCACTTCGGTGGCTTCTTTTTTTCGTCTTTACAATTCTTTTACGTTCCGTTTATTTCTCGTTAATAGTAGTTTATTAGGATGTTAATTGTAGGACAGAACAACGAAGCCACAACATAAATCAAAGCAAACTCAAGGAGGACGTCAGAAATGTCTTGGATGAAAAAATCAGCTTTAGTCGCTTCAATTACTTCGGTGGCCGTTATCGGTGCCGCGTGTGGGAACAATGAAGAGGGCGGCGCAGCCGACGGTGAAGGACTTTCAGGTAAAGTCGTCATGGACGGTTCGTCAACAGTCTTCCCGATCATGGAAGCCGTAGCCGAAGAATATTCAGCTGAACAGCCAGACGTTGAAGTCACGGTCGGTGTCTCTGGTACGGGTGGCGGATTCAAACGTTTCGTAACAGGCGAGACGGACTTCTCGAACGCATCACGTGAAATCAAAGAAGAAGAAGCGGCTGAAGCCGAGAAGAACGGTGTCGAGTACACGCAACTCGCTGTCGCACTCGATGGTCTTTCGCTCGTCGTCAACCCAGAGAACGATTGGGCGCAAGATATCACGATTGAAGAACTTAACAAGATGTGGACAGATACAAATGTGAAGACATGGAAAGACGTTCGCTCAGACTGGCCGGATGAAGAAATCTCATTCTTCTCACCAGGTAAAGACTCAGGTACGTTCGATTTCTTCAACGAAGCGGTCCTTGAAGACACGGACATCCGTGAAGACGCACAGTTGTCAGAAGACGACAACGTCCTCGTGACTGGTGTCGCCGGCACGAAAGGTGCAATCGGATTCTTCGGTTACGCATACTATATTGAAAACCAAGATACGCTTCGCGCGTTGAACGTCGAAGGCATCGAGCCGACGACTGATACGATCAACGATTTGTCTTACCCGCTCTCACGTGAGATTTACACATACGTGAACAATGCGTCATTGAAAGACAAGCCACAAGTCGCCGACTACACACGCTTCTTGAATGAAAATGCGGCGGTACTTGCTGAAGAAGTCGGGTATGTCGGAATGGAACAAGCACGATATGATGAGAACGCTGAAGTAATCGACGAGATTGCTGGCGAATAATAGCGCAGAAGGCAGAAGGTGAGAGTCGCTCTCGCCTTCTCGCCGTGCTTTCTAGTATGAAGAGGTAGGGAGCGATACACGAGATGAATCAACCAAACAAAGGGTTCTCAATTCGAGAGATGATTGAAACCAATAAGAAAAAGAAATACAGTACGACGAACGTGTTTGATAAAGTCATGCCGTTCTTATTATTCTTGAGCGCATTCGTTTCAGTCGTCACGACGGTCGGCATCGCGTTCACACTCGGTTTCGAACTGTTCAAGTTTTTTGAGCGCGTACCGGTCGCCGAGTTTTTAGGCTCGACGGAATGGTATCCGCTTAGTGCCGATCAACGTTTCGGCGTCTGGGCCCTCGTCATGGGAACGCTCCAGATTACGGTCATTGCCATGATTGTTGCTGTACCGCTTGGTTTGGCGTCAGCGATTTATTTGAGCGAATATGCGTCTGAACGTGCTCGCACGATTTTGAAGCCGATTCTTGAAGTACTCGCCGGTGTACCGACGATTGTCTTTGGATTTTTCGCCTTGTCGTTCGTCACACCAATCTTGCAAGCGATCATTCCTGGATTAAAGATTTATAACGCGCTTAGTCCGGGGATTGTCGTCGGGATTATGATTATCCCAATGATTGCATCGATTTCGGAAGACGCGATGAGCGCCGTTCCGAAAAAGATTCGTGAAGGTGCGCTCGGCCTTGGCGCAACACGTTTGGAAGTTGCCATCAAAGTCGTCATGCCGGCCGCGCTGTCAGGGATTATCGCCTCAATCGTCCTTGGGATGAGCCGTGCCGTCGGTGAGACGATGATCGTAACAATCGCGGGTGGGTCACAACCGAACTTCGAGTTCAACCCGCTGAACGCGATTCAAACGATGACGGCTTATATCGTCCAAATCGCCAAAGGTGATGCAGGCTACGGAACAATCGAATACTATAGCATCTATGCGGTCGGCGCATTGTTGTTCATCTTTACGCTCGTGATGAACTTATTCGCGAACTGGGTGACGCGCCGCTTCAGAGAGGAGTACTAATATGGCATTGCCGAACAGTGAGTTCAAGAATACGAAGAACTTGATGGACCGTGATTCCGTTTCACAACGGATTAAACGTCGTCTCCAATTAAATGAAATCTTTAAGTACGTCTTTTTAGCAGGACTCGTCTTTGCCCTGCTCGTATTATCGACGTTGATTTATGACGTCGTCTCTAAAGGTGGCGGCTGGGTGAACTTGGACTTCCTCCGCAACTTCCCATCCCGTCGTCCGGAACAGGCCGGTCTCTATCCAGCCTTGATCGGGACGTTATGGTTGATGTTCCTCATCGTGCCGATGGTATTTATCGTCGGTGTTGGTGCCGCGATTTATCTTGAAGAGTACGCGCCAAAAAACCGTGTCACGTCATTTATCGAAGTGAATATTTCGAACTTGGCTGGTGTTCCGTCAATCGTTTTCGGATTGCTCGGGTTGACGATTTTTGTGCGTGTAATGGAACTCGGCAACTCGATTATGGCCGGTGCCTTGACGCTTGGGCTGATGAGTTTACCGATTGTTATCGTCGCGTCACAAGAAGCGCTCCGTTCCGTCAAGATGGAATTGCGCCACGCGTCGCTCGCACTCGGAGCCTCGAAGTGGCAGACGACGTTCAACGTCGTCTTGCCATCGGCGATTCCAGGGATTATCACGGGAATCATCTTGGCCATATCGCGAGCAATCGGGGAAACAGCCCCATTGATCATGGTCGGAGCGGCGACGTTCATTTCGACGACGCCGAGCAATGTGTTCTCTGATTTCACAGCGCTCCCGATTCAAATCTACAACTGGACGAGCCGTCCGCAAGCCGAATTCCAAAACTTAGCCGCTGCCGGAATCATTGTATTGATGACGATGTTGATCATCATGAACTCGGCTGCCATCTATATCCGTAACAAGTACACGAACCGACATTAAGTCATAGCAGTAAACGAGGAGGACTCTCGAGATGATGAAACAAAAAGAACTCAAAGGAGATCATGAAGTGAATACAACGACGACTCAACCGAACGAAACGGTGATGCAAAAAGAAAGTGCCTATGTCGTGAACAACTTGAATTTATGGTATGGCGACGATCAAGCGTTGATCGACGTCAACCTCGACATCAAGAAAAACGAAGTGACGGCCATCATCGGTCCGTCGGGTTGCGGGAAGTCGACGTTCATCAAGACGTTGAATCGGATGGTAGAGCTCGTGCCGTCTGTCCGTACGAACGGTGAAATCTTGTATCATGGTCGCAACATCTTTGACCGCGATTATAAAGTCGAAGATCTTCGCACGTCGGTCGGCATGGTGTTCCAACAGCCGAACCCGTTCCCGAAATCGGTGTATGACAACGTGGCGTACGGGCCACGTACACACGGCATCAAAAACAAAAAAGTACTCGATGAAATCGTCGAGCGCTCGCTTCGCGGCGCCGCGATTTGGGATGAAGTGAAAGATCGCTTGAACGAGAACGCCTATGGCCTCTCGGGTGGACAGCAGCAACGTCTCTGCATTGCCCGCACACTCGCCATCGAACCGGACGTTATCCTCATGGATGAGCCGACGTCAGCGCTCGACCCGATCTCGACATTAAAAGTCGAAGAGCTCGTCCAAGAGTTGAAAGAGCAGTACTCGATTATCATTGTCACGCACAACATGCAGCAAGCAGCTCGTGTATCGGATAAGACGGCGTTCTTCTTGAACGGAGAAGTCGTTGAGTTCGATGCGACCGATAAAATCTTCTCGAATCCAACGGACAAAAGGACTGAAGATTACATTTCTGGCCGGTTCGGTTAAGAAGGGGAGACAATCATGGCACAAAATCGCACATTTTTTGATACGAAGTTAAACGAATTAGAAGACAAGGTCGTTCGCTTGGCGAATTTGACGATGCGTCAAACGGCTACGGCTATCGAAGTGCTTGAAAAACATGACCTCGTACTCGCTCAGACGGTCATCGACAACGATAACGAACTCGATGACCTCGAGCTCGAAATCAATGACGAGGCGATTCTGTTGATTGCGAAACAACAACCGGTCGCGACCGACCTTCGTCGCTTGATCGTGACGATGAAGTCGGCGACAGACCTTGAACGCATCGCGGACTATGCGACAAACATCGCCAAAGCCGTTGCGCGCATCGAGCACGTCCCGTACGTGTTAGATATCAAGCCGCTCAAACAGATGGCCGAGCAATTGATTGACATGCTCGAGCTGGCGACTCGTGCTTATCGTAAAGGCGAGGTCAGCCGGGTGCGTGACTTGAACGAGATGGACAAAGTCATCGATGACTTGAACTTGCAGGTCATCAAACAATACATGGGATCTGTGCCGACGATGGCTGTCGGGACGAACGATGTCTATGAGTTTTCGAACATCGCACGCTATTTAGAACGCATGGGCGATCACGTGACAAATTTCGGGGAACACCTCATTTTCCTCGAAAAAGGGAAACATTATGATTTAAACCAGTAAGAAGAGTGGTAAAGAACAACAGACCAGTTGTTCTTTACTTTTTTTTGTGCAGGAATTCACGGGTTGGAGGCGAATAGTAGAACACATGGATTTTTTTTAGGAAGGGAGCCACAATAGATGGAAGAGAAAATCGTTTCCTTGAAACAACAAGGACTAACGTTAAAACAGATTGCAGAACAATTAGACATGCCAATCGGGAAAGTCCAGTACGCTTGGCGCAAATGGCGTTCCCAACACGGTGAACCAGCCAAGCCGGTAGCCGCCGCTCCAAAAAGAAAGACCGAAGGGAAGAAAGCAATGACACCGAAATCGAAGCAAGTACCCGCCTCATCTGGGACGCAGGTCGCTTCGACGCTGCAACATGAGCTGCCAGTCCAATCACCGCTGTTAGATAAAGGTCCAGACGGATTCTGGAAGCTCCCAGACCGCTACGATCAAGATGTGATGCATGCGGTCGTTCAATCGCCGAACGCGGTCTACGTCTTCTGGGAAGTGTCGGACAGCGTCAAAGAGACGTTGTCGATGCAGTTCATGCGTCCGTGGGAAGATTTGCCGAAGGCGTTCCGGATCCTCGACGTGACATTGCTCGATTACGCGAGCGGACATGCGAACCGGTCGTATACGTTCGAATTGCCGGAGATGACGAACAGCTGGTTCGTTCGACCGCTCGATCCGAACACGACGTACGTGTTCGAGTTTGGGATTCGGACGATGGAAGGGGAGTTCCTTCCGTTGCTCGCAACTTCACCGATCGACACGCCACGGGCGGAGCCGGCCGGCCATGGTCGTTTCGCCGAACCGGTTCGACGTTGGCAATACGGGGAAGTCGAGTCTCCTGAACTGCTCGACACGCTACCTAAATATTCTGCATACCGATTCGTGCGCTGAGGAGGATTTATTTGATGAAACCAGGTTATTTTTCACTCGTCCTTCATGCCCACCTTCCGTACGTGCGACATGAAGAGAAACATCGCTTAGAAGAGAGATGGGTGTATGAAGCCATCTCCGAGACATATATTCCGATTCTTTGGCAAGTCGAGCGTCTGCAAAAGCCGCTCCATTGGACGGTCAGCATTTCACCGCCCGTCGTCGAGATGCTCGCCGATCCGCTCGTCCAAGACCGTTACGTGGAACATTTGGATGAGATGCTCGAATTGATTGGCATCGAACTCGCTGAAGAGCGGAGCGAACCAGAAATCGAGACGCTTCACTTTTATCGTCAGCGCTACATCGATTTGAAAAACACGTTCCTGCATTGGGAAAAAAACTTGAACCATGCGTTCCGTACATATCGTGAGCAAGGGTTCATCGATATGGTCACGTGTACGGCGACACACGGCTTCAACCCTCATTTGTTCACGGAACAGGCCGCTCGCGCGGAAATCCGTACCGGCTTGAACTGTTTCGAGCGTCATTACGGGTTCCGCCCGACCGGAATCTGGTTACCGGAGTGTGCCTATACCCCGGGTGTCGACCGCATCTTGTATGAAGAAGGTGTCCGCTATACGTTCGTCGATGAGCACGCCTTGCTCGATGCCGATCCGACGCCGGACAAAGGCATCGGGGCACCGGTCTACTCGCCGCATGGCGTCGCTTTGTTCCCGCGTGACCAAATCATCTCCGGGAAAATTTGGAGCTCGATGATCGGGTATCCGGGCCATCCTGACTATCGCGAGTTTTATCGTGACCTCGCCTATGATCGTGACTGGACGTATATCGAAAAGTTCATGCACCCGGAAGGCATTCGTTTTGATACAGGCTTGAAGATGCACCGCATCACCGGCGACACGGATGAGAAAGACTATTATGTCCGTGCCTGGGCCGAACATCAAATCGACAACCACGCCCTTGATTTCGCACAGACGCTCGAAGGGCATCTCGAGGCCCACGGTGGACAAATGTTCCCGCCGTTCCTCGTGACGGCACCGTTTGACGCCGAGCTGTTCGGTCATTGGTGGTTTGAAGGACCTGAATTCCTCGGAAAGGTCGCCGAGCGGCTCGAAGAGTTCGGGATTGAGACGATTACGCCAGCGCTGTTCCTCGAGCGCCACTTCCAAGACCTCGAGACGGTCCACGTCTCGATGAACACGTGGGGACGCAAAGGCTATGGTGATGTGTGGATCAACGAGCGCAACGAGTGGATGCTCCGTCACTTGCACATGATGGAGACACAGCTCGTCAAAGACGTGGCCGATTATCGTCACGCTTCACCGCTCGTCGATCGGGCGCTCATTCAACTCGTGCGACATTACGTCCTCGCCGTATCGAGTGACTGGGCCTTCATCCTCGACGGACAGACGACGGCCCAATATGCAGCCGAACGCTTCCGCGAGCACACACGCCTGTTCGCTGAGCTCGAGACCGCCCTGTATCAAGACAAGTTATCGGATGAACTGCTCGCCGACCATTATCGCGCGTATCCGTTCCTTGATGATGTGGACATTGACATTGACACGTTCCTGTCTCCGCACGACTATTACGTGACTGAGGAACGTGGCAGTGAAGGCGAGGCGATTCTCGTCTTGACGCCAGAATATACAGGCAACGTCGTCGGTGATCTCGGACGCCGTGTCATCGACGAGGTCGAAGCCCGGGCGGCGGAAGGCGAGACGGTGTACGTCTTGACCCCGTTCAAGGAAGGGTTACCGGAGTATGAACGTCACAACCACGTCCACGTGTACCGCGTCCGTCTGACGAGCCCGTTCTTGGAGCACGTGATGAACCAAGTCGCGGCCCAAAACGTGGCATACGTCAAACTTGCGCATGAGCTCGTGGCCAAAGTTCCGTTCAAAGCAATCCATCAATTTGATTGGATGACGATTCCTGCGGCACGTTCGCTTGCGAAAGCACTACAAGTTCCGTTATACTCAACTATGTTGTCCTTTGAAACGACCCGCAATCCGCACGGACACGGCGGTCTGTTCGATGCGATTCACCGAATCGAGAACAGCGTCCTCGCTGAAGCCGACACGGTGTACATCTGCGAACAACTATCGACTGAGGAAGTCGGAATGCGCTATGCGATTGGTGATAACGTAAAAACCTGCCTGCCGCTCGATGCTTCGCCATACGGGCAAAAACGTTTGAAAAAGAACACGAAATAACCTTGCTTTTTCAAATAAAAATTGGTAGGATAATTGAGTATGCTTAGACTGTAAAGCAAAAGCACTTGATACAACATTAGTAAGATGGGAGTGAAAGAAATGCGCGTTAAAATCACACTAGCTTGCACAGAAACAGGCGATCGCACGTACATCACGAAGAAAAACAAACGTAACAACCCAGAGCGCCTCGAATTGCGCAAATACAACCCACGTCTCCGTCGTCACACGCTTTACCGCGAAGTGAAATAATGAGACTGGCCGTCACTCATGTGGCGGCCTTTTTTTGAACAAGGGGGAATTGAAGTGATTGAAAAGAAACAACTTCGGCAAGACGTACATCGTCAAATCCGTGAACTCGACGATCGGTCGGACCGGGACCGCGTCATCATACATACATTGACCGAACTGAAGGCGTGGCAAGAGGCGGACACGGTGGCTGTCACGCTCGCCCTCGATTTAGAGATTGATACGTTGCCGCTCATCCGCTTAGCATGGAAGGCAGGAAAATCAGTGTTTGTGCCGAAAGTTACGAAACAGGGACTCACGTTCCATGAGATTCATTCGCTAGAAGACCTCGAGCCGGGCGTCATGAATATATTGGAGCCGACGACTGAAGCGACGATGCGCTCGATTGACGTATGTATCGTCCCCGGCCGCGTGTTTGACCGGTCCGGCTATCGAATCGGATGGGGAGGCGGCTATTATGATCGCTACCTCGCCACGTACAATGGGACGACCATCGCGTTGGCCTATGACGTTCAACTGCTCGATGAGATCCCGATTGAGCCACACGACATTCCTGTCGAATTCATCGTGACGGAAAGGGAAACGATTTTATGTTCGCCATCTTCGTTGTAACTTGTTTGGTGGCCTTTGCCGGCTATCGATTGCGCTCGTTGACCCGCTCCGGTGCCGTCTTAACGGTCGTGACTGGGACGGTCATCGGCTACGGTTTCGGTTGGTTCGGGCTCTATTTACTCGGTGTCTTCTTCTCGACATCGTCGCTCGCCTCGAAATATCGTGCCCGGGACAAGGCGCCTGTCGATGAGATTGTTGAGAAATCGGGTCCCCGTGATTTCGTGCAGGTGCTCGCCAATGGGGGTGTCGGCATGGTGACGGCGCTTGGAATGATTCTTGCGCCAAACGACGCCTGGTTATTCGCCTATGTCGCCTCGATTGCCGCGGCGACGAGTGATACGTGGGGATCTGAGTTCGGCGTCCTCGCCAAGCAGAAACCGCGCTCGATTCGGACGTTCCGTGAAGTCGAACCGGGAACGAGTGGTGGGGTGTCCGTGTTCGGTACGGTCATGTCGATTGTCGGGGCAACGGTCATCATCCTCGCCTTGCTTCCATTTATCGAGATCGATGTGACGTTCGCGCTCGTCTTGATCGCCCTTGGATTGAGCGGCAGCGTCGTCGACACGTTGTTAGGGGCCACGGTGCAACGGAAATACCGATGCCGTGTGTGCGGCAAGTTGACCGAGAAGAAAATGCATCATCGTGAGCCGGCGGCTTATGTGTCGGGCTGGCGTTTTCTCGGCAATGACGCCGTCAACTTTTTGTCGATCGCCGCGGCCGCGACGATTAGTTTCCTCTTGTTACGATGAGGGTAGTACAGAAAATGTAGATGTTTCAAACGAATGTGAATTTCGTCACAATATCGCCAAAGTGAAAACGGTTTCCTTAGTAGTGAGTGTTTGTGAATGATGTTACAATCTTTATGTAACAGACATAACAAAAACATGAAACAGATTGTTCGAAGGGTGGAGAATCAATATGGAAACATTAAATCATGCAAAAGTAACACGCGTCGCGCTCGTCGGTGCCGGAGCGGTCGGTGCCAGCTTTGCGTACCAATTGACGACAGCAAGTCTTTGTGAGGAACTCGTCATTATCGACATCAACAAATCGAAGGCGGAAGGCGAAGCGATGGACTTGAACCACGGCGTCTCGTTCGCTTCTTCACCGATGCGCGTCTGGGCAGGGGACTATACGGACTGTGGTGCAGCAGATATCGTCGTCATCACTGCCGGTGCACCACAAAAACCGGGTGAAACTCGCCTCGACCTCGTCGAGAAGAACGCCAAAATCATGAAATCGATGATTGGGGACATCATGGCATCTGGATTCGACGGCATCATCATCATCGCCTCGAACCCGGTCGACATCATGACACATTTGGCTTGGAAATACTCAGGTTTACCGAAGCACCGCGTGTTCGGATCAGGAACGGTACTCGATACGTCACGTCTCCGGTACATGCTCGGTGACTATTTCAACGTCGATCCACGCAACTGCCACGCCTACATCATGGGTGAGCACGGAGACACGGAATTCGCGGCCTGGAGCAACGCCCGCATCTACGGGAAGTCGGTCGAGCAGTTGCTTGAAGAGAACGACGAGTATACATGGGAAGACCTCGAAGACATCTACGTCAACGTTCGGGACGCGGCGTACCACATCATCGAGCGCAAAGGCGCGACGTACTACGCCATCGGCCTCGGTTTGCTCCGTCTCGTCAAGGCCGTGCTCCGTAACGAGAACACGTTGTTGACGGTCGGCGCACATTTAGATGGTGAATACGGCTTGAACGATATCCATATCGGTGTACCGGCCATCATCAACCGCCAAGGAGTCCGTCAAGTCGTGGAAATCGAGTTGTCAGACGAAGAAAAACAAAAGATGCATCATTCGGCAGAAGTGTTATTGAAAACGATGCAGCCTGTCTTATAAAAACGATTACTCGTTCTGTCATGACCGTAGTTGGCTCCCGCCACTACGGTTTTTTTTGGGCAGACGGAAGAGCGGGGCAGATTGGGGCGATGCTCGATTTTGTCGTCCCGCCTAAATTCCTTTAGAATGAAAGTATGGAAGGAGGTGAGCCAACATGACAGAACCAGCTTGTTTTTGGGAAGATGTATATCGTGCCGTCGAAGCAGGAGGACGCATCGAAGGCGTCTTAGAGCCGTCGCGGGCACTTTTATTGTTTGACACGAAAGCGGGGGATGTCTATCACCTCTACATACGGACAGATAAGGCGTGGGCGAACCATGTCGCCTTGGACGTCGAGGCGGTCATGAACTCGTTTCGCTTGGCCCGAATCGGCCGAGAGAAGCTCCATGTCCACATTTATGGGGACCCGCTCGTCGATGAAGAGCGTCTGTCGTCGCTCACGTTCCCGATTGCGGCAAAAGTGAAGCTCGAGATGCGGCCGTGCGCCGAAACGGAAACGTCATATCGCCCGCGTGCAGTCGCTCTCGACCAACAACGAAAAAATGAACTGAAGCAACGGTTCGCCTTTGGGAAGCCTCAGTTCGTCTACGCGATCATGTTTGTGACGTTCCTCGTCATGTGGTTCGCCGAATCAATCGGCTCGACGCTCGATCCGAACACGCTCATCCGCTTCGGTGCGAAAGTGAATCCTCTCATCGACGAAGGAGAATGGTGGCGTCTGATCACACCGATGTTTCTACATATCGGTTGGTTCCATTTCGCCATCAACATGTTCGCGCTCTGGTCACTCGGCCCGCTCGTGGAACGAATGTACGGGTCGACGCGTTTCGCCACCATTTATCTGTTGGCAGGTGTCATCGCCACGGTCGCGTCGTATGCGTTCAGCGAAGCCATCTCGGCCGGCGCGTCCGGGGCATTGTTTGGGCTTGTCGGCGCACTGCTCTATTTCGGACTTCGCGACCGCTCCTTATTTATGAAGACACTCGGCCCTCCACTGTTTATTATGTTAGGATTAAACGTGGGACTCGCTTTCGTCCTTGGCGCTAGTTTGGACCATTCCGCACACGCGGGTGGACTCGTCGGGGGCTTTCTGATGGCGGGAGTGGTCGGCTTACCGGATGAACACGTGAAGAAACGTCGCTTGCTATTTGCTGGGCTCGTGTTCGTGGCGTCCGGCGCATTATTTTGGCTCGGCTACAATCGATGACAAAGGAGTAAGAGTATGATTGAAACGTTGAAGCAATTGGTTGAAATTCCAAGTCCGTCCGGGATGACGGACGAGGCGATCGGATTCGTCGAACAAGAACTGACTGCACTCGGGATCCCCACGAAACGCTTGAACAAAGGAGCGCTTCTGGCGACATTTGAGGGCAAATCGGATCGTGCCCGTCTGTTGACGGCCCATGTCGATACGCTGGGCGCGATGGTGAAAGAAATCTTGCCGAGCGGCCGCTTGCGCTTGACGCAAGTCGGCGGATACGCCTGGACCGCAATCGAAGGGGAGAACTGTCTGGTTCATGCCGAGACGGGTGCGCCGATTGAAGGAACGATTCTCATTCATCAATCGAGCGTTCATGTCTATAAGGACACGAATAGCGCCGAACGGACGGCGTCAACGATCGAAGTGCGCTTGGACGCGGACGTCCATACAGCCGAAGACGTGAGGACCCTCGGTATCGAGGTCGGGGACTTCGTCTCGTTCGACCCGCGCTTCCGTCAGACCGACGCCGGTTATATCAAATCACGTCATCTCGATGACAAGGCGTCCGTTGCCATCTTGCTCGATTTGGCGAAAGATCTGGTCGGGGCGGAGTTGCCGCACCCGGTCCATTACTTGATCTCGAACTATGAAGAGGTCGGGTTCGGGGGCAATGCCGGGATTCCCAAAGCGGTGACTGAATATATCGCTGTCGATATGGGTGCGCTCGGGGACGGCCAACACTCGGACGAGTATACAGTTTCGATTTGTGCGAAAGATTCGTCAGGCCCGTATGATCTCGGGTTGCGCCGTCAATTCACCGCGTTATGTCGGGAACATGACATTGCCCATAAAGTCGATATCTATCCGTACTATGGATCGGACGCATCGGCTGCAATCGGAGCCGGCTACGATGTGCGCCACGCGCTCGTCGGACCAGGCATCGAGTCGAGCCATAGCTATGAGCGGACGCATCTCAAATCGCTCGAAGCGACGCGGGAACTGCTGTACCGTTTCGTGCTCACCACGATGGAGGACGAACGATGAAGAATTTTTATGACGTCCAGCAATTTTTGAAATCGTTCGGCACGATCATTTATATCGGGGAGCGCGATGCCGAGATCGGGCTCATGATGATGGAACTCGATGAGTTGCATGCGGGCGGAATGATTGAACAACGGGAATATGACACGGCCAAGATTATTTTGACCCATGAATTGAAAAATTCAAGAGATTGACAGAAAACCCCTAGTGCAAAGGTTTGCACTAGGGGTTTAATAGTGTAAACTATGGGATGAAAGCGATTTAATCGAGACGAGGAGTGGAACACATGAAGTGGTTATTAGGAATCGACATTGGTGGAACGACGGTGAAGATGGCCGTCCTCGATATGAACGGGATTATTTCTGACAAGTGGGAGATTACAACGGATATTCGTGAGAACGGGGTACATATTCCGACTGATATTGCCGCTTCATTCGAAGCCTATTTAGAAACGTCGGGCAAAGCGAAGCAAGATTTCGCAGGAGCGGGCATCGGGGCACCAGGCTTCGTCAATTTTTCAGAGGGTGTGGTCGAATATTCACCAAATATCGGCTGGAAAAACTTTGCGCTCGTCAGCGAGTTCGAGAAAGCGGTCGGTTTGCCGGCCGTCTTAGAAAATGACGCCAACGCTGCCGCACTCGGTGAAATGTGGAAAGGGGCAGGCGAAGGCGCGTCAGAATTGCTCGCCATCACGCTCGGCACAGGCGTCGGCGGCGGTGTCATCACGAACGGCAATATCGTCCACGGGGCTGCCGGTATGGCTGGGGAGATTGGCCATATCACGGTTGAGCGTGACGAGTCGAAAGCCGTCATGTGTGGCTGCGGCCGTAAAGGTTGCATCGAGACGATTGCTTCGGCTACAGGTGTCGCCCGTCTGGCGCTCCAAAAACGTAAAGGTCGGACGACGTCATTGAACGAACTAAACGAAGTGACGGCACGCGATGTATTCGAAGCGTATAAAGCGAATGATGTCGTTGCGACAGAAGTCGTGAACGAGATGACCGAATATCTCGGATTGACGATTTCGAATATCGCCAACACGTTGAATCCGAAGATGATTGTCATCGGCGGAGGCGTCTCGAAAGCACGCGAAGCACTCCTCAAGCCGCTCGATGAGCAATTCAAACGGTTCGCCCTCGAGCGCGTCTATGCGTCGACGGCGTTCAAAATCGCGGAACTCGAGAACGATGCGGGTGTCATCGGTTGTGCGTGGCTCGCTCGTAAACACTTTATCCCGACTCGTGTATAACGTTTGTCCATGTACGCCTGCGATTTGACGCAGGCGTGTTTTTTATTTGGAACGGGTATGGGATAATGTA
The DNA here is from genome assembly GCF_018618375.1 of Exiguobacterium sp. E4787. Classification (NCBI taxonomy): domain Bacteria; kingdom Bacillati; phylum Bacillota; class Bacilli; order Caryophanales; genus Exiguobacterium; species Exiguobacterium sp. E4787. The sequence goes on along the minus strand of NZ_JACSLY010000001.1, from coordinate 203,729 downwards.
AAATTTGTAATGACGGAGTTGATTTTTTGTTAAAAAAGGGGTAAGATTTGGACTTGATACCGGACTGTTATCGTACGTGAAATGGATAACAAGCCAATTGGACTTATAAAAAATAGGGGGACGCGAATCAGTTCATATCGTCGCCCGTTGAACAGAGGAGGAGGCCGTCAGATGAAGTCATCTCAGAGCTTCTCGAAGCTTACTATGCGACTGAATGATACGGTCCGCGCTTCGTTTCATGAATATCGGTTATTTTGGATTTTCTCGCTATTACTTTGGACGAAGACGTACGTAGTTTACCAATTTTTCTTCAATATCCCGATTGAAAACACCGCTCAGGCATTCATTTTGCTGATCAGCCCGATCAGCTCCACTCTATTCCTATTCGCGTTCAGTTTCTTCTTTAAAGGAAATAAGCAGAAATGGGTCTTGTACGTGCTGTATGCCGCAGCATCGTTCATCTTGTTTGCGGATGCCGTCTATTACCGCGAGTTTACCGACTACTTGACGATGCCGGTCATCTTGCAACCGTCGAACATGGAGACTTTGTCGACATCGTTCACGTCACTGTTGGAATGGAAAGATTTGATTATCCTCGGGGACGTTCTCGTCTTGCCGTTCATTCTATGGCGCATCAACGCGACAGCGACGGCGGCCTCTCATCGGAGAGCGCTCGTGACGTTCGCGACGGCCGTCGTCGTGTTCTTGTTCAACTTGTCGCTCGCTGAAACAGAGCGTCCGGAACTGTTGACTCGTTCGTTCGACCGAGAACTGTTGGTCAAGAATATCGGGACGTTCAACTTCCACGTCTACGATGCGATGCTCCAAACGAAAACGTCGGCCCAGAAGGCGATGGCTGACGGGTCAGAACTCGCCAAAATTGAGAAGTACACTCGTCAACACTATGCAGCACCGAACCCGGACTACTTCGGGAAATATAAAGGCAAGAACGTCATCGTCGTCTCGTTCGAGTCGGCCCAAAACTTCACGCACAACATGAAAGCGTCGAACGGTGAGTACATCACACCGAACTTGAACAAACTGATCGAAGAGTCCCACTACTGGCCGAACTATTACCATACGGTCGGTCAAGGGAAGACGTCGGATGCCGAGTTCGCACTCGACAACTCGCTATACGGACTTCCGCGTGGTGCCGTCTACTTCACGAACGCCGATAACGAGTATCAGGCACTCCCTGAATTGATAAAGGAAGATAATTACTACTCGGCCGTGTTTCATGCGAACAACAAATCGTTCTGGAACCGGGACTTGATGTATAAAAACATCGGCGTCGACCAGTTCTTCGATGAGAAGAGCTATGACCTCGGCAACCCCGAGGACATGACTGAATGGGGACTGCTCGATGACAGTTTCTTCGAACAGTCGATTCCGATGCTCGAGGAGCTACCAGAACCGTTCTATGCGAAGTTCATCACGCTCACGAACCACTTCCCGTACACGATGCCGAGCGAGGACTACGAACTCGTGCCGAAATTCGAGACGAGTTCGACGACGCTTAACAACTTCCCGCAGGCGCTTGCGTATCAAGATTACGCGCTCGGCTTGTTCATCGACGAGTTGAAGGCGAACGGTATGTGGGACGACACGATTTTCGTCGTCTACGGTGACCATTACGGAATCTCGACGAACCATAATGACGCGATGGCCGACTTGCTCGGCAAAGACGAGTTGACGCCATACGACGTCGCCAAGCTCCAGTCCGTCCCGTTCGCGGTTCATCTACCGGGACAAGACAAAGGTGAAGTGCACGAGACAATCGGCAGTCATGTCGATATGAAGCCGACAATCTTGCACTTGCTCGGGATCGACACGTCGGACACGGTAGGTTTCGGAAGTGACTTGTTATCGGAAGACCGGACGAGCCGCGCCATCTTCCGGGACGGTACCGTCATCACCGACGAATACGTCTGGACGCAATCGACATGCTATGACGCTTCGAGCGGTGAAGTCGTCGAGGACGTCTCGCTCTGTGGACCGGATAGTGCAGAAGCAGAGAAGATTCTCCAAATGAACGATGATTTGATTTACTCAGATTTGCTCCGCTTCAAAGAGCAGACCGAACAATAACCAATAGCGCCGTCCCGCTTAGCCGGGACGGCGCTATTGGTTATACAAAAAAAGACGACCAGAGTCGTCTTCGTGCTCATTAGCCTGGGATTCCACCGTAAATCAATGTCGCGACGCCGAAAAATCCGAATACGAGTACAGTGACCGCGGCGAAAGCAAGTGGAAAGAATTGGCGCTTCTTAAACGAACGGGCCATTCCCCAGATTGCAACGAGTGCAACGATGAGCGAGATCCATCCAAATGGTTCATACAAATGCATGACGAGTTCCCCCTTTATTATACGTCATGAAATTCATAAAAATTTCACTGAAATATCATTATTATTTTATCCGATAATGTAGACGCTGTCGAGAAAAGAAAGCCTCCGCTACAATTTTGCCACAATATCGATTAGAATGATGGGGGAGGTGTTCTGGATGAACATAGTAAGAATCACATCGGGCCTGGCCCAAGAGAACGGATACGTACTCGAAAAAGAAGGTACGGTCCTCATCGTCGACCCGGGCACGGATGACCCGAAATTCTTCGAGGCAGTGGAACGATTCGGTGGCTTGAACGCCATTCTGTTGACACATGCCCACTTTGACCATATCGGGGGAATCGATGCCTTGCGTGACCGTTACAACGTCCCGGTCTACGTCCATGAAGCGGAACGGACGTGGCTGATGGACGACGAGAAGAACGGGGCGGCGAAGTTTCATCTGCCAAGTGCGGCGATGCGACCGGCCGAACGGATCTATCAAGGCAAGACGCTCGAAATCGGTGCGTTCACCATCGAGTTGCATCACACGCCGGGTCATTCGCCGGGTAGCGTCACGCTTCACTTCCCGACCGAACGCATCGCCTTCTGTGGGGATTTGATTTTCAAACAGTCGGTCGGACGGACCGATTTGTACGGTGGTGACCAAGCGACGTTGCTTGGATCGATCGATCGCATGCGTCAGTTATTACCGGGTGAAACGGTGCTCTATTCAGGTCATGGGCCGAAGACGACGCTCGAGGCCGAGATTCGGACGAATCCGTTTTTCGACAGATAACTAAAAAAAGATTGTCTCACGAGGAGACAATCTTTTTTTACATTTGGAAGTTACTCCAATACGTGAAGACGACGAAGAAGACAGTCAAATAAGCGCCGAACACGTATACATACGTTTTTTCAGTGAGTTTCAAGTAGCCTAGTGCGACGAAGAAAATAGTTTGAGCTAAAAAGACAAGACCCATTACGACGAAGTCACCACTATGTTCGCTACTGCTTTGATCTCCACCGAGTGCGCCTACGAAAGCAAGCGCCGCGATCAACCCAGTCCAAAAGCCTAGGACACGGAACATTCTCGCCATGTTAATCCCCCCATACGTGCATTATTCCATTCTCATTCACTATTTTACCAACACATTCAGAAAAATGCTATGAAAACGTGTGAATTGAGCAAAATAATCGTGAAAAATATGTGAAATAAAAACGTTGGGCAAGGTTGTACAAAAAAATAAAAAAACTTGTACAAAATATGTACAAAACGGGTATAAGGTTGTATAATCAACTTACACACATCGAACGAATCGTTCCACACATTATAGAGGAGGTATTGAAATGGCAAATGAATTGATGTTCTACACGTACCCGAGCTGCACTTCATGCCGTAAGACGAAAGCGTTTTTACAGGAGCAGCACCTTGAGGTAAGCGAGCGCCATATCTTCCGCAACGCTCCGACCGTGGACGAATTGAAGACGCTATTGGCACTGAGCGAAAACGGAGTCGACTCGCTTCTCGCAACGAGAAGTCAGGCGTTCAAGCAATTAGATATTGACGTCGAAGATTTAAAGCTGAGCGAGTTGCTCAAGTTGATGAGCGAAAATCCGAAACTATTGAAACGCCCAATTTTGACGGATGGCAACGAAGTCATTGTCGGTTATGACAAGGCGACAATCGAAGCGTATGCCCGCCGTTTCGAATCGACAACTGCAAACGTTTCATGACGCAAGTCCACTTTCCAACGAGTGGGCTTTTTTTTATGCTCATGTTGAGGTGGCGGAGATGATGCGAATAGTTGAGCGAGTGATTGATGCGGCACGTACGTTGCAGGCAAGTGATGTCCATTTCATGCCGTTAGAGGACGAGGTGATGATTCAAGTACGGCATGGGGCACACTTGCAACGATTGGAGACGATGACACATACAGACTATGAACGATTGACCTTACATATGAAGTATTGGTGCTCGTTGACGGAAACAGATCATCGCGTGCCCCAGTCTGGTATGTACACCGGGTCAGTTGAGGCAATCCGGGTCACTTTCCTACCATCGTTCGACCGTACGCTCATGTCGTGGCGGCTTCCGAACGCCTCGTTCCACTTAGCGGAGTTGTTAGATGACAAGGACGTCCATCGGTTCAACGAATGGTCGACGTTGCGGCAAGGTCTGCTCTTAATCGGGGGCGCGACCGGGGCGGGGAAGACGACCGTCCTATATGCGTTTTTACAAAGTTTGGCCGGTCGACGCATCGTCACGATTGAGAACCCTCCGGAGAAGCAAGTGCCGGGCGTGATTCAACTCGAAGTCAATCCGAAAGCGGGACTCGACCATCGCACGTTGCTGAAAGAGACGCTCCGGGCCGATCCGGATGTAATTGTCATCGGAGAGATCAGGACGAGTGAGGAGTTGAGGGTGGCGCATGATGCGGCACTCAGCGGTCATATGACGATTGCGACGTTCCATACGGCGAGTGTGACCGATGGCGAACGGCGACTCGAACAGCTCACGGGGAAGATGGAAGTCACACGGCATTGGTGCATCCTGCACCGGGAAGACGAGGTGAGCTGTACGTGGTCCGAGACCAATTGAGCAAGGAGTTGGCCATCATTCGCCGCTTCCTCAGACTCCAGTCACGTGGAGTCGGGTTGAAGAAGACGTTCGAGACACTCGAACTGCATGAACGTGGAAAAATGAAACTAGTCATCCGTGAGATGCGGAATCAACTTGAGCAAGGACGCCCGCTCGCCAACGTGTTCGAGGGACTCGTCATCGACCCGAGGATGCGAGAGATGCTCGTCACAGCCGAACGGGGTCATCATTTTTTGGAAGGGCTTGAGCAAGTGCTCGTCTTATCGACGATGCGCCGCAATCTACGGCAAGAACTCAGCCAGTTGGCACGGTACCCGCTCGTGATTTTGACGATGCTGCTCGGGCTCGGTGCGATTTACGCCCTGTATATCTTCCCAAAGCTGTTGACGATGGTAGAGGTCGATACGCTCGATGGGCTGAACGCGATTCTTCTGTCGCGATGGTTTTTCCCAGGTCTGTTCGTCGGATTGCTCGTGACTGGGGCCGGCCTCTATTGGAACGGCCGACGCGGCCGACTCGTGCCGCTACGTGTCGTCGAGAGAGGTAGACGGCTGTATGTGACGTACTTGTTCGTCAGTGAGTTAGCCTTGTTGAGTGAAGGACAGGGTTCGGTCCGTCACATCATCGAGCGGCTGTCACGAGGAGACGGTGAAGTGGCGAGCATCGCGAGACGGATGCATGAGCGCATGTCGGCCGGGTGCGAACTCGAGGCGGCGGCGCGGCAAGAGCGTTTGCTCGAGCATGAAGTCGTCAGTCTGTTCGGCGTCGGGACGGTGAGCGGGGAGCTCGGATCAATCATGATGATTCATCGGGATCTCGTGTTCGAAGAGATGGAGCTGTATTGGAAGCAGCTGATCGCCAAGGCCGAACCGATGTTATACGGATTTTTAACGGTGATGGTCACGATGATCTTTTATACGATTTATTTGCCGGTCAAACTAATCATGTCTCAACTATGACAAGGAGGAATCTGATTATGACACACTTCAAATCAGAACAAGGATTCACGCTCGTCGAAATGGCCGCCGTCTTGCTAATTATCTCGGTGTTGCTCTTGCTCCTCGTCCCGTCGATGTCAGACGGGAAGTCACGAGCGGACAGCGTCAGTTGCGAGGGCAGTGTGCGCATCGTCGAGTCCGAAATCAATTTGTATTACGCGGAACATAAAGCGTACCCTGAGACGTTAGTGGCGATCGACCGTGCCACGACTGAGAGTCCGCTCGAATACAGTTGTCAGTCGCTCGTGTACACGTATGCGCCGACGACCGGTACGTTGACGAAACAGTGAGGCGAGACGGCTATACGTTAATCGAGACGGCGGCCGTCCTCGTCATTTTGGCACTCCTGCTCCTCATGGCGACCCCGGTCGTCCGGTCGATGGACCGGTTGGCATTATTCGATTTCACGGAGGCGCTCGTGAGTGACATCGCCGAAGTGGGACAAGCGCCCTACGTCGCCTCCGACGGCTCGTGTGTGCCGCGTTTACGTTGGTATCTCAAAGAACGGCGCTACCAAATCGCTTGCGGGACGACACCAATCGTGTCCCGCGTGGTGCCGGAAGGGGTCGATCTGAGTTTGCCGACCAATAGTGAAATCGTCTTTTCACGCACGGCAGCGACGTATGCGGGACAGTGGAAGTTCTATTCAGGAACGACGATGGTGACGTTAAAATTCAGGATGGGGACGTACGAGCCGGAGGTGTTGCGCGTTGAAGGGAAATGAGCAAGGAGTCACGTTTTGGGAGATTTGCCTCAGTCTGGCGCTCTTACTGGCTTGGGTCGGTGTCGTTGCCCCATTCATCGAGGCGGCGACGGAACGGGTCGAGCGCCTCGAGACGACCGTCCGTACGTATGAACGGCTCCAAGGGGAGGTGCTGCGCGATGCCGCGAACCCGAGCGGACGCCAAACAATCTGTGACGGCGACCTTTGCCTGCCGACGCTTTGATTCGGGCTTCACCTTGCTCGAAGTGAGTCTCACGATGTTGATCATCCCGCTCTTCATCGGGCTGATGGTCCACTTCCTCGTCCTCGGACAAGCATTTTATGAACAACCTCGGGCGAAAGTCCAGACGACGCCGCAACTGATGGTGCGGAAACTGTTCGAGAGCCGCGATTGTGACGTCGTGTCGGGCCGTCTCGTCGGTACGCATGTGCGCCCGGACGGGACGACATGGACGTGGACGCTCAAACAAATCGACCGGAACTTGGTCATGGTCGGAGACGGGGGAGGGAATTTGCTATTTTTAAGAGGAATCGAGGCGTACCGGGTCGAACCGGTAGGAGAAGGTTTTCGAATTCAATGGAACGATGCGACCGGGCCGCGCGAGAAGAACGTGATGTGCATGCGCGCGGATACTTTGTGATGTCGACGTTAATCGTACTGACGTGGTTACTCGGCGGGGCAATGTTTTGGTATACTGATATCGAACGAAGCACTGAACAATTGGCGCTCGATGCCTTGGCGATTCGCTTCGAGGCTCACGTGATGGTGGCGGAGCGGACGTGCGGGTCGACCGCGGTCGCGTTGACGAGACCGACCGGCACAATCCAATGCCGTCCGCTCGGCACTGGGACGATTGAGGTCGACGTACGTCTTCAGACCGGTGAACGACATAAAGAGGTGATTTATTTCGATGACTAAACCGTTTTACATCATTGGATTTATGGGTACAGGTAAATCAAGCTTAAAACAATATCTTGCAAAATCGAATCACGTCATCGATTTGGACGAGTTGTTTGAAACACATACCGGTATGGACATCCCGGCATATTTCGATCGTTACGGCGAAGCAGCGTTTCGGCTCCAAGAGAGTCGACTGTTACAAAATGCGCGCGCTGACTATATCGTGACGGGCGGAGGGATTGTTGAACGGGAAGCGAATATGGAATGGATGCGAGAGCAAGGTGTCATCATCACGCTCGACTTGCCGTTTGAAGCTTGTTGGGAACGGATTAAAGACTCGGACCGTCCACTCGTTCGTAACGGAAAAGCGGCCGTTCACACGTTGTACGAACGTCGTCGACCGCTCTATGCGCGCGCAAATCACGTGCTTGACGCTTCGCTCTGCACAGAGGCCATCGCGCATACATTGAATCAGTTGAAGGAGGTAGAAGGATGATTTGGATTAATCTTGGGATTATCGTACTCGCACTTGTCGGGCTCGGCTTGTATGGCTTCTTATTGTACCGTAATAAAATGAAGGCAGACCTTCGTCGCGTGAAGCGCTTGACGGAACGGTTCCAAATCCGTGCCGACGTCATCCAAGGGCTCGTCAATGAGATTAAACAACACGTGGATACGGTCAATGCATCGGTGAAACAGATGAAAGCCTATTCGGTGAAAGTGAAGGACGAGACGATGGAGCTGAAACAAGCGACCGTCGGCTTGACGAAAGAAATTAAACGGACCGCTGGAATCGAACGCCCAGACGTTTCCACTGAGACTAAAATATGAAATAATGAGGATGAAAACGTTTTCGTTTTCCATCCTCTTTATTTTTGCCCATTTTGGCTAGGCAGAGCCGCAAAAAATTGATAAAGTGGAATAGAAAACGAAATATTTCACGAAATACATTATTTACGTTCGGGATTGGGGGATAATATGGAGAAAGTATCGTTAAAACGTACGCCTTTATATGATTTGATTTCCGTTAAGGCGAAGATGGTGGATTTTGCGGGGTTTGAGATGCCGATCATGTTCTCATCGATTAAAGAAGAGCATCAAGCGGTTCGCAACAACGTCGGGATGTTCGATGTGTCACACATGGGGGAGATTCGCATCGAAGGACCGGATGCGCTCGAGAACGTGCAACGTCTTGTCACGAACGATGTGTCTAAATTACAGATCGGTCAGGCGCAGTATAATCTGTTCTGTTTACCGAACGGCGGTGTCGTCGACGACCTGCTCGTCTATCGACTCGATGAAGACGCATTTTGGCTCGTCGTCAACGCCTCGAATATCGAAAAAGATGTGGCGCACGTCCGTGAATATGTCACAGGGGACGTCACGGTGACGGATGAGTCGAACGCCTATGGTCAAATCGCCATCCAAGGACCGATGGCTGAACAAGTGCTCGGCCGTTTGACGGATTTGCCGCTGGCCGACATCAAGTTTTTCCGGTTCATGACCGGCGACGTGGCCGGCGTGTCGACCATCGTTTCACGCAGCGGCTATACGGGGGAGGACGGGTTTGAATTGTATGCCCGCGCCGAAGACGTAGCCGCAATTTGGTCAGCGTTAGAAGCTGAAGGCGTCACGCCATGCGGGCTCGGCTCGCGTGACACGCTCCGGTTCGAAGCGTGCCTCCCGCTCTATGGGCACGAGCTTGATGAGACGGTCACTCCGTTCGAGGCGAACTTGAACTTTGCCGTCAAACTCGATACTGAGTTCATCGGTAAGGACGCCCTCGTGAAGCAAAAAGAAGACATCCCGCGCCGATTGATCGGCTTGCGTTTGCTCGGGCGCGGTATCGCTCGTCAAGGCGCGACGGTCGAAGTTGACGGAGAGACGATTGGTGTTGTCACGACTGGTACGATGCCGCCGACGGTGAACGAATCAATTGCCTGGGCGCGCGTCGATCGCCGTTTCGCGGAGGCGACACACTTTATTGTTGAAGTTCGGGGTAAAAAAATAGAAGCCGAACGTGTACCGACACCGTTTTATAAACGTAAATGAAACAGGGGGATTCAGAATGAATAGAATGGAGTTTCGTTATTTACCGATGACAGAGCAAGATGAGCGTGACATGTTGCAGACGATTGGCGTAGAGTCGATTGAAAACCTACTCGAGGATATCCCAGCATCGCTCCGGGAGACTGCTTCTTTAGCGGCCATCGGTGCGCCGCTTCCGGAAGTTGACCTCGTTCGTCATATGACGAAGCTGGCTGAAAAAAACGTGCACACGAAATCGACTCCGAGTTTCCTCGGGGCCGGGATGTACGATCACCTCTCTCCGAGCGTCATGAACCATATGCTTCTCCGTTCCGAGTTCTATACTGCTTATACGCCGTATCAACCTGAAATCTCGCAAGGTGAACTCCAAGCGATGTTCGAGTTCCAAACGATGATTTGCGAATTGACGGGGATGGACGTGGCCAACTCGTCAATGTATGACGGCATCACTGCCCTCGCTGAAGCAACGTATCTGGCGAGTGCCCATACAAAGAAAAAACGTGTCGTCGTATCAGGAGCGGTCCATCCGGAAGCGAAGGATGTCATCCGAACATACGCAGGTGGGCCAGGGCTCACGGTCGAATATACGGACGTGAGTGCGGGAGTGACCGATATATCTGACATCGATTTGACGGATGCCTCGTGCCTCGTCGTTCAATATCCGAACTTCTTCGGTCGTGTCGAGGACTTGTCAGCCCTCGCGAAAGCAGCGCACGACGCCGGCGCCTTGTTCGTCGTGTCGAGCAATCCGCTCGCGCTCGGTATTCTGGAATCACCGGGTGCGCTCGGTGCCGACATCACAGTCGGTGACGCCCAACCGTTCGGAATCCCGCAAAGCTTCGGCGGTCCTTCATGTGGATACTTCGCCGTCAAACAAGCACTCATGCGCAAACTTCCAGGCCGCCTCGTCGGTCAAACGGTCGATGAGGATGGGAAGCGCGGTTTCGTCTTGACGCTTCAGGCGCGGGAACAACACATCCGTCGTGACAAAGCGACGTCAAACATCTGCTCGAACCAGGCGCTCAATGCGCTCGCGGCATCAATCACGATGTCTGCCCTCGGGAAGTACGGGATTCGTGACATGGCCGTCCGTAACATTCAAACGGCCCATTACATGAAAGAAGCACTCAAGACTGCTGGATACACGGTAATCGATGAAGGGCCGATGTTCAATGAGTTCGTCGTCGACTTCGGAGTCGATGCGGAAGATGTGTCGCGTCATCTGCTCGAGGCCGGCATCATCGGCGGCTTGCCACTCGGCTCGTATGAGACAGAACGGCAGACGCAAATGTTGCTCTGTGCGACGGAGCTTCGGACGAAAGAAGAAATCGATCAATTTGTTGAAGTGGTTGGGGGGATGAAGTGATGCAACACGAACAAACATTAATTTTCGAAGTGTCACGTGCAGGACGAACGGGCTATAACTTGCCGACACCGACCGTGCCGGAAGTCGATTTGGACACGCTCTTACCGGCTTCGATGATCCGTCAAGAAGCGGCCGAGCTTCCGGAAGTATCGGAACTTGATGTCGTCCGCCATTATACGTCGCTGTCGACACGCAACCACGGTGTCGATTCCGGCTTCTATCCGCTCGGCTCGTGCACGATGAAATATAACCCGAAAGTGAATGAAGATATGGCCCGCCTCCCCGGCTTCGCCCATATCCATCCGTTGCAGCCGGTCGAGTCGATTCAAGGGGCGCTCGAGCTCATGGTCGACCTGCAAGAACAACTTGCCGAAATCACCGGCATGGATGAAGTGACGCTTCAACCGGCAGCCGGGGCCCATGGAGAATGGACCGGTCTCATGCTCATCAAGGCGTTCCACCATCACAACGGTGATATGGAGCGGACAAAAGTACTCGTGCCGGATTCGGCACACGGAACGAACCCGGCCTCGGCCGTCGTTGCCGGTTTCGAGACGGTGACCGTCAAATCAGATGAGCGTGGGCTCGTCGATTTGGAAGACTTGAAGTCAAAAGTCGGGGCCGATACGGCAGCGCTCATGCTGACGAACCCGAATACACTCGGTTTGTTCGAGGCCGACATTTTGGAGATTGCCAAAGTCGTCCACGAGGCCGGCGGTAAGCTTTATTACGACGGAGCCAACTCGAATGCGATTTTAGGCATCGCCCGTCCTGGGGATATGGGCTTCGACGTCGTCCACTTGAACTTGCATAAGACGTTCACGGGCCCGCACGGTGGTGGCGGTCCAGGATCCGGACCGGTCGGAGTGAAGCGCGACTTGATTCCGTATTTGCCGACGCCGATTGCGCGCCGTGCCGAAACGGGCTTCACACTCGATTATGATCGTCCGCAATCGATTGGCCGCATCAAACCGTTCTATGGCAACTTCGGGATTAACGTCCGTGCCTACAGCTACATCAAGACGATGGGCGCGGAAGGGTTGACGCGCGTCTCACGCGAAGCGGTATTGAACGCCAACTATATGTTCGCCCGCTTGAAAGATGCGTTCGATGTGCCGTACGATACGTTCTGCAAGCATGAGTTCGTCTTGTCTGGAAAACGTCAAAAAGCGCTCGGCGTGCGTACGCTCGATATCGCCAAACGATTGCTCGATTTCGGCTACCATCCGCCGACGATTTACTTCCCGCTCAACGTCGAGGAGTGCATCATGGTCGAACCGACGGAGACGGAATCGAAAGAGACGCTCGACGCATTCTGCGACGCGATGCTCCAAATCGTCAAAGAGGCAGAAGAGAATCCGGAAATCGTTCAGACGGCCCCGCATACCACGGTCGTCAAACGACTCGACGAGACGCTCGCTGCTCGCAAGCCGGTGCTCAAATACGAACGACGCCAACCGTCGTCCATCAATTGAAACCGAACCCGTTCGCTATAAGCGAGCGGGTTTTTTGGCGCAAAAAAACGTCCATCTCCGCTAGAAGGAGTGGACGTAGTGAGCGGGTCAGTCTTTTTTGACTTTCCCTTTCCAGTTTTTGAAGCCGCCGTCGAGCATGTAGATGTCCGTATAACCATTTTTCATGAGCAGCTTGGCCGCTTGGTTCGTACGTGACTTGCCTTGGCAATACATGAGGATCGGTTGATCTTTGCGAAGTTCTTTCATGCGCAGTTTCATTTGTCCGACCGGGATGTTACGGGCGCCGACGATGTGGCCTCCCTTGTACTCGTTCGGTTCACGGACGTCGATCAATTGACCTTTACGGAGCGATGCACGGAACTCTTCTTGCTTCATTTTCTTCAAACCGCGAGCCGGCAAGAAACGCCAGACGATGTATGCGATGAGCGCAGCCCATAGGATGATGACGAGGATAGTTTCGATTCCCATTGATGTTCTCCCTTTCTCTATTAAGTTTCACCAACATCCATTATAAAGAATTTAAGGTCATGAGACAATGATTGACTGATGGATTTCCCCGTTCTGCTTTCGGTTTCTAAATGGTTGCGTTAAAATAGAGATTGCAGAACGGAACATAAGGGGAGGCTATGCCCATGCCGACACCGAGTATGGAAGATTACTTAGAACGAATTTATTTGCTGATGGTGGAGAAAGGATACGCTCGCGTATCCGATATCGCCGAACATTTAGGGGTGCATCCCTCCTCTGTCACGAAAATGGTGCAAAAGCTCGACCGGGAAGACTATTTGATTTATGAGAAATATAGAGGTCTCATGCTGACGAACAAAGGCCAGAAAATCGGGAAACGGCTTGTCGAACGGCATGCGATGCTCGAGTCATTTCTACGCTTGATTGGCGTCGACGAAGCTCACGTCTATGAGGATGTCGAAGGGATTGAGCACCACTTAAGCTCAAATACGCTCGACTGTATGACCCAATTCGTCGAATTTTTCGAAGACAAACCGGAACTGATGGCACAGTTTCGTGCGTTTCAAGAGGTGAACCGCTCTGAAGACGAGTGAATGTAAACGACCGCGACCGATGAATCGAATCGGAAACGGTCGTTTTATACGTAAATCTAACCTAAAACCGAACGATGACTTCATATTTTTCAAGTAAAGTCTATTTTTAAGCCGTTTTTATGATAGAATGGGTGCTGGTAAGAAAGATAAGGGGGTGACGGCGAACAATCGCCGACATTATGGATATTCAAATCAAAGGGAAACTGTTTGACGAAGCGCAGATTAAACAACGTGTGGCGGAACTCGCCCAACAAATCGAACGCGATGCGGCAGGGACACCGATCGTCCTCGTGGCCGTCTTAAAAGGGTCGCTCGTCTTCGCAGCCGACTTGATGCGCGAGATGACGGGCAGTGTCCAACTCGACACGGTCGCGACGTCGTCATACGGGAAGAAATCGGTCTCGAGTGGGAACGTCCAACTCCGTAAAGATTTAGATCTCGATGTCGAAGGAAAGTACGTCGTCATCATCGAGGACATCATCGATACGGGACAGACGCTCAAATTCTTATGCCAGCACATGACGTTACATCAACCGGGAGAATTGAAGATTTGTACACTTCTCGATAAACCGGCCCGCCGGCTCGTCACGTTGGATGCGGATTATGTCGGTTTCGAGATTCCAGATGAATTCGTCATCGGGTATGGCATCGATTATGCCGAACAGTACCGCAATCTGCCGTACATCGGCTTCGTCGAGACAGAATGAAAAACGAACCAGGCCGGATATGGCCTGGTTCGTTTTCACATATTGGCTTTCTTTTTCTTCTTGCCTTTCTTGCCTTCGATGACGGTCAAGTGAGGGGCGTCACTGCGATGCGCCGAGCGGGTCGGACGCTTCGACAGTTTCGTCACGTTCGAACTGGGTTTCACTTTCTTCTTGGCCGCAGTGGACGGCTTGACTTTCGGATTCGCACCTGGGCGTTGCATCCGTTTTTTCGAGGCTTGAGCGGTCTTCCGGTAACGCATATCCTCAGCCGAAATTTTCGGCGCCATGAAAACTCGATAAATCACATAGAAAATTAACCCGAAAATCCCGATGAAGAGCAACTGTCTGAACAATCGACCAGGGTCGGTCGCGAGCATATGTCCGACACCGATGAAGCCTAAGATGAACACGATCGTGGCTGCGGTCGAGCCGATTCTTTGTCTGATCATGGTGCTTTCCTCCTCTTTATCCCTCTCTTTGCACGGCCGGTTGACCTAGTTCTGAACGTTCCCATGTCTCGAACGCCTCGATGGCGACACGGATTTGTTCGTCATTCGGTTCGCGCGTCGTCAACAATTGTAAAGACAACCCAGGCTTGCCGAGAACGGACAAGAAGCGATGTTCACGGAAGCGGTTTGTGAATTGGAGCACCTCGAACGAGATGCCGATGACCACTGGCAACAAAGCGATGCGGCTGACGAGTCGGACCCAGAGGGGGTCGATCGGGACGATCATGTAAACGCCGATGCCGACGAAAACGGTGAATAGGATGAAACTCGATCCACAGCGATAGTGGAGGCGTGAGCTTGCCCGAACGTTATCGACGGTAATCGGTCGTCCGGACTCATAACAGTTGATCACCTTGTGCTCGGCCCCGTGATATTGGAACACGCGCCGGATAAGTGGCGTCAAGGAAATCAAATAAAGGTAACTGAGCAACAATACTAATTTTATTCCCCCTTCGAGGAGGTTTTGAATCACATGACCGGACAATGCGGGCACGCTTTGGAACATGGCGGCGAGAAGGGCCGGGGTGACGTTGAAAATCAGCTTCCCGAACACGTATGAGATGACGCCGACGATGGCGATCATGACGACCATCAAGATGTTCTGTTTTTTCTCTTCTGGTTTCGTTGCCTCGTCCTCACTCGGGTCGACGTCATAACGATCGCTTGCGAACGTCATATGGGCCGAACCATTTTTGAGTGATTCGTATAGCGCGACCACACCACGCAGGAATGGGATTTTTTTTAACGATTGGACCCACGGGACGAGAATGCGGGGCTGCTGGAACGTCTCGATCGACCCGTCTTTCCGTCGAATCGCCGAAGCGCTCTCGGCGCGTCCTTGAAACATGACGCCTTCCACGAGCGCCTGGCCACCGACGGGAATCATTGGTTTAGTTTTCATGTCATTTCCTCGATTCCTACAGTTATATAGTTGAATTATACCGTGATTCACGTAAAAAACGAAACCTCACGAACGTCGATTGTCGCACGAACCGTTAAATTTGTTACAATAGAGGCGACTTGACGAACAGGGGGGAAGACTTGTGCATATACTCGTCTTAAATGGACCGAATTTGAATCTGCTCGGGAAGCGGGAACCGGACGTATACGGGGACGTCTCGTTGAAGGGATTGACGGCGGAGCTATTGCTCGCCGCCCCGGAGGATGTTCAGTTGACGTTCGTCCACTCCAACCATGAAGGCGAACTGATCGATGCGCTCCATGAAGCGTACGATTATGCGGGGGTCATCTTTAATGCGGGGGCGTACACGCATACGTCGATTGCGCTCCGGGATGCCATCGCCGCCATCAAAGCCCCGGTCGTCGAAGTACATATCTCGAACGTGCATGCACGGGAGTCGTTTCGTCATGAATCGAAACTTGCCGCCGTTTGTCTCGGTGTCATCAGCGGTTTCGGCTTGACGAGCTATACGCTCGCGTTGCAGGCATTGCTCGTACATTGGAGGAATCGACATGATTGAACGGGTCAACAAACTGCAAGGTCAGCTAGAAGCGAACGGCATCGACGGATTGCTCGTGACGAAACGGGAAAACATCCGCTACTTATCTGGTTTCACCGGGTCGAGCGGTGTCCTCGTAATCACGGCGCAGTCGGCGAGCTTCATCACGGATTTCCGCTACACGGAACAAGCCGCTAGCCAAGTAAAAGGCTTCGACATCATCGAGCATAAGACGTCGCTCATCAAGTCGGTGGCGGAAGTCGTGACAGAGCAAGCGGTGAAGCGCCTCGGCATCGAACAAGATGACATGACGGTCGGCCAGTTCCGGACGTATGAAAAAGAAGTCGCAGCCGAGCTCGTCGAGACGTCAGGTATCGTCGAAAAGCTACGCTTGATTAAGGATGAGTCAGAGATTAAGATAATGAAGGAAGCCGCGGCGATTGCGGACGCGGCGTTTGCGCACATCCAGACGTTCATCCGTCCAGGGCGGACCGAAAAAGAAGTCGCGAATGAACTGGAAATGTTCATGCGGGCCCAAGGTGCGGACTCATCTTCGTTCGATATGATCGTTGCGTCAGGGCATCGTTCGGCATTGCCGCACGGTGTGGCCAGCGACAAGGTCATCGGAGCGGGAGAACTCGTGACGCTCGATTTCGGTGCCTACTATCAAGGATACTGCTCGGATATCACACGTACGCTCGCTATCGGGGACATCTCGGACGAGTTGCGGACGATTTACGATACGGTGCTCCGGGCTCAACTCGCAGGTGTCGAGGGCACGAAAGCTGGCATCACGGGAATCGAGGCGGACGCATTGACGCGTGACGTGATTAAAGACGCGGGCTACGGTGAATACTTCGGACATTCGACAGGCCACGGTCTCGGCATGGAAGTGCATGAGGCACCAGGCTTGTCATTCCGTTCGGAGACGGTGCTAGAGCCGGGGATGGTCGTCACGATCGAACCGGGTATCTATATTGCTGGGATCGGCGGTTGCCGCATCGAGGATGACGTGGTCGTCACGGAGACGGGGAACATCCGTCTCACGCAGTCGCCAAAAGAGTTAATTACGATTGAGGCTTGAGTCTCAGCTCATTTTAGGAGGAAATCAACATGGTATCAGTTAACGATTTAAAAACAGGCTTAACGGTCAAGACGTCTGACGGTTCGATTTGGCAAGTCATCGAATTCCAACACGTCAAGCCAGGTAAAGGCGCGGCTTTCGTCCGCACGAAAATGCGTAACTTGCGCACAGGTGCGATTCAAGAGACGACGTTCCGTGGTGGCGAGCGCATCGAACGTGCGCACATCGAACGGAAACGCATGCAGTACCTCTATCCGATGGGCGATACGTACGTGTTCATGGACACAGAGTCGTATGAACAGCTCGAATTGACGGGCGAGCAAGTGAAAGCGGCGCTCCCGTACATGCTCGAGAACATGGAAGTAAGTATCGCTGACTACGACGGTGAGATTCTCGGAATCGAGCTTCCGACGACGGTCGTCTTGACGATTGTCGAAGCCGATCCAGGCGTCAAAGGCGACACGGCATCGAACGTGAAGAAAAACGCGACGGTCGAAACGGGCCACATCATTCAAGTGCCGCTCTTCATCGAGCCAGGCGAAAAAGTAACGGTCGACACGCGCACAGGCGAGTTCACGGGCCGCTATAACGGGTAAACCAAGGGTGTCCATTCTTCGGAATGGGCCCTTTTTTGTCGTTGCATTCACTGGTCTGACCAGTTATAGTAGAGTAGAGATTAGTACCAGGTATAAACAGGGGGTTATTTCATGCAAATCGAACACATTAAAGAGCTGATCACATTACTCGATCAGACGTCCGTTCACGAGATGGAACTCGAGACGCCGGAGTTTAAACTTTCATTGAAAAAAGAAGCGGCTCCACAATTCGCCGCCACTCATACACCGATCGTGCACGCGGCCCCGGTCGCAGCACCTGCGCCAGTCGTCGAGACAGAACAAGAAGCGGCACCAACACCTGCGCCGAGCAACTTGCGCACGATCACGTCACCGATGGTTGGGACGTTCTATTCGCGTCCGGCACCGGACAAAGACGCTTACGTACAAGTCGGCGACCGCGTCGAAGCCGGACAGGTCGTCTGTATTTTAGAAGCGATGAAACTGTTCAATGATGTCGAGACGGAAATCAGCGGGGAGATCGTCGAGATCCTCGTCGCGGATGGCGATTTAGTCGAATACGGCCAAGCGCTCTTCAGCGTGAAGTGAGGTATGTATGAAACTACTCATTGCTAACCGTGGAGAGATTGCGGTCCGTATCATCCGGGCCGCGAAAGAGTTAAATATCCCGACGGTCGCCGTATTCTCGGAAGCGGACCGCGAGGCGTTGCACGTCCGTCTTGCTGATGAGGCATACTGCATCGGACCGAACCCGTCGAAAGACTCATACTTGAATATCCCGAACGTCTTGTCGGTCGCGTGCGCGGTCGATGCGACGATGATTCATCCAGGTTATGGCTTCTTAGCCGAGAACGCCGAGTTCGCCGAGATGAGCGAGGCGTGCGGCATTCAGTTCGTCGGACCGAGTAGCTATGCGATTCGGAAGATGGGCATCAAGGACGAGGCGAAACGAACGATGATTGAATCGGGCGTTCCGGTCGTCCCGGGGTCGAGCGGTGTCGTCACCGACGAGGAAGCGATCGAACTCGCCCGCGAGATTGGATATCCGGTCATCATCAAGGCGACGGCCGGGGGCGGAGGGCGTGGAATCCGTGTCGCCTTTGACGAGTCTGAGCTTTTGAAAGGGCTCACCGACACACGTAAAGAAGCGAAGCAGGCGTTCGGCAACGGTGACGTCTATTTGGAGAAATACATTGAGTCGTTCCGCCACGTCGAGGTGCAAGTGCTCGCCGATCAATACGGCAACGTCATCCACCTCGGGGAGCGGGACTGTACGATTCAGCGCCGGATGCAGAAGTTGGTCGAGGAAGCGCCATCCCCGGCAATCGATGAGACGACCCGTCAAGCGATGGGCGACGCAGCCGTGAAAGCGGCCAAAGCGATTCAGTATTCGGGTGCGGGTACGATCGAGTTCATTTACGTGCCGGAATCGAACGAGTTTTATTTCATGGAGATGAACACGCGAATCCAAGTCGAACACCCGGTCACCGAAATGATTACCGGCTTCGACCTCGTCCAAGCACAACTCGAAGTCGCACTTGGCCATCCGCTTGCGATTAGCCAGGCGGACATCAAATTTAGTGGTCACTCGATCGAATGCCGCATCAATGCGGAAGACCCGTTTGCAGATTTCCGTCCGATGGCCGGGAAAATCGATCAGTATATCGTTCCTGGCGGCATGGGCGTCCGAGTCGACAGCGGTCTCTATGCCGGTGCTGTCATCCCGCCGTTCTATGATTCGATGGTGGCGAAGCTGATCGTCCATGCCCCGACTCGGGAAGAGGCAATCGCGAAGATGCTTCGCGCACTCCACGAGTTCACTGTATCGGGCATCCACACGACGATCCCGTTCCATCAACAAGTCATGGCCCATGAACGTTTTCGAACAGGGGCGTTCGACACGAAATTTGTCGAAAAAGAAATGACGCTCACGAAATGACCTTGACCAGGAAGCCCGAACATTATTTGGGCTTCCTGGTTTTTTGTACTGAATTTATGGAGGCTTTATGCTAAACTATCACAATGAAAGCATGCAAAAGGAGAGTATCTGAATGAAACGTCATGAAGCACGGGAAAAAGCGATCCAAACGCTTTTTCAAATCGAAGTATCAAAACTTGAGGTAGACGAGGCCATTGAATTTGCCCTCGATGGCATGGATTCAGATCCATTCTACGAACAACTCGTCGTTGAGACGTTAGAAAAGAAAGATGAGATTGACGAATTGCTCATCGAAAACTTGAAAAACTGGAGACTCGATCGTCTCGGAAATGTCGAGCGGACGATTCTCCGCATGGCGACGTACGAGTTGCTCTACGTCGAGACGATTCCGGACAAAGTGACGATCAACGAGGCGGTCGAACTCGCCAAATCGTTCGCCGATGAGGAAGCGGCCAAGCTCGTCAACGGCGTGCTCGGTAACATCATCAAAGCGTAAGCGAAGACAAGAATACGGTCTGTTAAACAAATAGAGAAGACACCACACCAACTACAGAGAAACCTAAGACAACGGGGGATGAGAGAGATGGCAGTAGTGATCGACGGGAAACAAATCGCAGCATCATATCGGGAGACGTTGAAAGAACGTGTCAGTGCGCTCCGTGCGCGCGGCATCGTACCGAAACTGAAAGTCATTTTAATCGGGGATGATCCGGCGAGCCACAGCTACGTCCGGGGGAAAGAGCGGGCAGCGGCTGACATCGGCATCGATTCGCAAGTAATTCGCTTCGATGACACGATTTCAGAACGTGAAGTGCTCGAACTGATTGATTCGATGAACGCGGACGACGAGTTGCACGGTATTCTCGTGCAGTTGCCGTTGCCGAAGCATATCGATGAGAATCGCGTCATCATGCGCATCTCACCGGACAAAGACGTGGATGGGTTCCATCCGACGAACGTCGGGAAGATGATGCTCGGTCTCGAGACGCTATTGCCATGTACACCGCACGGGATTCTACACCTCGTCAAGACGCAGACCGACTTGGTCGGCAAGCACGTCGTCGTCGTCGGTCGCAGCCAAATCGTCGGGAAACCGGTCGGGATGCTGTTCTTGAACGAATCCGCGACGGTGACCTACTGCCATTCGAAGACGAATGATCTCGGGTCGATGACACGGCAGGCCGATATTTTGATTGTCGCCGTCGGTCGGGCCGGTCTCGTCACAGCTGACATGGTCAAACCCGGGGCGATTGTCATCGATGTCGGTGTCAACCGCGTCGACAGCCGTCTCGTCGGGGACGTCGACTTTGCAGGTGTCCGTGATGTCGCGAGCGCAATCACCCCTGTTCCGGGTGGTGTCGGCCCGATGACAATTACGATGCTCATGCACAACACGGTCGAGGTCGCCTCTCGTGGATAATCCGATTCAAGTTTCCGAAGTCGTCCGTTACGTGAAGCGACAGCTCGACGATGACCCGATTTTGCAACAACTTGCCGTCATCGGCGAGATTTCGAACTTCAAACGTTACGCCTCCGGGCACTGTTATTTCACCCTCAAAGACGAATCGTCGCGGATGAAGGCGGTCATGTTCTCTCGTGACGCCCGGACGCTCAACTTCGAACCGAAAGACGGGATGAATGTGATCGTCGTCGCCCGCGTGACGATGTACGAATCGACAGGCGACATCCAGCTTTACGTGGAACTGATGCGACAGGACGGCATCGGGATGTTGTTCGAACGGTATGAGGCACGAAAACGTGAGCTTGAGGCGAAGGGATGGTTCGCAACGGAACGGAAACGTCCACTGCCGGCCTTCCCGGAGCGAATCGGGATTATCACTTCGCCGAAAGGAGCGGCCCTCCACGATATTGCCACGACACTCAGGCGTCGTGCGCCGCACGTGGCCATCACGTTTGCGCCCGTCGCCGTCCAAGGCGATCAATCCGCCCCGCAAGTGGCGAGCGCGATTCGATGGATGAACGAACGCACCGATTGCGACGTGTTAATCGTCGGCCGAGGTGGCGGGTCGATTGAAGAGTTATGGGCGTTCAACGAGGACGTCGTCGTCGAAGCGATTCACGAATCTAGGATTCCTGTCATCTCGGCCGTCGGGCACGAAACCGATTTCACGTTGGCTGACTTTGTCGCCGACGTGCGAGCCGCGACTCCGACGGCGGCGGCAGAGCTCGCGACAGCGACGATCGAGGCGCAACGAAAAGACGTCGAACGGTTGACGGCCCAGTTGACCCGGTCCGTCACGAATCAGATGTCGTCGATTCGGGAACGGCTCGGTCGGGCGACGAACAGTTACGGCTTAAAGTCGCCCCGCTTCACGCTCACACAAAAGCGGGAGCGGTTCGAACAAGCCGAGATTCGGCTCGAACAAGGTGTCACGAAACAAGTGACACATGCCAAACATCGCCTTGCCCAGTCCCGACAACAGCTCGATGTCCGAAAGCTGGCGCAGACGCTTCGTCGCAACGAGGAGACACACCGACAATTCGACGGTCGCCTCAAGCGCATCCGGCCACTCGAACGACCGACGGACCGCTTTGCAGCCCAAGTCGGTCGCTTGAACGCGGTCAGTCCTCTCGCCGTGCTCGCTCGAGGATATACGTTGATTGAGCAGGATGGGACGTACGTGAAAGATGTCAAACAACTACATGACGGCCTGGTGACAATCCGGTTTCGGGATGGCCAAGCCGTTGCGGAAGTGAAGGAGAGACATGATGGCGAAACAACAAGCAGAACAGACGTTTGAAGCGGCACTCGCCCGCCTCGAGGAAATCGTGACGCAACTCGAGACAGGAGAAGTCGCCCTTGAAGAAGCGATGACCCTCTATGAGGAAGGTGTCCGCTTGTCGGCACTCTGCCAGGCCAAACTGACGGCCGCGGAACAGAAGATGGACGAGATTCTCGAACTCGATGGGACGCTCCGTGAAAAGGGTGGCACCGTATGAGCGCGCAAGCCTATCTTCAAGAGTGGAAACAGGAAGTCGAGACGGCGACACGCCGTCTCATTGACGCGTCGTCGATGCCGGAACGTTTATTCCAATCGATGACGTACTCACTCGAGGCAGGGGGGAAGCGGATTCGTCCGGCTCTCCTTTATGCCGTCCTCGATACATATGGACGTCCGCGGGCGCTCGGTCATGAAGCGGCCGTCGCCCTCGAGATGGTTCACACGTACTCCCTCATCCACGACGACCTTCCGGCGATGGATGATGACGACGTAAGGCGTGGGCGTCCGACGAATCATCGTCGGTTCGATGAGGCGACCGCGATTCTCGCAGGCGACGCCCTATTGACGGACGCGTTTCGGATTCTGGCCCATGCGGAGCTCGAACCAGTGAAGAGCGTCGCACTCATCGCCCGCTTCAGTGAAGCGGCAGGTAGCGCCGGCATGGTCGGCGGTCAGCTCGATGACATGCTCGCTGAAAAACGGAGCGGTGTGACACTGTCGACTCTGCAATCAATCCATGAGCGGAAGACTGGGGCGCTTCTCGTGTATGCCCTTGAAGCGGGGGCCATCCTTTCGGACGCTTCCGAGACGGATCGTCAGGCGCTCGCACGGTTCGGAAAACATCTCGGGGTCGCCTTCCAAATCCAAGATGATATTTTAGACGTCGAAGGAGACGAGGCGCTCATCGGGAAACGAGTCGGTTCGGACGAAGGAAACGATAAAGCGACGTATCCGAAACTGCTCGGTCTCGATGGAGCGAAAAAAGCGCTGGAACAAGAAGTCACGGAAAGTGAGGCCGCACTGGCCGAACTTTCGGTCGAGGCCCCGCTTTTACGGGAGCTTCTCGACTTCGTCGTACGACGCAATCATTAATCTCGGTGACACGATGAGCACATCGTGTCACCTTTGTTTTTGTGAATGTATAGCATCTATGGACACATTCTTGTAAAATGTAAGGTACGAATCAGTAATAAGACAGGAGAAAGGATGGTCATCATGGACTTGACATCCATTCAAGACCCGTCATTCTTAAAAAAGATGTCGGTACCCGAGTTAGAAGCGCTCGGCGCAGACATCAGACGGTTTTTGATTGAAAAATTGGCTGAAACGGGAGGGCACTTGGGACCAAACCTAGGGGTTGTCGAATTGACGCTTGCCTTGCACCGTGTATTTGACAGTCCGAAAGACCAACTCGTATGGGACGTGGGGCATCAAGCGTACGTCCACAAAATCTTGACAGGACGAACGAGTCAGTTCGATACGCTGCGTCAATACAACGGCTTATGCGGATTCCCGAAGCGTTGTGAGAGCGATCATGACGTCTGGGAGACGGGGCACAGCTCGACGTCCTTATCGGCCGCGATGGGAATCGCCATCGCGAACGAGTTGAAAGGACGCTCGAACGACCGGGCCATCGCCATCATCGGGGACGGGGCGCTCACTGGGGGAATGGCGCTCGAAGCGCTCAACCATATCGGCGCCGAGAAACAAAATGTCATCGTCATCTTGAACGATAACGAGATGTCAATCGCGCCGAACGTCGGCGCGATGCACAACATGCTCGGCCGGATGCGGTCGTCACGTAAACTGAAACACGCCCGTGAGGAAGTCGAGACGCTCATCAAACATATCCCGATCGTCGGCAACTCGCTCGAACGGAGCGGGGAACGCGTGAAGGATATGCTGAAATCAGCGCTCATCCCAGGGACGTTCTTCGAAGAGCTCGGATTCACGTACTTCGGACCGACGGACGGTCACGATTTACGCGACCTGCTCGAGACGCTCGAGTACGCCAAGAAAATCGATGGACCGGTCATCGTTCACGTCATCACGAAAAAAGGCAAGGGCTATCGTCCGGCCGAACTCGATGGTGTCGGCACGTGGCACGGTCTCGGACCGTATAAAATCGAGTCGGGAGAAGTCATCAAAGGCAAGGTCAAAGGACCGAGCTATTCGAAGGTCGTCGCTGAGACGATCACGAAAGTCGCCGAGACGGACGAGCGCGTGACACTCATCACACCAGCGATGAGCGTCGGCTCAAAACTCGATTGCTTCAACAAGCAATTCCCGGAGCGGATGTTTGACGTCGGCATCGCCGAGCAACATGCGGTCACATTGGCCGGAGGACAGGCGACACAAGGATTGAAGCCGGTCGTCTCGATTTATTCGACGTTCTTCCAACGCGCCTATGATCAGCTCGTGCACGACATTTGCCGTCAAAACTTGAACGTCGTCTTCACAATCGATCGTTCTGGTCTCGTCGGAGCGGACGGGGAGACGCACCAAGGGGTATTCGATATCGCCTTTATGCGTCATGTCCCGAACATTCGCATCTTGATGGCGAAAGACGAGGAAGAGTTGCAACATCTTGTCTATTCAGCGCTGAAGTATGACGACGGTCCAATTGCCGTCCGCTTCCCGCGTGGTGAAGGAATCGGCACACCGATGAGCGAGACGCTTCGCGAATTGCCGCTCGACGTCTGGGAGACGGTTGCAGACGGAACGGACGTCGCCATCTTGACGTTCGGTCCACAAGTACAAGACGCGCTCGAAGTACGCGCACTGCTTGAAGGACAAGTGAGCGTCCGCGTCATCAACGCTCGGACGATTAAACCGCTCGACGACGCTATGCTCTCCGCTTTATATGCGGAAGGCATCCCGCTCGTCACGTTAGAGGAAGCGGCGCTCGCCGGTGGCTTCGGTAGCAGTGTGCTCGAACATGCGAGCGATGCCGGGCAGTTCCCGCGTGTGCTCCGACTCGGCATTCCGGACCGCTATATCGAACACGGCGGCGTCAATCAGCTGCTCGAAGAAATCGGGCTCCGTCCGACGCAAATCGCTGACTCGGTTCAGCAGTTCGTTCAAGTGACAAATCGACAGAATGTGTGAGGAACTATGGAAAAACGAAAGAAAACTAGATTAGATGTGCTCCTCGTCGACCGCGGCTTAGCGGAGACGAGAGAGAAGGCGAAGCGGTCTGTCATGGCCGGGCTCGTCTATAGCGGGACTGAACGGCTCGAGAAAGCCGGCGACAAAGTGTTCGACGACATCCCGCTCGAAGTGAAAGGCCAAGTGTTGCCATACGTCGGACGGGGGGGACTGAAGCTTGAAAAAGCGCTCCAAGTCTTCCCGTTCGATGTGGCTGGTAACATCGGCATCGATATCGGTTCATCGACAGGCGGGTTTACTGATTGCGCGCTCCAAAACGGCGCTGCGCAGATGTATGCCGTCGACGTCGGTTATAACCAATTGGCATGGAAGCTGCGGAGCGATGACCGTGTCGTCGTCATGGAGCGGATGAACTTCCGCCATGCGACCGCGGACCAGTTTCCGGTGGCGCCGGACTTTGCGACGATTGACGTCTCATTTATCTCGCTTCGGCTCATGATTCCGCCGTTGAAGACGATCTTGAAGCCTAACGGCATCGTCATGGCGCTCGTCAAACCGCAATTTGAGGCCGGGAAGGCCGATGTCGGCAAGAAAGGCATCGTCCGGGACCGTGCCATCCATGAACGGGTCGTCGACGACATGGTCCGTTACTTCGCCTCGGAAGGGTTCGAAGTTGCGGGACTCGACTTCTCGCCGATCACCGGTGGGGATGGGAATATCGAGTTCTTATTGTTCGCCCGTTTCATCGGCGTCGGCAGTGTCGACCCAGCCATCGACGTGGACGCGGTCATCGACGCCGCCCACGCGCAATTGAAGAAGAACGCTTGAGCTGCAGACGTCTTGTCTGCAGTTTTTTTGTGTCCGCTCGCCGATCCAGGGAATTCATCCCGCGAAAGCTAGACCTTTTTTCGACAATACTTTAGAATGATACTGAGTATGCGAAACATAAAATGAGGTGTCAGCGAGTATGAACAAAGGACAGCGCTTGATTAAAATTCGAGAAATCGTGACCAATCGTGAAATCGAGACACAAGACGAGCTCGTCGATGAGCTACATCGCTCTGGATATCCAGTGACGCAGGCAACTGTGTCACGAGACATTAAAGAGCTTCATCTCGTGAAAGTGCCGCTCAATGACGGCCGCTATAAGTATAGTCTGCCGGCCGATCAACGCTTCAATCCGTACGGCAAGATGAAACGAATCCTCGGCGACAGTTTCGTCTCGGTCGACTCGGCCCAAAACTTGGTCGTCATGAAAGTATTACCGGGCAATGCGGATGCGATTGGTGTCTTGATTGACCATTTGTCATGGGATGAATTGATTGGAACGGTGTGCGGGGACGACACAATCTTGATGATTGCCCGCGACGAAGACCAGGCGAAGCGAATCATCGAACGACTACTCGGAATGTTATGAGGTGAACTATCGTATGTTAGCAGAACTATCGATCAAACAATTTGCGATCATCGATGAACTGAATATCACGTTCAACCGTGGGATGACCGTATTGACGGGTGAGACCGGAGCCGGAAAATCAATCTTGCTCGATGCGATCGGCCTGCTCGTCGGGGGCCGAGGTTCGAGCGAGTTCGTCCGCTATGGCCAAGACAAGGCGGAGATCGAAGGGCTGTTCAACGTCGAACCAGACCATCCGATCATCGAGGCGGCGACCCAATACGGCATCGAGATTGAAGAAGGGACCGTCATTTTGCGCCGCGACCTACATAGCAGCGGAAAGAGCGTTTGCCGTGTCAACGGCAAGATGATGCCGCTGTCGACGCTTCGTGAGCTCGGACGGCTGCTCGTCGATATTCACGGCCAGCATGAACACCAGCACTTGATGGATGCCGAATACCATCTCGGCATTTTAGATAGTTTTGCCGAAACCGAGCTTGCCCCGCTCCTCGAACGTTATCGAGAGGCTTACGTCGATTGGAAGAACGTCGCCGACGAGTTGAAACGATTGAGTCAAAGCGAACAAGAGCTGGCCCAGCGCATGGACCTGCTCGCGTTCCAGACGAATGAGATTGAGGCGGCCGAACTGAAGGTCGGGGAAGAACAGGCGCTCACCGAGGAACGGAACGAGCTCGCCAACTTCGAGCGGATTCATCAGCACGTCCGGTTATCGTATGAGGCCGTCGCGGATGAGGCGAAAGGTCTCGATCAAATCGGAATCGCCATGCGCGAGATGGAGGAAGCTTCCTCATTGTCGACTTCGCTCGCGCCGATGTCCGAGACGATCTCGAACGCTTACTTCTTGCTCGAGGACGCCAAATTCCAGTTGCGTGACCAGCTCGATTCACTCGAATTTGACCCGATTCGACTTGATGAGATTGAGACGAGGCTCGCCTTGTTTCAACAGTTGAAACGGAAATACGGGGCCACGATCGACGAGGTCATCACGTATGGGGAGAAAATCGCCGACGAGTTAAAATCGATGACGAATCGGGAAGAACATTTGCAAGAACTATCGGACCGGCTCGCCCGGCTCGAACAAAAAGTGCGTACGACCGGACTGGCGTTATCGGCGGCACGCAAACAAGCGGCAACAGAGCTCGAGAAAGCGATTCAACGTGAATTGAAGGAATTGTATATGGAGAAGACCCAGTTCGAAGTCCGGTTCAAAGAAGGGTCGTTCAAAGCGGACGGACTTGACCAAGTCGAGTTCTATATGATGACGAACGTCGGCGAACCGTTCAAGCCGCTCGCCAAAGTCGCTTCAGGCGGAGAACTGTCCCGTGTTATGCTCGCGTTGAAGTCGATTTTCTCGCGCACTGTCGGTGTCGCATCCATCATTTTCGACGAAGTCGACACTGGTGTGTCGGGACGTGTTGCCCAAGCGATGGGCGAGAAGATTTTCCGGTTATCGGTCGGATCGCAAGTGCTCTGCATCACCCATTTGGCCCAAGTGGCCGCCATGGCGGACCAGCATTTGTATATCACGAAGACGGAGACGGATGAGCGCACGAAGACGAACGTCTCGCCGCTCGGGCATGCCGAACGGGTCGATGAGCTCGGACGGATGATTGCCGGGGCGCAGATGACGGAATTGACGAAACAACACGTGGAGGAACTGCTCACTATGTCTCTCCAATTAAAACGGAAGTTTATCGAAGGGGTGTCTTAATTGATCACATTATGCATCGCGGACGACAATCGAGAAATCGTCGATTTGTTGACCCGCCAACTCGAGTCCGAAGACGACTTAAAAGTCGTTGGGACCGCCTACGACGGCGAGGCATGCTTAGACGTCGTCAAGACACACCAGCCGGACGTGCTGCTGCTCGACATCATCATGCCTCACTTAGACGGCATCGGCGTCCTCGAACGGTTACAGACGGAATTGGCGCACGCTAAACCAGAAGTGATTATGCTCAGTGCGTTCGGGAAAGATGAAGTCACGAAGCAGGCAGTTCAACTCGGCGCTTCTTATTTTTTGGTCAAGCCGTTCAACATTCAACAATTGATCACGAAAATCCGCGAACTCGCCGCCGGTTCGAGCCGTGAGTTCGAAGCGATGTCGCCGGAAGAACTCGACATCTCGCTCTTGCTGCAACAACTCGGCATCTCGCCGCGCATCAAAGGGTTCAAATATATCCGCCAAGCCGTCGTCTACGTCCGAGAGCGTCAGGAGCTGCTCGGATTGATCACGAAGGAGCTCTATCCGATGATTGCGAAAGAGCATGAGACGACCTCGTCCCGCGTCGAGCGGGCGATGCGCCACGCCATCAAGACGGCGTGGGAGAACGGGATGCGGGACCACGAGATGTTCAACGGTCGCCCTGAGCGCGAGCGCAGTCCGAAAAACTCGGAATTCATCTCGTATTTCGTCACATATCAATCGTTTAAACAGCAATAATCGATCAGGAGACCCTCCTCCTGATTTTCTTTTACTCTGTGAAAGAAAGCGCTTGCAAATCATGCAGAACTTGTTATAATAAAGGTGTACCAAGTTACTTGGACGAGCGTCAGATGAACGCTTTCTAACGCGTTCCGGAACGTGTTAGAGCAAGAAATCATCTCGGACCGCTATCCGTCAATAGCTCAGAGGTGGGAACGACATCTCAAATCGTCATCGTCCCGACGAGAGGTCGCGACGTACGCTCATTCGCGAGGCGATTCCGGCATCGAGTTCGAAGCTAGGGACCGTGTCCGGGGAAAACGAATCGTTCAGTTGACCAAAAGGAGTGTTGTCAACCGTTGAACAGTTTATGGCAAGCGTTCGACTTCACGATGGATGGTTCGACATGACCCGATGAATAATCGTTAGTAACTCGAATGGGTACGTTTCCGTTCACGCAAGACGGCAGTTACTACTTTCTTTCAAACTTCTTCATTAAGAAGACCATTGGAGCCTCATGTCACAAGATTGTAGCAAGTAGGAGAGGAGATCATCCGTAGTGATCACAATTCAATACGAATAAAAAGGTTCCGCACTTGAAATGAAGTCAAGTTAGGGAACCTTTTTTGTGTGTTCAAGAATCTATTCGTGGGACTTTGCCTGTTTTCTTGTCACGATTGAAGATATAACCTGCCACGAAACCGATCCCGCCCATCGCGATCAACAGTCCAAACGTTCCTTGTAACATCGAGGCGGCTGCCACCGACTCGATCCAAGAGAACGGGACGCTCGTCTTGAGGAAGAAACTGTCGCGAAGTAACTTGATGCCATAGACACCGAAGAGGCCAGGGATGATTAAGATCAACAGTGCGATGATACGCATAAGATCTCCTCCTTAACACTCATAAGTTTACCAGAAAATACATAGCTCGACACGGCCTTTTTTGTGAGGTTGCGAAATCAGTTCAGGTTCAGTAGCATGAATGCAGAACGGTAAAAATGGGGGATGTCTGAATGAATAAACGATTGATGATTGTCGGTGCGGGGAAAGGCGGGACCGAGGTGCTGAAAATGTTGCTCGACTCGCCGCTCGTCACCGTCGTCGCCGTCATCGACCCGGAGCCGACGGCCGAAGGGATGCAACTCGCGCGGAACCAGGGGATTATGACGGCGGAGGATTGGCGGGCATGTGCCGACAAGCGTCTCGATTTCGTGATTGAGACGACGGGCCGCTCCGAGACGTTCGATGAGTTGAAAGGACATTTCGCCGACGCGGTCGTCTTGCCCGGCGAGTTCATCCGCATCGTCGTCGAACGGCTGAAGCAAAATCAACAGATGCTCGAGGCGATTATCGATTGTACGAGCGAGGCCATCTCGGTCGCCGATCACAACGGGAACACGATTTTAATCAATCCGTCCTATACGCGACTGACGGGATTCAAGAAAGAAGACGTCGTCGACAAGCCGGCGACGGCCGACATCGGCATGCAGGAGAGTGTCCACTTGAAAGTGCTGTCGACCGGGCAAGGAGTCCGCGATATCCGGATGCAAATCGGGGCGACTCGGCGCGACATTCTCGTCAATGCCGAACCGATTATCGTCGAAGGGAAGTTGCGCGGGTCGGTCGGTGTCATCCGGGACGTGTCTCAAATCCGAGCGCTCCGTGACGAGCTGCAAGAAGCGAAGACACGCATCCGCAACCTCGAGGCGAAATACCAGTTCGCCGACATCATCGCGTCGAGCGACGCGATGCGCTTCGTCATCGAACAGGCCCGCCTCGCCGCGGTCACGCCGGTCACCGTCCTTATTCGCGGGGAGTCGGGGACGGGCAAGGAACTGTTCGCCCACGCCATCCACGGTGAGTCCCCGCGCAAATACAAGAAATTCGTTCGCGTCAATTGCGCGGCCATCTCCCCGACGCTCCTCGAGAGTGAGTTGTTCGGCTACGAGGACGGCGCCTTCAGTGGGGCGAAACGTGGTGGGAAGGTCGGCTATTTCGAAGAGGCCGATGGCGGCTCACTCTTCTTAGACGAAATCGGCGAACTGCCGGTCGATGTCCAAGTCAAACTACTCCGTGTCCTGCAGGAGCATGAAATCGTGCGGGTCGGGGGTACGAATGCGATTCCGGTCGACGTCCGCATCATCGCGGCGACGAACGCCGACCTTGAACAAAAAGTGGCGGACGGCACGTTCCGTGAAGACTTATATTATCGAATCAACCGGATGCCGATCCACATCCCGCCGCTCCGGGATCGGCTCGAAGAAATCGAGCCTCTCTGCGAACGCATCGTCCGCAAGCTGAACCAAGAGTACGGCCGCAGCGTGCGCGGGGTGAACCGCGAGGCGACCGAGCTGTTGAAGAATCAATATTGGAAAGGCAACGTCCGAGAGCTCGAGAATGTCCTCGGGCGGGCGATCATCTATATGGCGAGTTCCGAGCAGTGGATCGCGCCGCACCACCTACAGCTGTCACCGCGCGTTGCATCGGCCCGACCGACCGACGCGCTGTCGTTACAGGATGCCGTGTCGCGTTATGAGCGTGATTTGATTGAACGGGCCATCGAAGAGGCGGACGGCAACAAATCAGAGGCCGCCCGGCGATTACACATTTCGATTCGGACACTGTATAATAAACTTGAACGTATGCAATAAATTGCCTGCACTTTTTTTCGTGCCATGCAAAAAAGTGCAGATTAAACGACCTATTAAAGCGCTTTCAAAAGTGGAAACAAAATTGCTTGTTAGTAGATGAAGACAGGCAAGGGGGGACATGCATGAATTTTGAACGGATGCTCGAAAAGGCGAAGCAGTTAGACGGGCGAACCGTCTCGATTGCCGGGGCCGCCGATGTGGAGGTCATTCGCGCCGTCAAACTCGCGACCGATCACGGTCTATCTCGATTTAAATTGATTGGAGATGCCCGGGAGATTAAACGATTATGCGACGAGCACGGCATCGAAGATCACGCGGTCGATATCATCCACGTCAAAGGCGATAAAGAGATTGCCAAACGGGCGACGCTCGCGGTCAAGACAGGGGAAGCGGATGTGCTCATGAAAGGAATGGTCGCGACGTCGACGTTCATGAAAGCCGTGCTCAGCCGCGAGGCAGGACTCCGGACGAATCGGACGCTCAGCCATATCGCCTTATTTCAAATCCCGAACCGGGAACGATTAATCGGCGTGACCGACGCGGCCATCCATATCGCGCCGACGCTCGAAGAGAAAGTGGACATCATCGCCAACGCGGTCGATGCGATGACAGACATCGGGTACGAGCTACCGCGTGTCGCTGCCATCGCCGCCGTCGAAGTGGTCAATCCACAGATGGCCGCCACGACAGACGCGGCGCTGCTCGCCCAAATGAACCGTCGCGGCCAAATCAAAGGATGTGTCGTCGACGGACCGCTTGCGCTCGATAACGCCGTCGACATGGTCGCGGCCAAACAAAAAGGCATCGAGAGTGAGGTCGCCGGACAAGCCGACCTATTGCTCGTCCCATACATAGAGGTCGGCAACGTCCTTTATAAGTCGATGATGTACTTTGCCGAAGCGAGCGTGGCGGCGATCGTCGTCGGCGCAGCCGCACCGGTCGTTTTGACGAGCCGGGCCGATACGGCCGAGGCCAAACTGTACTCACTCGCATTCGCGCTCTTGCACGCTAAAAAATAAATTTTATGGAGGAATCATCAATGATGGAAACAAACATGGAACCACGCTTTCGAATTTTCGACGTCTTGCAGGCCGAGGACTATGAGCAAATCGTCTTTTGCCAAGACCAGGCGTCAGGACTGAAGGCGATTATCGCCATTCATGACACGACACTCGGACCGGCTCTCGGGGGGCTGCGGATGTGGAACTATGCATCGGAAGAAGAAGCGCTCACGGACGTCCTTCGTCTCGCAAAAGGGATGACGTACAAAAACGCGGCGGCGGGACTGAACCTTGGTGGCGGGAAGGCGGTCATCATCGGCAATGCGAAGACGGACAAATCAGAGGCGTTGTTCCGTGCATTCGGTCGTTACGTGCAATCGCTCAGCGGACGCTATATCACGGCCGAGGATGTCAATACGTCTGTCGCCGATATGGACTTCATCCACATGGAAACAGATTACGTGACCGGCGTCAGCCCGGCGTTCGGATCGAGCGGCAACCCATCGCCGGTGACGGCGTATGGCGTGTATCGCGGCATGAAGGCGGCAGCGAAATGGAAGTTCGGTTCGGATTCGCTCGCCGGCAAGACAGTCGCTGTCCAAGGGGTCGGCAACGTCGCCTACAACTTGTGCCGTCACTTACATGAAGAAGGGGCGCACTTGGTCGTCACCGACATCAACGAAGAGGCGCTCAAACGCGCTGAGACGGACTTCGGAGCGACGGTCGTCAAACCGGACGAGATTTATGCGGTCGATTGTGACATCTTCGCCCCGTGTGCGCTCGGTGCGATCATCAATGACAAGACGATTCCGATGCTCAAGGCTCAAATCGTCGCCGGTGCGGCCAACAACCAGCTCGCCGAGGATCGTCACGGGGATGTGCTCGAAGAGCGCGGCATTCTGTATGCGCCGGACTTCGTCATCAACGCGGGCGGTGTCATCAACGTGGCCGACGAGCTCGAAGGCTATAACCGTGAGCGGGCGATGAAGAAAGTCGAACTCATCTATGACAACATGCAGCGCGTCTTCGAGATCGCCGAGCGCGACGGGGTGCCGACGCATGTCGCCGCCGAGAAGATGGCAGAGGAGCGGATTCAGATGATGTCGCGTTCGCGCAGCCAGTTCTTGAAAGTCGAAAAGAGCTTACTCGGTGGGCGCTGAGATGACACGACAGCTCATTCTCGCCATCAACCCGGGTTCGACTTCGACGAAGGTCGGCTTGTTTGACGGAGCGGACGAGATTTTATCTCGTACCGTCCGTCACGAGGCCGACGTCACAGGATTGTCACTTCCGGAGCAACTCCCGCATCGAGAACGCGAAGTGCGGGACTTATTGGCCGAAACGGGCATTGCGGGCGAGGACTTGTCCGCAATCGTCGGTCGCGGGGGATTGCTGGCCCCGATGACATCGGGGACGTACGCCGTCAATCCGCTCATGCGTGAGGATTTGGCGAGCGGTCGCTTCGGGATGCATGCCTCGAACTTGGGTGGATTACTCGCTTATAAACTCGGTGAATTATTTCAGGTACCGAATTTCATCGTCGATCCAGTCGTCGTCGATGAGCTCAGCCCGCTCGCGCGTGCGACGGGAATGCCAGAGATCAATCGTCGCAGCATCTTTCACGCCTTGAATCAAAAGGCTGTCGCAAAACGTTTCGCAGCCGAAAATGGAAGCGATTACAATAAGCTCAACTTGATTATTGCCCACCTCGGGGGAGGTATCACAGTCGGTGCCCACGCCAAAGGGGCCGTCATCGATGTGAACAACGGACTAGACGGCGACGGGCCGCTCGCACCGGAACGGGCAGGCTCGATTCCTGTTGGACAGGTAGTAGAACTATGTTATAGTACCAGGTATAAAGAGTCGGAAATGAAACAAAAAATCGTCGGACGCGGCGGGCTGTTTGCCCACCTAGGAACGTTCGACGCGATCGAGATCGAACAGCGCATGGCAGATGGTGATGAACAGGCCGCTCTTCTTTACGAGACGATGGCATACCGCGTCGCCCAGGAAATCGCCAAACATGGCGCCACGCTACGCGGCGACGTCGACGCGATTCTGTTGACGGGTGGCATCGCCTATTCGACTTGGCTGACCGAGCAAATCAGTGCGCGCGTCGGCTATTTGGCGCCGGTCCACATCTATCCGGGCGAAGATGAGCTGAAGGCACTCGCCGAAGGCGCACTCCGGGCCATCCGACATGAAGAAGCAGTTCGAGAATATGAGGGGGATACACATGGCACGAGAATTTGAGATCGTCGTCATCGGCGGCGGTCCTGGCGGATATGTCGCAGCCATCAAGGCGGCCCAAGCCGGGAAAACTGTCGCAATCGTGGAGGCCGAGAAACTCGGCGGGACATGTCTACATAAAGGCTGCATCCCGACGAAGGCGTTGTTGAAAGCGGCCCACGTCTATCAGACGGCAAAACACGGGAGCACGTACGGTGTTGAGACGGGATCCGTTTCGTTCAACATGGAGCGGGCCCAGTCGTTCAAACGCGACTTGGTCGCGGGACTAGAAAAAGGTATTGAGCATTTGATGAAGCAAGGTAAAATCGAGGTGTTTCGCGGAAAGGCATCGATTTTGGGACCGAGCATCTTCTCGCCGCAGCCGGGAACGGTCGCGGTCGAAGACGAATCCGGGGAGTCCGAGCTCATCTTGCCGAACCAGCTCATCATCGCGACAGGATCGATTCCGCGCGAACTGCCAGGCCTGCCGTTTGACCATACACGCATCTTGAACTCGGACGACCTGCTCCAGTTCGAACAGTTGCCAGAATCCATCGCCATCGTCGGCGGTGGGGTCATCGGTGTCGAATGGGCCTCGATGCTCATCGACCTTGATGTCGCGGTCACGCTGATTGAAGTCGGGGAGCGTCTGTTGCCGCTCGAAGACAAGGCGGTGTCACGGGAAGTCGAGCGACTCCTGAAAAAACGGGGCGTCCGTGTGTTGAAGAACGTCACCGTCGACCCGGAGCGTACAGAAGTAGCAACCGATGCCGTCTCGCTCGCGGTCGGCGAAGAGATGATCTCGGTCGAGTGTGTGCTCGTCTCGGTCGGACGGGTCGCCAATACGGAGCATCTCGGGTTACAGAACACGTCGATTGTCGTCGAGAACGGTGTCATCCAAGTCGATGAGCAGTATCGGACGAAAGAACGTCACATCTTCGCCATCGGAGACTGCATCGGCAAACTTCAACTCGCCCATGTCGCTTCGGCAGAAGGAGTGAAGGCGGTCGAGACGATTCTCGGTCACGAGCCGACTCCGCTCGATTACGCCTTGATCCCGCGTTGTGTCTATGGGGTCCCAGAAGTCGCATCGGTCGGCATGACCGAAGAAGGTGCCAAAGCAGCCGGGCATGAAGTCAAAACGGGCACGTATCGTTTCAACGGCCTCGGCAAGGCCCGCATCGAAGGACAAGCGGATGGATTCGTCAAACTCGTGTCGGACAAGACGACAGACGACCTGCTCGGTGTACACATCGTCGGGCCGAAAGCGACGGAATTAATCACAGAAGGCGGACTCGCTCTCGTCTTGAACGCCACGGCATGGGAAATGGGCCAACTCGTCCATCCTCACCCGGCGCTGAGCGAAGCGTTCCAAGAAGCGGCACTGGCCGTTGACGGATTACCGATTCACGCCTAAGGAGGAAACAGAATGGAACAGATGACTGTGAATTCATATGAGGAACTAGGATTGACGAAACAAGACCTCGGTGCGATGTACGAGACGATGGTCCGCGCCCGTAAAATCGATGAGCGCATGTGGAAATTGAACCGTGCCGGAAAAATCCCGTTCGTCGTCTCGTGTCAAGGACAAGAGGCGGCCCAAGTCGGGGCGGCGTTCGCGCTTGAAAAAGGAACGGACTACATTCTTCCGTATTACCGCGATGTCGCCGTTGTCCTCCACTTCGGACAGACGGCTCGCGATTTGATGTTGTCGGCGTTCGCCAAGGCGGAAGACCCGAACTCGGGCGGTCGTCAAATGCCGGGCCATTTCGGTTCGAAACAGCACCGCATCGTGACGGGCTCGTCTCCGGTGACGACACAAGTGCCTCATGCGGTCGGTGTGGCGCTCGCCGCCAAACTAAAAAAAGAAGAACTCGTCACGTTCGTCTCGTTCGGAGAAGGCTCATCGAACCAAGGTGACTTCCACGAAGGTGCAAACTTCGCGGGCGTGCATAAGTTGCCTGTGATTTTGTTCTGTGAGAACAACAAATACGCCATCTCGGTACCGCTCTCGAAGCAACTCGCTTGCGAGCGCGTATCGGACCGCGCCAAAGGTTACGGGATGCCAGGCGTCACGGTCGATGGGACAGATCCGATTGCTGTTTATGTCGCCGTGAAAGAAGCCCGTGCCCGCGCCCTTCGCGGCGAAGGCCCGACGCTCATCGAAGCCGAAGTCGAACGTCTCGTACCGCACTCGTCGGATGACGATGACAAAGCGTATCGCTCGGTCGAAGAGTTGGCCGACCTTAAGAATCGTGACGGGAATCAATTGTTCCGGAAGCGTTTGATTGAAGATGGCGTCATGACCGAGGAAGAACTCGCAGAGATCGAGGCGAACGTCGATCGTGAAGTCAATGAGGCGACTGCTTACGCCGATAAGGCACCATATGCGTCTTCTGAATCGACGATGGACCATGTGTACGAGGGGGAAATGTGATGAAAACGTTTATTGAAGCGATCAATGAAGCGATCCATGAAGAAATGGAACGCGATGAGAACGTCTTCGTGCTCGGGGAAGATGTCGGCGTCCGAGGCGGTGTGTTCCGCGCGACGCAAGGCTTGATTGAGAAGTACGGCGAGGACCGCGTCATCGATGCACCGCTCGCCGAGAGCGCAATCGCAGGTGTCGGGATCGGGGCGGCCATGTATGGCATGCGTCCGATCGCCGAAATGCAATTCGCCGACTTCATCATGCCAGCGGTCAACCAAATCGTCTCCGAAGCGGCAAAAATCCGCTACCGTTCAAATAACGATTGGACGTGCCCGATGGTCATCCGTGCACCGTTCGGCGGCGGGATTCATGGCGCACTCTATCACTCCCAATCGGTCGAGGCGATGTTCAACTCGACGCCTGGACTCAAAGTCGTCATCCCATCTGACCCGGTCGATGCGAAAGGGTTGCTCAAAGCAGCCATCCGTTCGAACGACCCGGTCCTCTTCTTCGAACATAAACGGGCGTACCGCCTCTTGAAAGCCGACCTTCCGACCGACGACTATACGGTCGAAATCGGCAAGGCCGCCGTCAAGCGGGAAGGTGACGATATCACAATCATCACGTACGGTCTTTGCGTCCACATGGCCCAGGAAGCGGCGAAGACGCTCGAAGCTGAAGGCATCAGCACGCACATCCTCGATTTGCGCACGATCTATCCGCTCG
This sequence comes from Exiguobacterium sp. E4787, assembly GCF_018618375.1. Lineage (NCBI taxonomy): Bacteria > Bacillati > Bacillota > Bacilli > Caryophanales > Exiguobacterium > Exiguobacterium sp. E4787. The sequence continues at coordinate 165,220 of NZ_JACSLY010000001.1, read as the reverse complement.
ATCAAGAGGGAATCGTCGAAGCCGTCAAGAAGACCGGGAAAGTGCTCCTCGTCACCGAGGACAATAAGGAAGGCAGCATCATCGGGGAAGTCGCGGCCATCATCGCGGAGAAAGCGCTGTTCGAACTCGATGCGCCAATCGAGCGTTTGGCGGGACCGGACGTTCCGTCGATGCCGTATGCACCACCGATGGAGAAGTTCTTCATCGTATCCCCTGAAAAAATCGCGGAGCGGGCACGTCAGCTCGCCGCCTTTTAAGGAGGGGTCATATGGAACAGACAATTAAGATGCCACAGCTCGGGGAAAGTGTCACTGAGGGGACGATCACAACGTTTCTCGTCAAACCAGGTGACCGCGTCGAGGAGTACGAGCCGCTCGCCGAGGTCATGACCGATAAAGTAACCGCTGAGATTCCGGCGACGAGTGCCGGTGTCGTGAAACAGATTTTAATCAGTGAAGGCGACACGGTCGCCGTCGGCACACCGGTCCTCGTCATGGAAGTCGAAGGTGCCGATTCGGCGCCAGCGAAAGCAGAAGTGGTACCAGAACCGGCACAAGTCGAAGCGGCCCCAGTCGAGACGAAGCAAGCGGTCACTGTAGCGTCGGCCGCGCCACGAAAACAGAATAACGGCCGTTTCTCGCCGGCCGTCATCCGACTCGCCAATGAGAACGCGATTGACTTGAACGAACTCGACGGCAGTGGCCTCGGTGGTCGCATCACGCGCAAAGACGTCCTCCGTTACTTATCGGAAGGCCGTCCAGTCAAGCCGGAAGCGGCGACGCAAGTGCCGGTCCAAGAGACGATGACACAAACGAAGCTCGACGTACCTGAGACGGCCGCGGCACCTTCCGTGTCACCATCTGTGGCAGCAACCGGCGCGTCGTCGGACCGAGTCGAACTCATTCCGACGGCAGGTGTCCGTCAAGCGATTGCGAACAACATGGTCCGCTCGAAACATGAGGCCCCGCATGCGTGGCTCATGATCGAGGTCGATGTGACAAACCTCGTCACGGCTCGGGCCAAGTTGAAAGACGAGTTCTTCAAACGGGAAGGTGTCAAACTGACGTTCATGCCGTTCTTTATGAAAGCGGCGATCGAGGCGCTCAAAAAACATCCGATGATGAACTCGGAATGGGCGGGCGATCACATCAAAATCCATCAAGACATTCATCTGTCGGTCGCCGTCGCGGCGAACGACGCCCTCTACGTCCCGGTCATCAAGAACGCGGACGAGAAGAACATCAAAGGTCTCGCCGTCGCACTTCAAGACGTCGCGGCCCGTGCCCGCGGCAACCGCTTGAAAGCGGACGAGATGCGGGGCGGCACGTTCACGATCAACAATACGGGTGCCTTCGGTTCGATTCAGTCGGCACCGATTCTGAATTACCCGCAAGCAGCGATCTTGTCGGTCGAGTCGATTGTGAAACGTCCGGTTTGGGTGAATGGGATGTTCGCGGCGCGTGACATGGTCAACTTGTGCATGTCGGTCGACCACCGTGTCCTCGACGGTCTCGTCGCCGGTCAGTTCTTGCAGGCGATCAAGCAGTCACTCGAATCGATCGACCCAGACACGTATACGCTCTATTGATTCATGTCCTGCCTTCAGTCGAAGGCAGGATTTTTCATATGGAAAATAAAAAAGCCACGGAATTTTCCGTGGCAACATGGTTCAGATGGAACGTTCAATCAATGCCTCGAGATCGCGGCGAATCCGTTCGGGCGAAGTGAGCTCGGCGTTTGTGTAGCTGAGGCGGTGTGTCGATTCGTCGGTCCCGGTCAAGTCGGCGAACAGGCTACCGAGATTGTGGACGCTCTTGTCGACTTGAATCAATAAGTCCAACGACGATTCTGTTTGGAGCATGACGACTTCGAGCTCATCGAGTTTACGTCCGTATCTCGTCCCGTTCGGCGAGTATTCGAGCTCTTGGGCAATCGGGAGACGGCCGGAACGATGGCGGGCCGGAAGCATCTCCGTATCGGCCTTCTTCAAGCGGAAGCCGATGTCGTCGAGCACGTCGAGGACGACTTGTTGGGCCTGGTTCGGTTTGACGAGAATCGAGTCCTCGTCTTTCGGGTCGACGGCCTGGGCGATATCGAGACCGGTCTCGATCCAGGATTTCGATTGGCTGACCGAAATCGGCGTGTTGAACGGCACGTCAATTGTGAACGGGATTTCCTTCACTTCTTCGGGACCGATCATGAACGGCGCTTCGTTCAACAAAATCTTCTCGATCGTGAACGTCGAATACGTCGTCTTGTCGTTCACCTCATGCTTATAGAGCGTGTTGAAGAAGATGTAAATCCGGTCGACCGATTGCTCGGTGCTGCCGCCCTTGATATGGACGACACCATTCAGTGTTCCGCCTGGCACACAGGCACTCTCTTCGAGTCGCGTATCCACCGTCGCGGCGCCGATTCCAATCGATGATAATAACTTTTTGAACATACAATGATCCTCCTTTGACGTTTGCACGTGTTCGTGTAATAGTATGTACGAATACACGTGAACAAAAGTTTCGAAACTATTGAAAAAAGGATGAACGCAGTGGAACATACAGCATTAACCGAACGGCTGGCTGATGTGATTCGCCAGAACGAGCTCGTCACAGCGACAATCAGTCAACCGCGTCAAAAGTCGAACGATTTACGCCGGGTCAAATTGAAGCCGGTCCTGTTGAAAGGCGAGTACCATATACAATTCGAATACCAATTTGAACGGGTGATGAAACATAAAAATCTCACACCGGACGAGGCGGTCGTCGAACTCGATGAATTGCTCGAGACGTTCCGCCAAGGACAGTTCCAGTTAAAGGCGTCCGAGTTCCACTTTCAACTGTCTAAAAAGTTCAAAGTGACGTTCAAGGAGCGCGAGACGGCCGTCAAACAAGTGAAGCTGAGTCATAACCGGGAGAAGAAGTACCTGTTGCCGCTCGATGAGCCGGTACCGTTCCTCATCCGACTCGGCGTCCAGTCCGAGGATGGAAAAGTAAAGCGCCAAAAGTACGACAAGTTCAAGCAAATCAACCGTTTCCTCGAATTTATCGAAGACTCGATCAAACATTTACCGACCGACCGGACCATCCGGATTCTCGATTTCGGCTCAGGAAAGTCGTATTTGACGTTCGCCCTCTATCATTTCTTGCATGAGATGAAAGGTTATGACGTCCATATCACTGGACTCGATTTGAAGAAGGAAGTCATCGAGGAATGTGCCGGGATTGCGAGCGACCTCGGTTATGAACGTCTCGAATTCCTCGTCGGTGACATCAATGAGTTCGAAGGGGAGACGGCGGTCGATATGGTCGTCACGCTTCATGCGTGCGACGTTGCGACAGATATGGCGCTCGCTCGGGCCGTGCGTTGGGGGGCGAAAGTCATCTTGAGCGTGCCGTGTTGTCAAAAAGAATTGAACCGTCAACTTGAGGCACCGAGCCTTGACGTCATGTTGCAGCATGGACTCGTCAAAGAACGGTTCGCGGCGCTCGCCACCGATTCGATTCGGGCCGAATTACTTGGACTCGTCGGCTATGAGGCGCAACTCCTCGAGTTCATCGATATGGAGCACACGCCGAAGAACATCCTCATCCGGGCCTATTTGACGAACCGGGAAGCGACCGCTGAAGCGCGGGCCCGCTATGTGGCCTTCAAGACGCTGTTGAACGCGACACCGTTCCTCGAAGGACAATTGAGCGATAGACTTGTCCTAACCGATCCACTAGACGTAAAATAAGAAAGAACAGACGCAAGTCGAAAGGGGAAACAATATGGATTTTCAATTATACTTTCAAGATGTAGTCGAACAAGCTCGCAATGAGGTACGCTCTGCAGGGTACACTGAACTCACGACACCGGAAGAAGTCGACGCGGCGTTAACGAAAGAGGGCAAGACGCTCGTGCTCGTCAACTCGGTATGTGGCTGTGCCGGTGGCATCGCTCGTCCGGCAGCAGCGTACGTGAATAAGATGGATGGCGTCAAACCGGACCAGTTCGTGACTGTGTTCGCGGGTCAAGACCGTGAAGCGACTGACCGCGCCCGAGAATACTTCGAAGGTTACGCCCCGTCGTCACCATCGATCGCGCTGTTAGAAGACGGCAATATCGTCACGATGGTCGAACGGAGCACAATCGAGTCATCGACGGCCGAAGAGCTCGTCGAGCAGTTACAGACGTTGTTCGATATTTACTACGCCTAAGAAGTGAGCGCAGAGGCATTGCCTTTGCGCTTTTTCTTAAGAAGGGATCGATGAGATGGAACCAGTCGTCAAAATCATGAGCGAGGCCGAATATACGATTGCTTTGTCGCGCGGCGAGATCAACGAGCCGACCCTCCAAACGGAAGGGTACATTCGTTGTTGCACCCCGCAACAGATCGGGAAATTCGTGCGTCGACATTATCATGGGGAGCGAGTCGTGCTCGTCTCGTTCCATGTCGGACGTCTCGGCAGCCTGCTCCACTATGAGTTTGACGAGGACGGGGAACGCTATCCCCACGTGTATAGCGCCATTCCCATCGCTTCGGTCAAACGAGTGCAACCCTACGGCTCTCGGGACAATGGTACGGTCACTTATTTTGCTTACGAGCGAATGTGACCGTATTTTTTTTAGATTTCATGCATGAATATACTTTACAAGTAATAATTATGTGTATATAGTGGTTGAAGAACAAGTCGGACATATGATGAGTCAGAGAACAGTTGAGCAACATTCGCATATATGTCATAATTTTGTTAAAGTTCTGATAATTTCATCCTATTGAAGAAAGGGACGATGAACATGAAAAAAGGTTTTCTAGCATTATGTATCGCAAGCCTAGCCGCTTTTACTGTAGCCTGTGGGGCAGACGTGAACGAAGGAGGTTCGACGTCGACCGATGAAGATGACAAAGTCATCGTCATGGGGACGAGTGCGGACTACTTCCCATATGAATTCGTCGATACGGCGAACGGGGATGAGATTGTCGGATTCGATATCGATATCGCCAAGCAAGTGGCCGAGAACATGGGCTACGAATTGAAAATTGAAGACATGGACTTCGGGAGCCTGCTCGGGGCGCTCAACGCCGGTCGTGTCGATTTCGTCATGGCGGGTATGACACCGACAGAAGAACGGAAAGAGAACGCCGATTTCTCAGACATCTACTTCACGGCGAAGAACTTGATTTTGTCAAAAGGGGATGCCATTCAGTCGCTTGAGGACTTGGACGGGAAACAAGTCGGGGTCCAACTCGGATCGATTCAAGAAGGAATTGCCAAAGAGCAAATCCCGGGTGCTGAAATCGTCGCCTTGAACAAGATTCCAGAAATCATCCAAGAAATCAAGACCGGCCGCATCGATGCGATGGTCATCGAGGACACGGTCGCGAAGAAATATCTCGATCAAGACAGCGAACTCACGACGTTTGAAATCGTCGACGAGGAAGAGGCCGGTTCAGCCGCTGCCTTCCGTAAGGACGACGAGCTCCGCGATCAATTCAATGAAGAATTGAACAAGATGATTGATTCAGGAGAAATCGAGAAGTTGGCACAAAAATGGTTCGAACAAGAAGCAGCACCAGCTGAATAAAGATTGAAGAAGGCTGACTGAAAATATCAGTCAGCCTTTTTTTAGGAGGAACTCACAATGGATTTTAGTCGGATTTATGATTCTATCCCGTATATTCTCGAAGGGATCCCGGTCATGTTCCAAGTCGTGCTCGTCTCGGCCTTGTTCGGGATCACGCTTGGCGTCGTCGTCGCCACATTCAAAATCGTCCCGAACCGTCTCGTCAACTTCATCGGACACGCCTACACGGCCGTGTTCCGCGGGACACCGCTCATCTTGCAACTCGCGATCATCCACTTCGGGTTGCCACAATTGACCGGTTATATCACGACACCGTACCAGTCGGCCGTCATCGCGTTCTCACTCAACTCGGCGGCCTATATCTCGGAAATCATTCGGGCCGGGATTCAAGCGGTCGATAAAGGCCAGTGGGAAGCGTCGGATGCCCTCGGCGTACCGTACGTCAAACAACTGCGGTCGATCATCTTGCCGCAGGCATTCAAAAACATCTTGCCGGCCCTCGTCAACGAGATGATCACGCTCACGAAAGAATCGGCGCTCGTCTCGACGGTCGGTGTGCTCGACATCATGCGCCGGGCGCAAATCGTCGGTGGGCAAAAGGCGATCTACTTTGAACCGCTCCTGTTTGCCGGTGTGATATACTTTACAATAGTGATGGTGTTGACGTATCTTGGTCAACGTCTAGAAAAACGGCTTAGAAAGAGTGATGGCAGATGATACAAGTAAAGGATTTATACAAACAATTTGGTGACCTCGAGGTCCTCAAAGGTATTACGACATCGATTGAGAAAGGGGAAGTCGTCGCCGTCATCGGTCCGTCCGGTTCCGGGAAATCGACGTTCCTCCGTTGCTTGAACATGCTTGAAGTGCCGACGTCCGGCACGGTCAGCGTCGCCGGCTATGAGCTAACGAAAAAAGGGGCGAACGTCTCGAAGGCTCGTCAAAACATCGGCATGGTGTTCCAACAGTTCAACTTGTTCCCGCATATGAGCGTGCTCGACAATTTGACGTACGCGCCGATCAACGTCTTGAAAGTGAGCAAGGCCGAGGCGATCGAACGGGCGAAAAAGCTCCTCGAACGCGTCGGATTATCAGAGAAGATTGATGCCTACCCGAGCCAATTGTCGGGCGGACAAAAGCAACGTGTCGCCATCGCCCGGGCGCTCGCTATGGAGCCGAACGTCATGTTGTTCGATGAGCCGACGTCAGCGCTCGATCCAGAAATGGTCAACGAAGTGCTCGACGTCATGAAAGGGCTTGCCGAGACTGGGATGACGATGGTCGTCGTCACGCACGAGATGGGCTTCGCCCGTGAAGTAGCTGACCGCGTCCTCTTCCTCGACGAAGGCATCTTGATGGAGGAAGGCAAACCGGCCGACCTGCTGCTCAATCCGCAGACCGACCGTGCGAAACGCTTCTTAGAAAAAGTCTTATAACTGAAACGATCCATCTGATAACAGAAAGGGAGGATTTCTATGAAGATCACATACTATGGCCATGCAACCGTTCAACTCGATATCGACGGGACGTCCGTCTTGATCGACCCGTTCCTGACGAGCAACCCGCATACGGATGTCGACCCGGCGAGCGTTAAAGCAGACTACATCCTGCTCACCCACGCTCATTTCGACCATATCGAAGACGTCGAGTTGATTGCGAAACAGACGGGCGCGACGATCGTCGCGACGCACGAACTGGCGACATATTACGAGAAGAAGGGCTTCTCAGTGCACGGCATGAACATCGGGGGCGGCCATTCGTTCGCGTTCGGCCGCGTCACGATGACGCAGGCGTTCCATAGCTCGAGCCTCGACATGGGCGACGTCCCGGTCTATATGGGGATGCCGGGCGGATTCATCATCGAGACGAACGCGCTCACGGTGTATCACGCCGGGGACACGGCACTATTTTCGGATATGAAACTGTATGGCGAACGCTTCGAGATCGACGTCGCCTTCCTCCCGATCGGAGACAACTTCACGATGGGACCGGTCGACGCGCTCGACGCGGCGCACTGGCTCCAAGCGAAACGAGTCGTGCCGATCCATTTCGATACGTTCCCGCCCATCAAACAAGACGCTCGAGCGTTCTGCGATCAATTGCATCAACGCGGTCTCTTGATTGAGCCGAACACGACGATCGAGATTTGATGAGTCATCCAGCGGTGCTCGAGACCGAGCGGTACGTGACAAAGCTCCATGCCGGAGACCATACCGGGCATGACATGGCTCATCTCGACCGCGTCCGCCGTTTGGCGATGCATCTCGCGGAAGGCGAAGCGGTCGACGGTCTCGCTTTGACGCTCGCGGCGCTCTTGCATGATGTCGAGGATGAGAAGCTCGGACGTGACAAAGGTCTCGTCGCACGTCACCTTGACACGTTACCGATCGACCCCGAACAACGGGCACACGTCCTGAGGATGATTGAAGAGTCGTCCTTTTCAAAAGGACGGTCCCCGTCGTCACGTGAGAGCGCGATACTGCAAGACGCCGACCGGCTCGACGCGATTGGGGCAATCGGCATCGCCCGGACGTTCCAATTTGCCGGCGCACGAGGCAATAGCCTCCACGGCGAGGGTGACCCGAAAAGCGCGATCGCTCATTTCGAGGAGAAGTTGCTCCGGCTCGCGAATCAGATGCATACGAAACGGGCGAGACGAATCGCCCGGGAACGCCACGCATTCATGGTCTCATTTTTGGACAGGTTCGAAGCGGAATGGACGGGACAAGACATATGAAACGGCCGAGGAATCTCCTCGGCCGTTTTCGGTTAGAACGGATGTTTATTGAGCCAATGGCCGCCGTCGAGCGAGATACATTCTCCGTTCAAATAGCGCATCTCGTCCGACGCCATCCAATAGGCGAGGTCGGCAATCTCTTCGGGTGTGCCGAACCGTCCGAGCGGCACGTTACGACGGATGCGCTCGACTTCTTTGACGTGGACGGCGAGTTTGTCGGCACCACCGGTCCGCTCGATTGGGCCCGGGCTGATCGCGTTCACGCGTGCCCCGAACTGATACCCCCATTCGACGGCGAGCGTCCGCGTCAAATTGAGCACCCCGGCCTTGGCGGCGGCGCTCGGGGCGACACCGGCGCCCGCTTGCCAGGCGTAGGAGGCGACCATGTTGATGATGGAGCCGTCCCGCAGTTGCTCCCGTTCCCAATGTTTGCCGAGGACGTGGGTACAATTGAACGTCCCGTTCAAGACGATGTCGATGACGCTCGTCCAGCCGTTCGGCGTCAAGTCGAGCGTCGGACAGACGAAGTTGCCGGCTGCGTTATTGACGAGCGCATGCACCGGTCCGAACCGTTCGCTGATTTGATCGAGTGCTTGTGAACACGCCTCGTAGTCACGCACATCGTGTTGCACGGCCATCGCTGCTCCGGCCCCGATGGCCTCCAGTTCGCCCATCGCTTCTTGTAGCCGCTCTTCGTTGCGGCCGCTGATGGCGACGTTCCAACCCTCGGTTTTGAATTTTAGCGCCATCGCCTTGCCCATCCCCGATGAGCCACCTGTGATCCAAATCGTTTTCATACAAATCCCCCTTTGGAATGAATGGTCGTTCATTTAGGTATTCGCTCAGCGAAGGGGCGATTCCTGCAAAAAAAAGTGACGGCCGTTGGGCCATCACTTCAGCTGCTCTAAATAGGTCAATCCGAGTTCACGGTCGATGCGATACATCGTCCCGGCGACTTTTTCGCCCCAATACGGGTCTGAGGCGTAATTGACGTTGACGCCTTCTTGTTTATTGCCAGGGAACGGCCCCCGGTCATAAGCGCCCGTCACGTACTTTTCGGCGAATAGTCGAGCCGCTGCGTCGATGCTCGCCTCGACAGATGGATAGGAGGCAGCATTTCCGCTCGGATCGTTGTCGGTCGCCTGGAAGCCGAACAAGTTATTCTTTTCCCGGGCGATGGCTGATGTACCGAACCCGGACTCGTGTCCGGCGACGGCCATGAGGAACAAGGCGTTAATGCCGAACTCTGCCTCGGCATCTTTGAAGGCGTCGCCTTTACCGGCGAGCGGGCTGTCGTCGAGTGTGCCGAGAAATGCGTCGAGCTCGCGAGCCGAATACGGTGCCTTCGACGCGATCGAAGCGAACTGGTATGGCGAATCGAACACGTCGCGCACGTCCTCTGTATAATAGCGGTCGGACGACTGTTGCGGCGCCGGTCCGACGAGGAACGTCCCGGCCAAGTTGCCGTTCGCCTCGACGGTATGGAACACTTGCCCGTCCCGCATCTGATAGAAGCCGCGACGCTCGACGACAGCGTCCGGATAAAGCTTCATGTCGGCCGGCTTCACGTAGACGTCGGCGCCGGAAATGTTCACCAACAAATGCTTGTCGGCCGTCTGCACGAGACGGAGTCGGGTCCCGCCGGCGACATACGACTGCCGTTTCTTAAACTCGGCGTCCTGATAGAGGTTTGTGATTCGGTCGGTCGGTGTGACGGCGATGCCAGTGCCAATGAAGTCGATGACGTCGCCTGACGCATCGAGCAGGGCACGGTTGCCCCCACGTTCCATATAGGCCCGCGCCTCGTCGAGTGACTCAAATGATCGGGTCGAAACGTCCCCGCTGTCATAGGTCTGAACGGTATACGCCCCGCTCGGACGGTCTTGGAGCCAAAGGAAACCTAAAACGGCAAGGGCGAGCGTTAGCATCGTGGGAATCACGCCACGTTTTTTTCTTTTCAATACGATCACTTCCAAACATATGGATTGCCAAACGGAAGAAACTAGTGAACAATTTTGTGAGAGAGGAGGAGATATTATGAAAATCGGATCACGTACGCTTAAGACGGCGGCAGCAGCCGGGATCGCCATGCTCATCTCCGAGACGATTCATCTCGATTACTACGTCTTCGCAGCCATCATCGCCATCCTCAGTATTCAGGAGACACGGAAAAAGTCGTTTCGGGCTTCCTATGAGCGGGTCATGGCCAGCCTGATTGCGATTGGCATGGGGGCATTGATGTTCACCTTGCTCGGTTATTCACCGGCGACGCTCACACTTTATTTTGTCATGTTCATCCCGCTCGTTCAACAGCTCAAACTGCAGGACGGCATGATCACGAGTGTCGTCATCTTGACCCATCTATATACGGAAGGGCAGTTCTCGTTCGATTTGTTCGTGAACGAGTTGTTATTGATTGCCATCGGTGTCGGGGTAGGACTCGTCGTCAACATGTACATGCCGACACTCGATAAAGAGATCGAGCGCATCAAGGACAATATCGACCGGGCTCTCGCCGTTCACTTTTATGATGTGGCCGCCTGTGTCGAGACGGGCGTCTATAACAACCATTCGATGATGCTCTTGAAGACACGGGATTATTTGAAACAAGGGAAAGACCTTGCGCTCCGTCGCATGGGGAACTCGATTGGGAAGCGGAACGAAGACATGGATTACCTGTACTTTCGGATGCGAGAACGGCAGTATGACATCTTGAAGCGCATCGCCGAGAACTCCCGGGAGATCACGATGGTCGTCAATGAAGCCAAACCTGTCGCGACGTTCCTCCGACGCGTCGGCGACAACGTCAATCAACGGGCCGACGCTTCGACGTTCCTGCGGGAGCTCGAAGAGACGATTGAGCATTATCGAAAAAACGTACCCCTCCCCACGTCGCGTGAGGAATTTGAGGTACGTTCATCGCTATTAAATATTTTGTCGGACGTGAAAAGCTACTTGATTTTAAAAGAGCGGTATATCCTTCTGTTACAGGAACATGGCCACCCCGGACAAAAACGTGCTCAATAAAAAGATGGATACGATGACGACGACACCGATTTGAATAATGCGTTGACGCTTTTTCTGTTTCTTACTCATGACGTTCCTCCAAATGTGTTTGTCCTCATTGTACAGAATGGAAAAGGTTCGTGCAAACGGCACGAGTTTGTTATAATAACCTAGAAATGTTTGGATGGAGGGATGTTTTCATGGTAAACGAGAAACGAGTGCTTGACACATTTTTACAACTGGTCGGGATCGACTCAGAGACGAAAGAAGAAGCAGTCATCTGCGAGCATTTAAAGGCGGTCTTCACAGAGCTCGGATGCGACGTCTATGAAGACGATGCGTCGACGAAAACGGCTCATTCAGGTAACAACTTGATTATTACGCTACCGGCGACTAAACAAGGCGTCGACCCGATTTATTTCACGGCGCATATGGATACGGTCACACCAGGTAAAGGGATCAAGACGAGTATTCAAGACGGTTACGTCGTGACGGATGGGACGACCATCCTCGGGGCGGATGATAAAACCGGATTGACGGCGATGATCGAACTCGTTCGCGTGTTGACGGAACAAGCGATTCCACACGGTCAAATCCAGTTCGTGATTACAGTCGGAGAAGAATCTGGGCTCGTCGGGGCAAAAGTGCTCGATCTTTCGAAAATTGATGCGAAGTTCGGATTCGCGCTCGATTCGGATGGCCCGGTCGGCGACATTATCGTCGCAGCACCGACTCAGGCGAAAGTGAACGCCAAAATCTATGGCAAGACGGCTCATGCCGGTGTAGCCCCGGAAAAAGGTGTATCGGCGATTCAAATCGCGGCGAAAGCAATCGCGAAGATGAAATTAGGCCGCATCGATGATGAGACGACGGCAAACATCGGACGCTTCGAAGGCGGCCGTGCCACGAACATCGTCTGCGACTACGTCGAAGTCCTCGCCGAGGCGCGTTCATTGATTCATGAAAAAATGGAAGCACAAGCCGAAGCGATGAAACAAGCGTATCTTGACGCAGCTGAAGAACATGGCGGACGTGCGGAAGTCGACATCGACATCATGTACCCAGGCTTTAAGTTCGAAGAAGGGGACGAAGTCGTCGAAGTGGCGAAAGCAGCCGCGACAGCGATTGGCCGTCCAATTCGAATCTTGCATTCGGGCGGCGGTTCTGACGCCAACGTGATTGCCGGCGGTGGGATTCCGACCGTCAACCTTGCTGTCGGATATGAAGAAATTCATACGACGAACGAGCGTATGCCACTCGTCGAACTGTACAAGTTGGTTGAATATGTCGTTCAAATTGTCGAGCTCGTCGCGACACCTAAAACGAAATGAAAAAGAGCCGACGTGATGTCGGCTCTTCCTATGTGTTCGAGCTATTATGCGGCGAACTCCAACGATTCTAAAACGAGTTCGTCTGAACAGTGAAGTTCCATCGCTATGTCGTGAATGAGGATTGAGGTGCCTAATTCTTGTTGGTGTTTGCGATTCATTGAAGTCGCCCGTTCCCGGATCTGTTGATAGATCGAGTCGGAATGTTCAACTTTCTTCATCACGGATCACATCCTTTTTCAACGATTGCCTACAGTATAGCATGGAATGGACGACAAGAAAGGACATTATCATTTATGAAGTTACAATTTTTAGGAACTGGCTCTGGTATGCCGTCGAAACAACGGAACGTCTCCGGGTTGGCAGTCACGCTTGCGAAACAGACGTGGCTCATCGATTGTGGCGAGGCGACGCAGCACCAGATGCTGCATACGAAAGTAAAACCGCGCAAAGTCTCCGCCGTTTGGGTGACACACCTTCACGGCGATCACGTCTTCGGTCTGCCCGGGTTCTTGTCAACGCGTTCAGCGCTCGACGGGTCGAGCCCGCTCACCTTATATGGACCGAAAGGCATCAAGAAATGGCTCGAGTTGACGATGAAAGTGACGGGTTCTTATCTCGGCTATGACTTGACGATTGTCGAGTACGAGGACGGCGATACGTTCGAACAGGACGGTCACCTCGTCATCGTCAAACGACTCGACCATCGCTTCCCGTCGTACGGATTCCGTATTGAAGCGCCGGAACGACCGGGCGCATTGCTCGTCGAAAAAGTGATGGCGCTCGGCATCCCGAGCGGACCGATTTATCGGACGATCAAGCAGTCTGACACGTTCGAGTTTGAAGGGAAAACGTACGTCTCTAAAGAATACGTCACTGACGCGGTCCCAGGACCGGTCGTGGCGATTCTAGGCGATACGGTCCCTTGTCCGAACGCAGCCATCCTCGCCACTGGCGTCGACGTGCTCGTTCATGAAGCGACGTTCATGCAAGCAGAGGCGAAACTCGCCCGTCAATACGGCCACTCGACGACAGTCGAGGCGGCAACGCTCGCAAAAACGGCGCAAGTCGGCCGTTTGATTGTCACGCATATCTCGGCCCGCTATCAAGGTCGAGACGAGGCGTTTGTGGATGAAGTACGCACCGTGTTTCCAGATAGCCATGTAGCGACTGACTTCTTCGAGTTTACAGTGGGGGATTAACGTGACAGTACAACTATACGTATGGCTAGGCTTTTTCGTCATCAGTACGTTGCTAGGTTTACGCTTAAATCAACTGAAAGAACCAGAACCAAACTTTCTTATCAAATTTTTATTTTTTTCATTGCTCGGGATCGTTTCATTCCCGATTGGTGGCTTTCATATTCCAATCGGATTCCTGATGTCGTTCTTATTCTTCCCGAAACGCAATAGCCGCTATAAATGGTACGGGGCGCTCGTCGGGTTCTTTTTCTTCATCGTCCTGTTGTTCGTCCCGCTCTTTGATCAATCCGAATTCCGGGCCGAGTCACAACAGATTGGAACGGTGTCGATTAAAGACGAGACGTTTGACGAGATGACGGACAACATTCTGCGCCGGATCAACAGTGAGTCCATCAAACTCGACCGAAGCAAAATGATTTTCAGCGAGGACGGTGAACTCCGTTCGCTCGAATATTTGCTCATGGTCGAACGCGCAAATTCGTATCAACAGATTCGAATCAACTACGACGAATCGGGCGAGCTGACGTATCGTCAAGTCGATGAACTGAATAAGGACTCGGGAAGTGCGTTCTTCGAGAAACTCGTCGACTTTGAACATATGCTCGACGCGATCCGGAAACCGGCCTGGTCTGAATTCACGACCCAAGTCGATGCCCCGTTCCTCCAGTTCTCATTCGATGGGCTGTACGATATGTACACGTTCGAGAATGAGTCGATGCTCATGATCAATCGGGATAATCGCCTCGTCAAGTTCTGGTTGCAACGCGAGCCGGTGCTCGCCAACAGCATTCAATTGTCGGGATTGAGCCAGCAAGGGCGGACGACGGGTGAGAAATACACGATTCTATACAACTACTCTATCCATCAACGAGAGGATTTGACTGATTTATGAAAAAATTGCTTCTGATGAGTTTACTAGTCCCGCTTTTGACCGCATGCGGAGGGGATACGACATCGACCGAGGAAGCGGCTTGTGATGTCGAGCCGACGATTTCTGTTTACAATGCGGCGACCGAAGAGACGCTGTTCAATGAGAAGAGTGTGTGCTTAGAAGAAGGGGCGACGGTACTCGATGCCCTTGAAGCGACCGAGCTTGACATTGAATCGGTCGGCGACGGAGACATGACTTATGTCACGGCCGTTGACGGAATTGAAGAGAAGTCGGCCGGACAATCCTCAGGCTGGGTTTACGCCTTCAATGGTAGCCCGGGCGATGAAGGCGCCGGAGCCAAAGAAGTCGAATCGACCGACATCATTCAATGGCGGTTCGAAGAAGATGCGATTTCTTTCTTCGAATGAGGCAGATTGGGAGCGCAGACATCCGGTCACGCTCCTTTTCTTCTTACTCGTCCATTTGTACGTGTTGACATACTTGAATGACTCGATTTGGCTCCTCCTCGGTCTGTTCGGTTTGTTACTGATGGAACGACGGTTTCCACTGGCGATGCTCGGTGTTATCCTCGCGTTCTTATTGATTTCACTTGCCCCGTTCGTTCTCGGTTGGAGGATTTCGGTCGGTGGTGTCACAAATCAATTGATTCCACTCGCGACTTTTTTGTTCGGTATGATTTGGGTCAATCGATTCATGCGCCTCGAGCGTTTATTGCCGTTCTTGAACAAATGGCCTCGTTCGACAAGGTTGCTGTACGGCGGTTGGGCGCTCGTCCCGACGATGGAACGGGCGGTCCGTTTATCGTTGGCCAGTCATCCGCGACGTGACTGGCAAGAGGCCGTCGTCGTCGGTATCGAAAGCCAACGCCTCGAGCCGGTATATGTGACGAATCGGATGAGACGCTTCGAACGACATGACTGGGGCCAATGCCTCGTCCTCGCTAGTTTCGGGGCGACTGCGGCTATGGTCACACCGGTTGTTTGGCTTCTGTATCCATATTTGACGAAGGGAGGGGTGCGCGATGCGTTGGTTATCCTTGGCAGACGGACGTGATGAATTCGAGGAGTGGGTGAGGGAAGAACAAGCGCGAGTCGTTCGCCTCGACACTCCGCTTGCTGGGAAAGTCGCATCGCTCATTTCTGGGAGTGACGCCCTGCGAGGAGCCGAACTGGCTGCCATTCTTCAAATCGATCATCTATTTCATAAGCGATTCGACGAGTGCTCAAGTGGGGAACGGCAACTCGTCCGAATCGCTCACGCACTGGCCGATTCATCCGAGGCGATTGTCTTAATCGAGCCGTTTCGACATTTGGATCGGTTTCGGGTCGAGCATTTGACGATGTTGCTCAGCAGGTTGACCGGGCTCGGCGTTCGGATTGCATACACGGACAGGGCGCGCGAACATACCCCATCCGACCCGTTTCACGTCAATCCGACCATGAATCAGCCCCAACTTTTCGTGACGGACGTGTCCTATCGCCATCCGTTGCAGGCTTCCTATGCGGTCGAGCATGTGTCATACGAGGCGAATCAGGCAGGACTGACCATCTGTATCGGAACGAACGGGAGCGGGAAATCGACGTTGCTCGAATTGATTGCCAAAAGCGTGCGTCCCTTGTATGGGAAGGTTAAATGGGGCGAGCGGCCAGTTTATTTACCGGCCGAGCAAGAGTACGGCCCGTTCCCGCATGCGGCGAATCGTCGCGTCGCTCAACTGCAGGCCGTCTTCGATTCCGAAGCTTCGCTGTTCTTGTTGGATGAGCCAAGCGTGGGCTTGACCGAGCAAGAGCGCTCTCAGTTTGAACGAGCGTTAACCGAGAAAGCCATGACGGCACATGTTTTGTGTGCGACACATGATGAGCAACTGATTCAGGCGGCGGACCGTATCCTTTGCCTGTCGAACGGTACGATTGTCTTCGATGGCGATTTAGACGAGTATAGGAAACGGAGTGCGCTATGGTCACATACGTCCTCATCCTAATCATTGCGGCGGGAATCATGTCAAGATTTGAGCGGACGGACATCCCGATCGCCGTTCTGACACAGATTCTCGCGCTCGCCGTCATCGGGCGCTGGTTATTCGTGGCCATCCCGAACGTGCAACCGTCGACGGCGTTGCTCATATTGACGGCCTTGTATTTCGGGTTCACGAGCGCCGCGATGCTGGCGTTGTTCGTCCCGATTTTATCGGGACTGTTGCTCGGACTCGGTCCGTTCGTCTTGTTTCAATTTTTAGGATGGCTTCTCGTCGTACTCGTCGTCATTTTACTTAAACCTCTGCTTCGTCACTCAAGGTGGCTCCTAGCTTTCGTAGGTCTGGGGGCCGGTTTTCTCTTCGGCTGGACGGCCAATCTTTCGTTCGCGGAAGTCATCGGGGCCGACTTCATCAAACTGCTCGTGCTCAGTCTACCGTTCGATGTGGCCCACGGCATCGGGAACGCCGTCTTCCTCATCTTGTTGCATGATTTGTTCGTTCGCATATTTGTGCGGGAAGACGGGTAACAATTAGGTATCACACCGAGTGAGGTGACACGTGCATGAGCGGATACGTCAATCTGGTTGAAATCGGTTGGTTTCTTTTCATCGGACTGTTGTTTATGGGGCTCAATCTGTTTTTGATGTCACGTCGGCTACTACGGACGCGCTACGGGATGCTCAGTATCCTCGGGGCCAGCGTTTGGCCGGCACTCATGATTGTCTTGTCCGTCCAAGGTGGAAGCGTCCTCGGCGGGCTGACGGAACGGGCGCTCACACTCGAAAGCACATTGGCTTGGTCGGTCGTCGTGGCGACGACACTGATGGTGTGTATTCCGGGCATAACACTCATCCGGCGCATGATTCAGTTGGCGCGGTCATAATCAAATCACATAAAGCAGGAGGAAGTCCCCCGGGGGACCTCCTCCTTTTTTAACGTGCATACATGGGTTAAATCGTCGAGACGTCTTCCGATCCAGCATCTGATGGTTTTTGGAAGCGGCGCAAAATCTCAAGGCTGACTGCGCGCGGCATGAGTTTGGCCGCGGCGACAAGCAGTTGGTTCGACACACCCGGCACGATGACGCGTTTGTTGGTCATGACGCCTTTATAGCCGAAGAAAGCGACGAGATGAGACGGCATTTTTGACACCATCATCTCGCTGCCGGCCCGATTGAAGAATCCGGTATCGGTTGGACCTGGACAGAGGACACTCACGTGCACGCCTGTTCCTTTCACTTCGGCATGGAGCGCTTCGGTGAGCGATAACACGTAGGCCTTCGTCGCGTAGTAGACCGCCATATACGGACCAGGTTGGAAGGCGGCGACCGATGCGACGTTCAACACATAGCCATGATTCCGTTCCACCATGCCCGGCAAATAAGCTTTCGTCAATTCGGTCAAGGCGTTGACGTTCAAACGGACCTCTTCGGCCTCGGTCTCGGCATCGAGCTCGATAAACTCGCCGGCCGTTCCGAAACCGGCATTGTTGATTAAAAAGTCGACCGTCAGTCCGGCATCGGCGATTGCACTCGTCAGTCGTTTTACGGCTTGGTGTTCAGACAAATCGAGGGCGAAGACGTGTACGCTGACACGGTAACGTTTCTCCAGTACTTTTTTTAATTCGTGCAACCGAGGCTCGTTGCGAGACACGAGGATACAATCAAATCCATCCCGGGCCGCTAACACGGCAAGATCGAGTCCGATTCCTGTCGAGGCTCCAGTAATTAAGGCTGTTTTTGTCAAAATCGTCCACTCCTTCGATATAAAAAGTCATACATTGTTACTGATTTCTTCACGAGTTGTTAAATTCCTGCTCGGCTGCGACGTCAAAACGTATGCTAGAGTATAGCAAGAATATGTGATTAGACTCACAAAGTGAGGAGAAGAAACCAGATGATGATACAGCTAGTGACTACAGCACAGGGCGTCGAGCAAGCAAAAGCGCTGATTATGGCGGGCTCTGACCGCATCTATATCGGAGAAGCAACATACGGGTTACGCCATAAGGGAGACTGGTCGTTGGAAGCTGTGCGAGAAGTCACAGCGATTGCCCACCGTTATGGCAAAGAAGTGACCGTCGCCGTCAATAATTTGATGCACAATCATCAGATTGAGACGCTGCCTGACTATTTATCGGCTTTAAAAACAATCGGGGTTGACAGTGTGACGGCCGGTGACCCGGGCGCCATCCGCTTAATCCGTAATGCAAATATCCCCTATTGGTATGATGCTCAAACGCTCGTCACGTCGGCCCGACACATTCAATTTTGGGGCAAACGCGATGCGATTGGGGCAATCGCGGCCCGTGAAGTGACGTTGACTGAACTCGGACTGATTCAACAGCAAATCGGATTGCCGGTCGAAGTCCAAGTATACGGACCGACGTGTATCCATCATTCGAAACGTCCGCTCTTGACGAACTACTTCAATGAGATTGGCCGATCGAACACGTTGGCAGAAGCACGCGAATATTATGTGAGCGAACCATCGGATGCGGACAGCCGCTATCCAGTGTATGAAGATGAAAACGGGACGCATGTGTTCTCTGAAGATTTGACGCTTATGGGACAACTGCCCACCTTAATAAGAGGCGGCCTTCACACATGGAAGCTCGAGGGTTGGCACGCGGGTGATGCATTCGTCGATATCGTCCGGTTGTTTGATAAGGCCCGCTCAGATTTGTTGAACGGTAGATTCGATCGTCTCGTCATGGAACGGCGTCTCGCCGAACTGCAGCCGGAACAATTCCGGCTCGGGACGGGACTATTGTTACGAAATCCAGAAGAGATCAAGTGAGGGATTAAGATGAGAAAACGTCCAGAATTATTAGCACCGGCCGGCAACTTAGAAAAATTGAAGATGGCGATTTTGTATGGGGCCGATGCGGTCTTTATCGGGGGACAACAGTTCGGACTCCGCTCTCGGGCCGGCAATTTTGGGTATGACGAGATGGCCGAAGGCGTCGCGTTCGCCCATACGCGCGGGGCAAAAGTGTATGTCGCCGCGAATATGGTGACCCATGAAGGCGATATCGATGGCGCGGGCGAGTTCTTTTGCAAGCTTCGCGATATCGGCATTGATGCCGTCATCGTGTCCGACCCGGCCATGATTGAGGTATGCCTCACGGATGCGCCGGGACTTCCGGTCCATTTGTCGACGCAGTCGTCAGCGACGAACTATGAGACGCTCCGCTTTTGGCAAGAGGAAGGATTGGAGCGAATCGTTCTCGCCCGGGAAGTATCGATGGAAGAAATCAAAGAGATGAAACGGCAAGTCGATGTCGAAATCGAGACGTTCGTCCATGGGGCGATGTGCATCTCGTACTCGGGACGTTGCACCTTATCGAACCATATGGCGCTCCGCGATGCGAACCGGGGTGGCTGTGCCCAGTCGTGCCGTTGGAAGTACGGATTCTTTGAGGCGGACGAACTGTTGACTGACGAGATGGCAGCACGCGACGAGGAACCGTTCTCGATGAGCTCGGTCGACTTGGCGATGGTACGTCACATTCCGGACTTGGTCGACGCTGGTGTCGACAGCTTGAAAATTGAAGGACGGATGAAATCGATTCACTATGTGGCGACCGTTTGTAACGTCTATCGTCAAGTCATCGACGCGTACTGTGACGACCCTGAGGGCTTCGAGTTTAATCCGGCGTGGGAAGAAGAAATCTGGAAAGCGGCACAACGAGAACTCGCGACCGGATTCTATTACGGCGTCCCGACCGAGAACGAGCAACTGTTCGGTAAGCCGCGCGCCATCCCGCAATATACATTCGCGGCACGCGTCATCTCGTATGAACCGACGACAAAAATAGCGACACTCGAGCAACGGAACCATTTTCGACGCGGGGAAGAAGTCGAGTTCTTCGGTCCCGGCTTCGTCCGTTTCTCGCAGCGTATCGATGAGCTGTACGATGAGTCGGGAGAAAGCCTCGAGACGGCGAACCAGGCGATGATGACGGTACGTGTCAAGGTCGAGCAACCGGTCGCGACCGATTTCATCATGCGCAAGCGAAAAGCCGGCGTCGTGAACACACCTGTGCCGAGCCCGGTCTGACACATCCGGCAAGACAACATAGTCGACCGTTCCATCCAATCTTGCTAACCTGTTAACATAGACGACAAAGGGGATGGAAGCATGAATCAGAATACGGAGCAGCTCCGGACCGATCCAATCGGACGTCTGCTGTTCAAACTGTCGCTACCGGCAATGATCGGGATGCTAGTGACGGCACTGTACAACATCATTGATACAATCTTCGTCGCCCGTGGCATCGGGTCGACTGCCGTGGCTGCCATCGGGATCGCCTTTCCGATTCAAATGATTCTTATGGCCGTCTCGAGCGCTGTCGGGTTGGGCGGGGCATCCATCAGTTCAAGGAAACTCGGCAAAGGCGACGATGCCGGTGCCGCCGTCACGTTTTTGAACGTGCTCGTCCTCGTCGGTGTGTTCGCCGCTTTTGCGGTCAGTTCCGCCTTTTTCATGTTGGATGACATCTTGAAAGTGTTCGGAGCGACGTCGGCCATCATGGAACTGAGCCGACAATACTTATCGGTCGTGCTCATCAGCTCTCCGTTCTTCATGTTCACACTCGCGGCGAGCGCGATGGTACGGGCTGAAGGACAGGCGCCTTATCAGATGAAAGTGATGCTCACGACTGTTGTCGTCAACTTGGTGACGACGCCGCTATTCATCTTCACGTTCGGCTGGGGCATTTACGGGGCGGCTTGGTCGACGGCGCTCGCTCAAGTCGTCGGGTCTGTGCTCATGCTCCGTTTCTTCTTCTCAAAAAATCGCCGCACCGATCTCGATTTCCAATGGCGGAAGTTTCGATTACGGTTCGGCGAATTGAAGGAGATTATGGCGATCGGCTCATCTTCGTTCATCATGATGGTGTCCCAGTCGATTTTATTCGTCGGGGTCAACGTCATGCTCGGAACATACGGCGGGACCGAGGAACTTGCCATCTTTGCGATCATCAATAAATTCATGGCGCTCGTCGGGATGCCGATTATGGGTATCGTCCAAGGCATGCAGCCGATTGTCGGTTACAATTTCGGCGCCAAACAATTCGACCGGATGAGGGAAACGATTTGGACGGCAATGCGGGCTGGAATTGCCATTGCCGTCATCATCTGGTTGACGCTCCAGTTGATTCCGGAACAACTGATGCGCATGTTCACGACCGACGCCAACTTGATTGCCGGCGGCGTGACGGCGATTCATGTGTTGTTCGCCGTCTCGTTCCTCCCGAGCGTCCAAATGCTCGTCAACGGCATCTACCAATCGCTCGGGAAGGCCCGGGTCGCGATGTTCTTGTCGCTGTCGCGGCAGACGCTCTATACGATTCCCCTCGTCTTCATCCTGCCGAACTTCTTCGGCGTATTCGGTGTCTGGCTCGCGTTCCCAATCGCTGATGCGATGACCTTCCTGACCGCGGTCGGGATGGCTGTTTGGGATCGCAAGCTCTTATTCCGCCCGTCAGAAGACGAAATCGAAGCGAAAGCAACCAATTTATGAAGCGACGTCCGTTCTTGTGGAACGGGCGTCTTCTTTTAGGAACAAGTAAATTCCGCCGAGCAGGACGGCCGCACCGACCCATTGCATCATGCCGAGACGCTCGTCGAAGAAGACGAACCCGAACAGCATGCCCCACAGCGCCTCGCCAAGGATGGTGATGCTGACAACGGTCGCACTGACACGGGCGAGCGCATAGTTGAACAAGTTATGTCCTAAAATCGTCGGGAAGAAGGCGAGGGCGAGGAAATACCACCAGTTGACCGATTCGAACGCGGTGAACGTCGTCCCCCGGACGAGAAGCATGAAACAGAGGACGACCGCTGCGACGAGATAGACGCTGAACGAGTATGTATTCGTGTTCATCTCGGTCCGGACGTGTTGGCCGACGAGCCAATAGCCGGCGATGAGCAGAGCGGCGATTAAAGCGAGCAAGTCCCCGAACAGCGCTTCACGTCCGAGTTGAATGTCGCCTGCCGCGACAAGCATACCTCCGAAGACAGCGATGAGCGCGAAGGCTAACCCTTTCCGGGTCGGATTCTTTTTAAAAATCAATGCGTTCCCGATTAAGACAAAAATCGGGCTCGAAGTGACGAACAGCGTCGAGCTGGCGACGGTTGTATAATCGAGCGATAAAAACCAGAGCCAAAAATGGAACGCGAGCAACGTCCCGCTGAGGAGCAAGGCATATCGTGTCATGAGTCGTGTCCCGAGGAGCGATTTGAAATCGACGAAGGGCAACAACATCAGGCACGTGATCAGCATACGGTAAAACGCGGCCGTCTCGGCCGGTGCGGACGTCCATTTGACGAACAAGACGCTCGTCGATAAGAAGAAGACGGCGGCGAATAAGATAAGATAAGACAAGAGACATCCCCCTTTATGTTGTACATACTCTTCTAATGATATTATAGAATAGATAAGAAAATACATTCTTTCTCGAAAGTGTCGTTCCGACGAGATTTCGGATGACTGTGAAAGTAGGGATCCTATGAGATTAATTATTGCGGAGAAACCGTCGCAGGCCCAAAAACTGGCTGCGCCGTATCCATCAAAAAAGAAAAAAGACGAGATTGAGATCGCTTCATGTGCCCGGTTCCCAGAGGGCGCCATCGTCGTCTGGGCGGTCGGTCACTTATGTGAGCTGCAAGAACCGTCCCATTATAAGCCGGAATGGAAGTCTTGGAAATATGAGTCGCTCCCAATCGTGCCGGACCGATTTGACTATCGCATCTCGAAAGGCAAGTCGAAACCGTTCCAGACGATTAAGAAATGGCTGCACGACCGGTCCATCACCGACGTCATCATCGCATCCGATGCCGAGCGGGAAGGAGAAGCCATCGTCCGTCTCATTTTACGGCTCGCCGGCAATCAAAAACCTTTGTCGCGCCTATGGATCTCGAGTTTGACCGAGCAGGCGGTCGACCGTGGTTTTGCCGCACTGCTACCAGGCGACCAGACGATCCCGTACTATCACGAAGCAATGAGTCGCGCCTGTGCCGACTGGCTCGTCGGCATGAACGCATCAAGAGCGTATACAACGCTGTTGAAGACGATCGGCATCGAGGACGTGTTTTCGCTAGGCCGTGTCCAGACTCCGACGCTCGCTTTGATTGTCAATCGCGAACGTGAGATTAAACAGTTCGTCCCAGTGCCGTATTTTGAGGTCGAGGCGACGCTTCAAAAAGGACGCGGCACGTTCAAAGCGAAATACACGCTCGGTAAGACGACGAAACTAAAGACTCGCGAACAAGCCGACGCGGTCGTCAACCGGGCGACCGGGACGGCGATTGTCCGTTCGATTGACAAAGAGGACAAGACGGAATACCCGCCGTTTTGGTTCAGTTTATCGGGTTTGCAGGCCGAAGCCGGCAAGCGGTTCGGCTTCGGGGCGAAGAAGACGCTCGACATCGCTCAAAAGCTATATACGAAAGGATGGATCAGTTATCCGCGGACTGACTCAAGTTTCGTCACACCGGACGAGGCAACGTTGTTCCCACAGACGAAAGCAAGGCTATTGAAGTCGGCGGCCTATGCCGAGTTGAAAGACGTGTTGACCGAGAACCCGTCCCGGAACAGCCGCTACGTCAACGCGAAAAAGGTCAGTGATCACTATGCGATCATCCCGACCGAGGCGTGTGGCGATGTGGCCCGACTTAGCGGGGATGAGGCAAAACTATACGATTTGATTAACCGTCGCTTTCTTGCGGCGTTCGCCCCTCCGGCCAAGCTTGAGAAAACGACGGTCGACCTCATGGACGGCGACGACCTGTACCGGGCAAAAGGGACGGTCGTCGTCAGTGCCGGCTATCGTCAAGTCGTCGAGATGAAGTCCAAAGACGTCGAACTCCCGGCGCTCACACTCGGGGAGCCGTTGACGGAAAAGAAAGTCGAAGTATTATCGAAACAAACGGAGCCACCGAAACGGTATACAGAAGGCGCGCTCATCATGGCGATGAAGGTGGCCGGTAAGCAGCTCGATGATGAAGAACTGATTCATATCATGAAAGAAGTCGAGGGGCTTGGAACCGAGGCGACACGAGCCAATATTATCGACGGATTGAAGAAGCGGGGCTATGTCGACCTACAAAAGAAAGAGCTCGTCCCGACCGATAAAGGGCGCTTGTTGATTGACGTGCTCGGTGACAGTATCCTTGCTTCACCGGCCATGACGGCCAAATGGGAGAAACGTCTCAACGAAATCGGGCAGGCATCGGCTTCGGCCGCCGAATTTATCGACCAGGCGAAAAAGATGTCGATTCATCTCGTCGAAGAGGCGAAAGCGCGAGTCGAGACGGCGAACCCGGAAGGCTATACGATTGAAGCACGACGTTTCGGGAAGAAGTCGGCGGCGCGGCCGAAAGCATCGTTCGGCGTCTGCCCGAGCTGTGGCAAGGGACTCGTCGAGCATGCGAAATTCATCGGTTGTAGCGGCTTTCGCGAAGGTTGCAAGTTTACGATGTCGAAACAAGTACTCGGCGTCGGAATTGCCAAAGATGAACTGAAACAGATGATTAACGGCGGGCAATCGAACGTGCACACGTTCAAAAAAGGGGACAAGACGTTCGATGCCGCGCTCTATCTTGAAAAAGGGGCACTTCGATTCGAATTTAAATAAAAATAGAGCCATCCGCCGATGGCTCTATTTTTTCTGCTGTTCTTCTTCAGTGATGCGGCGATTGATTTCATCGTAATCGAGCACGATGTCGTCCTTGTTGTCTTTATAGGCATATCCTTTTTGAATGACAACGATTGACGCGATTAAGACGAGCAAAATAATCAAACCGCTCACAGCGAATATCCATCCCATGCGGCATTCCTCGCTTTCGTACTTCCAGTATGCCAAAAACAAACGAGATTCTCCATCTTTGAACCACTTCGAACTGTCACAGCATTGAAATACCTAATGAAGCGATTAGATATGATACAATAATATGCAGAAGAACACTGACAGAGAAAGTAGGGATGACTATGGCGATTTTGATTGTGGACGACGAACCGGTCAATACGATGGTTCTCGAACAATTATTGCATCAACATGATTATGAGACGATTTCGGTCTCGAGTGGTGAAGATGCGCTCGCGCTCCTGATGGACCCGCAAGCCCCGTCGCTATACGACCTTGTCCTGCTTGATGTCGAGATGCCAGGAATCTCTGGAATCGAGACGTGCAAACGGATTCGACAGATGAGCGGCTATGAGGAACTTCCCGTGATTATGGTCTCGGGTCGCACCGAGGAAAAGCAAATCGCAGAAGGTCTCGACGCTGAAGCGTCCGACTATACGACGAAACCGATTAAAATCACGGAACTGCTCGCGCGCATCCGCTCCGCACTCCGTTACAAAGCGGCCGTCGATGAACGCAAAAAATATGAGGCGCGGCTCCAATACGACCTCGATCTCGCGCAAAAGATTCAACAGAGCGCGTTGACCCCGCCCATCAGCAACGATGAGATTGACGTCCGGGCTCTATACTTGCCGTCTAAAAAACTGGCCGGGGACATGTATGCCTGGTTCCAGGTCGCACCGGATCGGTATGGGGTCATCATCTTCGACGTGATGGGGCATGGTGTCTCGTCTGCGTTGATTACGATGGGGATTAGGTCGATTTTGCCCGGTCTCGTCAGCAACGTCCAATACCCAGTCGATGTGATGAGTGAGTTGAACCGCCAGATGACGTTCTTGTTCTCGGGAGAGGACATGCAAAGCTATTTCACGGCCGTTTATTGTTATATCGACACGACGAAGCGTCAAATCGAGTACGTCAATGCTGGTCATCCGCCGGTCATCGTGACGTCGGACTCGGGTGTGACTCGTCTCGAGACGACCGGTGTCCCGGTCGGCATGTTCGAGGAGCCGAATTTTGAGTCGAAGGTAGTCGACATCGAACCGGGGATGACGATGCACATGTATACAGACGGATTGATGGAATGTTACAGCAAAGACATCGACGACGGCATCCGCTGGCTCGAGAAGGACGTCGCGTCATACGGGCTTGACTACGCGCGTCACGTCGCCGAACAACTCGTCCCTAAAATCGAGATCGACGATGACTTGTGTCTCGTCACAGTCAAATTGATGTAAAAAGATGGTGTCGCCGCAACGGACGACACCATCTTTTTTAGAAATATCGCTTGCGCCACAAAATGTAAAAGGCGAGGCTTGAGAAACCGATCATCATCGTAATGGCGAACACGAAGCCAATCGGTTGTCCTTCCCACGGCACTTGGACGTTCATCCCGAATATTCCAGAGATCATCGTCGGAATACTAAGTACGATCGTAATCGAGGCCAAGAACTTCATGACGAAGTTGACATTGTTCGAGATGATCGAACCGAAGGCGTCCATCTTGATGCTGATGATATCGTTATAAATCGACGCCATCTCCATCGCCTGACGGTGCTCGACGAACACGTCTTCGAGCAACTCCTCGTCTTCTTCGTGCTTCTCGAGACTCGGTGTCTTGACGATGCGGTCGAGGACGCTGTCGTTCGCTTTGAGCGACGTCATGAAGTAGACGAGCGACTTCTGTAAGTTCATCAATTGAAAGATTTCCTGATTTCGCATCGAACGTTGCAACTCTTGCTCGAGCTCGTCCATGCGCCGATCGATTTGGCGAAGAAAGCGCAAGTATGTCATGCTTACTCGGTGCAAAATCTGAAAGACGAACCGGCTCCGGTAGTTCGTCCGGAACAAACGGGCTTTTCCGTTGGCGAACAAATTGAGCACGTCTAGATCACGCGAACAGACGGTGATGAAGTGTCGTCCCGTGACGATAATCCCAAGTGGAATCGTATTATAGGCGCGTCCTGTGTCGTCTTCTTCGACGTATGGGACGTCAATGATCATGAGGAGGCCCTCATCATCTTTTTCAAATCGTGGTTTTTCTTCAATATCAAGCGGGTCGTAGACGAAATCTTCAGGAATGCCGGAGGCGGCGATGACTTGATCGGCCTCATCTTTCGTCGGATTGACGAGTTGAATCCAGCTCCCTTTGTCAAAGTCTTCGATTTCGTCGACACGCCCAGATGCGTCGGTACGGTAAATCGTTAGCATAATGTTCCTCCTACCTTAGCTCAACCTAATTATAGGTACGCGAATGGGAGAGTGCAATCGGAAAAGGAGGAGTTTTTTTGTTTTTTCTCGAAAACATGCTACAGTGGGTAGGAATGTTAGTAGGATTGAAGCAAAGGAGGGATGGAGTTGTCACAAACGCCCCATAATGCTCTGTTTAACGAAGAAAAGTTGGCGGAGCTCCATCAAATCGCTAGCGGAAATAAAGATTTCTTAAAAAAGATTGCCGAGACATATATCCGCCAATTCGAGGCGAGATTCCCGGAATTGAGACGCATGGTGATGGAACGAAACCATGAACAAATCGAACAGCTCGCCCACTTGTTGAAAGGGGCCTCCTATTCTGTCGGCCTCGACGAGACGGCCGCCCGGTTCCATCAGCTCGAAGTGGCTGGAGAGACGAACGAAACCTCGAACCTCGAACCGATTCTCGACGACATCGAAGCCGATATGCGCCGCTTCGACCAAGAATGGGAA
The DNA here is from genome assembly GCF_018618375.1 of Exiguobacterium sp. E4787. NCBI lineage: Bacteria > Bacillati > Bacillota > Bacilli > Caryophanales > Exiguobacterium > Exiguobacterium sp. E4787. The sequence continues at coordinate 136,944 of NZ_JACSLY010000001.1, read as the reverse complement.
GCGCGCTTGAATGCATTATCATAAATAAAACGGGATTTCGCCGCAAGGCGAAGTCCCGTTTTTCGGATTAGGCTAAAAATTCGTCGAGTGTGGCAATCAACATGCCAATCTCTGGCTTCGTGATTTGGGCGTTCGCCCCGACCGCGTCGCCTTTATGTTTCAAGTCGTCCGAGATGAGCGAAGAGAAGATGATGATCGGCAGGTCGGCGAAACGATCCATCTCACGGAGTCGTTTCGTCAAATGCAAGCCGTCCATTTGTGGCATCTCGATATCGGTGATCAGCAAGTCACAATGGACGTCGCTCTGTTCGAACGCATCGAGCGCTTCCTTCCCGTTATTAAAGATCGTCGTGTTGAAATAGCCGGCGTCATCGAGCGTATCGATGATGAGCGTCCGCAACATCTCCGAATCTTCCGCAATCCAGACGTGTTTGTTCGAGCGCTCCCGGGCACCGAGTCGTTTGACCGATTCACGGGCCATGATGTCTTTACGGGACAGTTCGAGGGCGATGCGCTCGTAGTCAAGAAGGATAATCATCTGGTCGCCTGTTTTGACGACCCCGTTCGTGATTCCTTGCATGCCGCGCGCGAGATCAGACGGCGTGTCAATCTGTTCCCAAGAGATACGTTTAATCTCTGTCACTTGATCGACGCGGAGCACCGATTTCTCTCCGTTAAACTCACAGACGATCAAGCGATCGTTGTCTCCGACGTCACGCGGATGTCCGATGACCATCGGTAAATCGATGACCGTCATGACCTCACCGCGGAGCTCAATCAACCCCATGATTGCTTCCGGAGTGCCCGGGAGCGGAGTGAGGGGAAGCATCGTGATGATCTCACGTACCTTCATGACGTTAATCCCGAAAATGAACGGGCCTGACTGGAAAATGACAATCTCTAATTCGTTCGTGCCTGCCTCAAGTAAAATATTATGATCCATGCTCACTGGTGGTCCCTCCTAGTTCACGTACTCTCATCTCTTCTATCGGTCGATTTGATGAACATCTTCAGTTGAAAGTGGCAAAGTCGAGGCGGAATTGACAAAAAATTGACGAGTAACCGTTTACATTACATAAACTGAATCTTTATAGTTGTTCAACCGATTTGATTTTGCATACAATGGGGGTGGCAACGAGATATCAAAGCTTACTCAGGAGGCAGATAGAGATTATGAGTATGAACACGTATCCATATTTAATTAATGGACAATGGCAGGAATCGACAACGAACGAAACAATCGAACTCGTTTCACCTTATACAGATGAAGTCGTCGGGCACGTCCAGGCGATGTCTCGCGACGAAGTCGACGAGGCGATTCACGGCGCGAAAAGCGCACAACAGGAATGGGCGGCGCTTCCGGTCAACAAGCGTGCCGAACTGTTGTACGCTTGGGCGGACAAACTCGAAGAACGCGTTGATGAGATCGGTCAAATCATCATGCGCGAAGTCGGGAAGAACTTGAGCGACGCGAAGAAAGAAGTCGTCCGGACGGCGGAAATCATCCGCTATACGGCCGAAGAAGGTCTTCGCTTCACGGGCGGGTTCATGCAAGGGGACTCATTCCCTGGCGGTTCGAAAAACAAGATGGCGATCATCAAGAAAGAAGCGCTCGGTGTCGTCCTCGCGATTTCACCGTTCAACTACCCGGTCAACTTGGCAGCAGCCAAAATCGCACCGGCTCTTATCACTGGTAACGCGGTCGTGTTTAAACCAGCGACACAAGGCGCCATCAGCGGTGTGAAAATGGTCGAGGCGCTTCAAGACGCAGGTCTTCCGAGCGGTCTATTGAACCTCGTCACAGGACGCGGGTCGGTCATCGGTGACTACTTGACGTCACACCCTGGCATCGACATGATCACGTTCACAGGTGGTACCGGGACAGGTCAACACTTGTCACAACAAGCATCGATGGTACCTGTCGTGCTCGAACTCGGCGGGAAAGATCCGGCCCTCGTCCTTGAAGATGCGGACCTAACCCTGGCGGCTGATCAAATCGTCAGCGGGGCGTTCTCATATTCAGGACAACGCTGTACGGCGATCAAGCGCGTTTTCGTGCTCGAGCACCAAGCAGACGAACTCGTCGGAATGTTGAAAGATCGTGTCGAGAAGCTCACGGTCGGATCACCGGTCGATAACAGCTTCATCGTTCCACTCATCGACAAGAAGTCTGCAGATTACGTCCAAGGCTTGATTGACGATGCCGTCAACAAGCAAGCGACGGTCGTCCACGGAAACGAGCGCGACGGCAACCTCTTGCACCCGACGCTCCTTGACCACGTCACACGTGAAATGCGTGTCGCTTGGGAAGAGCCGTTCGGACCAGTTTTGCCGGTCATCCGCGTTAACTCACTCGACGAGATGATTGAACTCACGAACGAGTCTGAGTTCGGTCTTCAAGCGAGCGTGTTCACGCAAAATGTGAACAGCGCCTTCACGGTCGCCGACAAGCTCGAAGTCGGTACAGTCCAAGTGAACGGTCGCACAGAACGCGGCCCTGACCACTTCCCGTTCATCGGCGTGAAGCAATCAGGCCTCGGGGTCCAAGGGATTGGACGCAGCCTCGAGACGATGACACGCGATAAAGTTACCGTCATCAACTTATAAGTGATTGGAGAGGAGAAATCCTCTCCTTTTTTTGTGTGATTGAAATCCATTCTTATCGACAGGTATAATGAGTGAAGATAGGTGGAAGGGGTTGTGGGGACGTGGCGAACTGGATTTCAAGCCAACTGGCAAGACTCGATATACCGACGCCATTCGAGGTCGGCAACGTAAACGTTTATGTCGTCGAACACATGAACCGTTTCTTTATGGTCGATTGCGGACCGGACACGGAAGAGGCGTGGACCTCTTTGACGACACAACTGGCCGAGCTTGAGTTGACGCTCGCGGATATTGATTTTTTATTTTTGACGCACCATCATGCCGACCATGCGGGTCAGGCGTGGCGTCTGCGTGACGCCTCGATTCCCGTCTACGGACATGAGAAGCTCGTTCGCTATTTAGAACAGACACCGAACTTCATCAAACGAGGCAACCAATTTTTGCATGATTTGGCGCACTGGTTCGGGACCCCGGAGACGATTGTGAACAAATTGCCCGATTATCGGGAGGCGTTGCGCTGGATCGGCCCGACGACTGTGACGATGACATTCGAGGACGGGCAGGACGTGACGAGTGACGGGGCATGGAAGACAATCCATCTGCCCGGGCATGCGAGTGACCAGCTCGGACTGCTCGGCCCAGGTGGCGTGTTGATCGCGGGCGACCATTTGATCGATGCGGTCGAACCGAACCCGCTCATCGAACAGCCGTACGAAGAGGAAGGGTTCGCTTCGCCGGTCGTCCTGTATCTTGATTCGCTGCGGAAACTGCAGTCGGTCGACTTGAAGCTCGTCGTGAGCGGACATGGGGAACCGATTCACAAACCGCGTCCATTGATTGAGGCCCGCATCAGTCAGCGCTATGAGCGAAGTGAACTGCTCCTGAACGACTGGGTGGACGGCTTGAGCGTGTTCGATTGGTCGATGCGCCTGTATGGACGCAAGATGCGGCGGGCAATGCCGCTCGTCTTCAGTGAGGTGTTCGCCCGGTTGACGTTACTCGAGGAACGTGGGCGCGTCGTCAAACAGTTGACGGATGGAAAATGGATTTATGTGAGAGTGGAGGACATCTTAGAATGAGACATATTGTCATCACGGGTGCGTCGAGCGGCTTTGGGGCCGCGCTGGCGCATTCTTTTTATGAGTCGGGTGCCAAGTTGACGTTGATTGCACGGAACGAGGAGCGGTTGCGCGAACTCGGACAGAAGTTATCGGCCGATTGGATGGTGGCCGACGTCTGTACCGACTATGACACGCTCGTGGCGCAAGTCGAACGTACATATGGAGCAATCGACGTCTGGGTGAACAATGCCGGAATCGGCGAGTTCGACCGGGTCGTCGATCAAACGACCGACGTCATCGAGGAGACGATGCGCTTGAACGCGACCGCACCGATGTTGCTGGCGCGTGATTGTGCGCGAACGATGCGCCGTGGCAGTACGATTATCAACGTCTGCTCGCAAGCGGCAAAAGTCCCGACTCCGAAATCGGCCGTCTATGCCGGATCGAAAGCGGCGCTGCTCCAGTTCTCGAACGCGCTTCGGTTGGAACTGAAGCCGGCTGGGATTCATGTACTGACCGTCAACCCGGGACCTATTGCGACACCGTTCTTTCTCCGGGCCGACAAGAGTGGACGTTACGAAGCGAGTGTGAAATCGATTATGCTCGATCCCAATCGCCTTGCGAAACGCGTCGTCGCGGCATGTGAGGCGTCGAAACGTGAAGTGAACACCCCGTGGTGGATGGAACTTGGCGCGAAACTGTACGCAATGTGCCCGGTCATGTTCGAACGGCTCGCAAAACGGGGATTTGACAAAAAGTAAATGCGTCAACATAGAGAAAAAAGGGGGAGACACGATGCGCCGATTGAAACAGTTTGGCTTGATGCTGTCACTCATCTTCCTCGCTGCCTGCGGGACGACGCGCGCCGAAATCGCACCGACGTTCGATCAGGCGGCTGAAGAAGCGAAACAGTCGACGGTCAATTTTTATATGTGGGGAGGCGATGACGGCATCAATCGCTATATCGATGAGTATGTCGCGCCCCGCCTGAAAGAGACGTATGACGTGGAGTTGAACCGTGTCCCGATGGACACGGCCGAGTTTGTGCGCCAATTGTCGCTCGACAAGCGTGCGAATCGAGAAGAAGGGACGATTGACCTCATGTGGATCAATGGAGACAATTTCCGTAATGCTGCAGAGGCGGAATTGTTGCAGGGTGACCTGCTCGACAAAATCCCGAACGCCAAGCTATTGAATGAGGAAGCGCAAGCGACCGATGCGGGAACTCCGACGAACGGGCTCGAAGTCGCTTGGGGGAACGTGCAGTTCGTCATGCACTATGATGCGGACAAAGTCAAAAATCCGCCGACGACGTTCGACGAATTACATCGTTGGACCGAAGAAAATCCTGGCCGTTTCACGTATCCTGAAGTGACAGACTTCACAGGAAACGCGTTCGTCCGCCATCTGCTCTACGCCGAGTATGGGACTTTGGCCGGTAACGATGAGATTCCAGACGAGTTCTGGGAGAAGCTTGCGACGTGGTCGCCGGCCCTATGGAAACAAGGGACTACGTATCCGAAATCGCTGGCCCAGCTCGACCAGTTGTACGCCGCGGGTGACGTCTGGATGACGATGGGCTTCAATGAACGACGCGCTGAGGCTGAGCGTGAAAATGGCGTGTTTCCTAGTGGGACACGTGCACTCGTGCTCGAACATTCAATCGCCTCGACGCATTTTCTCGCCGTTCCATTTAACGCCAAAAATCCAAACGGTGCGCTCGTGGTCATCAATGAGTTATTGTCGCCCGAAGCCCAGCTCGCCAAACAAGACTCGACGTACTGGGGAGACGGGACGTCGCTCGATTTGACCAAACTCGATACGGCAGACCGTGACGCATTCTTAAAGCTCGATGAAGGTGTCACTTATCCTGACCCGGTAAGTCTCGCCGAACGCTCGATTCCTGACTATGGGCCGGCCGTGATCGATGCGATTCGTGAGGAGTGGGACCGTGTCGCGAAGTAGTCTATGGCTTAGTCTGTTCGTTCTGGCATTACCGTTCACCGGTGTTGCCTTTCTGATTTACGAGACCGTAGGATTCGACTGGTCTGAGTTAAACGATGCGGCGTGGCGTGCCAGTCTCGCCGTGACGCTGTATGTGACAGTCGTTTCGACGGTCCTCTCACTTGTCATCGGGACGTGGCTCGCCCGTTCGGTGTATCGACATCGGTCGACGTGGCTCGCGTCACTTCTCAGGTGGCCGATGTTCATACCGCACGTCGCAGCCGCGTATTTATTTTATCTATTGTTCTCAGGGGCCTTCCCATTCTATGGATTGATTGAGGCGAATGAACGCCACCATCTCGTCGTCATCTTGACGTATGTTTGGAAAGAAGTGCCGTTCGTGTTTTTGATGGTGATTGGGACGTATGCCCAATTGAATCGGGGTTATTTGGATATGGCGAAAACACTTCAACTCACGCCGTTTAAACAATTTAAAGTGGCGGAATGGCCATTCCTCGTTAAACCGCTCCTCGATTCGTTTTGGGTGCTCGTCGCTTTTATCTCGTTTGCCTATGAAGTGCCGGCCTTGTTAGGGGTCACCTTCCCTGAACTGCTCGGGGTACTCGCCTACGAACGATTGACGACCGGATTATTTTTAAATGCGTACGAGTCGTATGCGGTCGCCCTCATCTGGACGCTGTTCATCTTCATTGGTGTCATCGGCTCCTACTCGGTGACGGCTAAACGACGACGACGTATCGAACGGGGGGTGAGACGATGAGTCAGATTCTCACCGCTGGCTTGATCCTGTTCCCATTCATCGGGCTGTTTTTGGCGTTCCCGGCCGCGTTCAGTTGGGATGAGGCGTTCGGAAACACGGTCATTTATGTCATCACCCTCGGCTTCGTCAACGTATGGCTCGGTATCGGTACGGCTTGGTGGCTCATGTTCACCGAGTCGAGATGGAAAACTTTAGTCGAATGGTTCACGTTCCTTCCACTGTTCATTCCGGTCATGGTTAGCATGTTCGGCATGTATATCGCTTTGGCGCAACTCGGCCTTGTCGGCACACACATTGGAGTTGGCCTCGTCCTGCTCGTCACGACGTTGCCGTATTCCATCCGGCTGGCATATAACGCCATGTATGTGATTGGCCGAACGCTTCTTGAACAGACGTTGATGCTCGCCCCATGGACCCGGTTCGGTCTCGTGCTATTCCCGCTCTTGAAAGAGACGATTCGAACAATCGTCTTGTTCTCGACGGTTATCGTCTTGAGTCAATTCGTGCTCGTTCAATTGATCGGGGCGGGTCTCGTCCCGACGGTCACAACGCGTCTTTATCAGTCCTATGCAGGCAATGACGTCTCGCTTGCGTTACAGAATACATGGGTGCTCATCCTCGTGCCGGTCCTCCTCTATCTTGGGCTCGGCGGACTGTTCGGCATCTGGATTAGATTGGTGAAAGGACGGTTGCAATGAGCTTAGTATTATCAGGCGTTTATAAACGCTTTAAAGACCGCGACGTGTTACGCGGCATTGATTTAGATATTCCGAACGGTGAGATTCATGCTCTCGTCGGCGTGAGCGGGTCCGGAAAGTCGACGTTGCTCCGCATCATCGCAGGATTAGAGACACACGACTCCGGGACAGTGGCGTGGGAGGAGACGCCGCTTGACGGAGTGCCGCCTCACTTGCGCCGGATCACGATGTTGTCGCAATCCCCGCTCTTGTTCCCACATTTGACGGTTGGGGAGAACGTGACACTTGCCACACCGAACCAATCGCGTCAAGAAGCAGAGACGTGGCTCGCCCGCGTTCGGCTGCCTGGTCGCTATGACGCTGAGATTCACGAGCTTTCCGGCGGAGAACAACAACGCGTGAGCTTTTCCCGGGCACTCGCGGCTTCACCGCGGCTTATTCTGCTCGATGAGCCGTTTACGAACCTTGATCCCGATCTCAAATACGAGTTGCAACGCTTGATTCGCGACCTCGTTCGTGAACTTGGATTGACAGCGCTCCTCGTGACGCATGACCGGGAAGAAGCGATGCTCGTCGCTGACCGAGTGACACTGCTCGAAGCGGGGCGCGTCCGCGCGAGCGGCACCCCACAAACTTTATCCGAGACGGAATCGACGTTCGGCGACTTTATCGAACTGGGTGGCAGTCTGTATCCCTCGCTTCAGATCGAGGTGACGGATTCCCCGACTGACGAGACGGTCGTGCTGATCCGGTCGTTCACGCGTTTCGGGCATCGTCTTGGCGAATATCGCCGCGGGCAGGGGGACTACGTCATCTTGCCACGGGATGAATCGTTCCGGGACGGTGAGACGTATTATTTACGTAAGAGACAAGGAGGAATATGATGTTAGACACATACGGTAGCCGGTTCGTTCGTCCTGTCATCGAACGTGGGGCCGATCGGCTCTTGAAATGGAAGTTTACCCCGAATGAGGTGACCGTCCTCGGGGGTATCATCGGTGTTTCGGTCGGCCTCTTCATTTATAACGACATGCTGTGGACGGCCGTCTTGCTATTATGGGTGTCCGGTCTGTTCGACGTCCTCGATGGGACGATGGCGCGTCGCTCGCAGAAAACGGGCTTCGGGACGGTGCTCGACCTCGTGTTCGATCGCATCGTCGAGATTGCCGTCGTCATCGCGCTCGCCTTACGCCATCCGGAGCATATGCCGGTCTTTCTGCTGTTGCTCGGATCGTTCGTCGTGGCGATGACGTTGTTCCTCGCAGTCGGGGCGAGCAGCTCCCGCCGGTCGGAGAAGTCGTTCTATTACCAACCTGGTATTTTAGAACGGACGGAATGCTTCATCTTGTTCACGCTCATGATTTTATTCCCGACATGGATTGGCGTCATCGCGACGATGTTCCTCGTCCTTGAAGTGTCGACCATTTTACAGCGGTTGTTCGAAGCGCGGCGAATTTTACGATGAAGCCTCGTCTCGTCCTCGTCGGGCTCGGTCACGGACAGCTCGAGATTCTCGCTCGGCTCGACGAGATCCAAGAACGGTATGACGTCAAGTATATCGGGGGACGCGAAACGATATACACGGGCGCGTTCCCGCAAGTGATTGCCGGGGAGATGGAATCGGCGACGACACGGTTGCGCCCTGACGTCACGCCGGTCGCCAATCGCCTCATCGGGCTCAATCCGGTTGCCCGGATTGTCGAGACCGAACACAGGCAAGTTGGATATGATCTCCTCGTGCTCGCGACCGGTGCGAAAAGTCGTGGACTCGGGACGGGACTAAAACCGATGACGTCATATGTCTTGGACGACATTGTCAACAGTGAGGCCGTCACCATCGTCGGCGGTGGCAAGGCCGGGGTCGAGCTCGCCTTCGCATGCATCCGACAAAAGCGACGCGTGACATTGTATGCGCGTCGCCTGTTGCCTGAACTCCCACGGCGCGTCGCTCAGCGTATGGCACGTCGTCTCGTCCGGAGCGGCGTGACGATCATCCTGGCCCCGTTCCAATCCGGACAAGGGGACGGACTCGTCTTGGATGCGACCGGTGTCGTCGCTGACGACTGGTGGTCAGCGGCCGGACTGGCGGAAGAAGCGGCGTTCATCGAGACCGAAGACGATTTGCGGCATCCGGTCTATCGCGATATCTTTATTACTGGCGATATGGCGGCCCGATTGAACGGCGGCGTCGATGCCGTCCGCTCAGGGCGACACGTCGCACGTCTGTTGCTCGGCACAAAGCGTCCGTTCAAATCACGGACATCGCTCAATATCTTACTGACGACTCCGGGACAAGCACTCTTGACGTACGGGAAGTTGACGTGGCACGGGCGGTTACCGTTTTGGTTGAAACGGACAATCGACCGACGCTACGTCGAACGATTTACATGAAGGAACGAAAAAAGACGACCATGACGGTCGTCTTTTTGTTTAGTCGTTCAACGTATCGAGGAACGAACGGATTTGCATCTCTGTCTTGGCGTTCGCCGAGTGGAGATGCTCTTGTTTAACGCCTTCTTTATAGAAGAGAAGCGAGGGGATGCCCCGTACTTCTTGCGCGTCCGACAGTTCCGGCAATTCGTCGCGGTCGACGACGTACCAGTTGAACTGTGGGTAGTCTTTGACGAGCTCGTCGACGTACATGTCGAGTCGACGGCAGTCCGGGCACCATGACGTCGTGAAGACGACCATGCCTTTATCTTGAATGGCTTCTTGGAATTGCTGATCGGATTGAATCGGTTTCATAAAAATCTCTCCCTTCACGTATATTGTCTGTGTAATCGCAATGGGCGTCAACCGATTGGCATTCTCGGTCGCGCCGTAATATGTGATACACTAATAAAAATAGAACCGCAAGGGATAGGTGATGGTTATGGCGTTACGTCATGCACTACTCGGGTTATTGACCCATCAACCCGCTACCGGCTATGCCTTGAACGCGACGTTCAAAGCGCAAATGATTCATTTTTGGCACGCCCATCATACACAGATTTACCGTGAACTGTTAAAAATGGAAGACGAAGCACTCGTCTCCTCTGAGCATGTGGCCCAACATGATTTACCGGACAAAAAGATTTACTCGATCACCGACACGGGACGTCAAGAGTTGATTGACTGGTTGCGGCAACCGACCTCGTACCAACCGAAAATGAAAGACGAGAACTTGCTTCGGGTCAGCCTGTTGCAGTTGCTCCCGCTCGACGAGGCGATTCGCTACGTCGAAGAGACGAAAGCGCATCACGAGCAAGTCGCCCATCAAATCCGGGCGTTTCAAGCGGCCCATCAGTCCGAGGCCGATACGCTCGGCTATTTACTGACGAGCGAGTATGCGATTCGGATGATGGAAAACTACGCCGGTTGGGCCGATTGGGCCATCGAACAAATGAAACAACGTGACACCGATGCGACCTGACGTTCAGGTCGCATGTTTTGTGTAGGGGTGAATAGGCAGCCGTGCCAACAGCTCATCAAGTTTGTCCGAATCGACGTCGGCTTGATTGGCGGCAATCAAGTCGTTCAATTGATCGACCGAAGAGGCACCCGGCAGGACGACGGCACACGTTCGTTTCGCGGCGGCAAGGGCGTAAGCTTGAATCGGCGTTGGGATCGTCGGCAACACGTCGCGTAACTCTGATGCAGTCCATGCTTCGAAGCCTTTGTCCGTCAAGCGCTCGGACCACTCAGTGGTCAATAGTCCTTTGGCGAGCGGTCCGCGACCGACAATCGGGATGTCGAGGTCGAGCGATTCGATGCGACGATCGAGCAACGAATATGGTGTCATCAAGACGTCGAGTTCACCGTGCTCGAGCCAATAGCGAATGACGTTCGGACGAATCGAGGACAGTCCGATGTGTCGGATGACCCCGGCTTGTTTTTGCCGGCGCATGAATGTGATCGTCTCATCGAGATCGTCCTCGATCGTGCCGCCATGGACGTAATATAAATCCAAATAGTCAGTCTGGAGACGTTCGAGCGAATCGGCCAGCGCCTGCTCCAAATACGTGGCGCTCGGATCCCAGCGCATCCCATCTTCCGTTCGCACGTTCCCGCCCTTGCTCGTTAAGAACAGCTCGTCCCGGCGTCCGGCGAACGTCGAACCGACTAGACGTTCCACCTCGAAGTGATCGTAGACGTCGGCCGTATCGAAATGCCGAACCCCAGCGTCGTAGGCGGCCTCTAGAATCCGACGACCCTCTGCTTCCCCGTGTTTTAAAATCGACATGGTACCTAATCCTAACTCTGCCATTGATAATTCCTCCTTGTTCCGTCTGACGATATGAATCATAATCACAGTATATAGGAAAAGTGAGGGGTACATACAAATGGAAGAGATAACGATTGAACGGGAAGTCATTTACGAAGGAAAGATCTTTAACGTTGAGAAACACGTCGTCTCGCTCCCGAACGGAGGGACCTCGGTTCGTGAACTCGTCTATCATAACGGGGCCGTCGCCGTCCTCGTCGTCGATGAAGACGACCGCATCGTCCTCGTCGAGCAGTACCGGAAAGCGTTTGAATCGATGTCACTCGAGATTCCGGCCGGTAAACTGGAAGTCGGTGAGGAACCGCTCGCGAGCGCGAAGCGCGAACTCGAAGAAGAGACCGGTTATACGGCCGAGACGCTCGAAAAAATCTTCTCATTTTACGGGGCACCCGGTTTTTGCAGTGAACGGGTCGATGTCTATGTCGCACACGGCTTGACGGCCGGTACGATGAACCTTGATGAGGACGAGTTTTTACAAGTCCAACGCTTCACGTTCGACGAGGCGGTCGACTTGCTGGCGAGTGGACGCATCACTGACGCGAAGACGATTATGGCGATTCAGTGGTGGCAATTATCTAAATTGAAATGATTCTAATCTAGAGTGAGTTATGTTACACTTACATAGGAATCATTTTAATTTGAAAAACCGGACGAACTTCGGTATGCTTTGAATAGTGAATTATGCTAAGAGGGGGCGCCTTATGGAAACGCGAATTGAACGGATCAAACAGCAATTGAGCGCCAAAGGATATAAATTGACACCGCAACGAGAATCAACTGTCCGGATTCTACTTGAGAATGAGACGGACCATTTGAGCGCAGAGAACGTGTTCATGCTCGTCAAAAGCATCGCACCGGAAATCGGGCTCGCGACCGTCTATCGGACGCTGGAGCTATTGACGGAGCTCGGTGTCGTCGACAAAGTCAACTTCGGTGACGGAGTCGCCCGTTTCGACCTCAGACCAGAAGGCGCGAACCATTCGCACCATCATCTCGTCTGTGTCGAGTGCGGTTCGGTGGAGGAGATTATGGAAGACTTGCTTGTCGACGTCGAGAAGAAAGTCGAAAGCAAATACGAATTTTTAATCAAAGACCATCGCTTGACGTTTCACGGCATCTGTAAAGTCTGCCAAGCCAAAGGCGTCACGCTCGAGGGTCATAAAGCAGTCATCAACGGATAAAGCAAGACAGGCAGCCTCTCAAAGGCTGCCTGTCTTTTGTATGTCGTCACGTCGTCAAGTAACGGGACAGGACGGTGGCGATCCCGTCTTCATTGTTCGATGTCGTCATTTCCGTGGCTATGGTCAAGATGTCCTCGACGGCGTTGCCCATGGCGACGCCGATGCCGGCATACTCGATGATCGACCGGTCGTTGTGCCCGTCACCGAACGCGATGACACGGTCGCGGCTGATCCCGATGTTTTGGAACACATGGTCGAGCGCCCGGGCCTTGTCGATGCCGAAGTCTGTGAACTCATAGTACATGGCGGCCGTGAACATGCCGGTGACGCGGTCCGTGAACGGTCCGGCGAGCGAAGCGGCATGCGCCTGCAGATAGTCAGGTTGTCCCGCGACGAGAATCTTATAGACGGGGAAATTGATGGCGTCGGCGAGACGGGGTGCTTCCCGTAATCGGAACCGACCGCCGCGCGACTCGTACTCGATAATATTGAACGGCTCACCGTTCAACTCGAGCATGCCGTTGAAGACGTCATTGACATACATATACGTCTCGTCATTGATCATCGGAATGACGTCGAAGCCGGTCAAATGATCCAAAATGGCACGAGCGTCGTTCGGATGAATCGCCTGTTCGAACAATGTTTCTTTAGTCGCCGCATCCGTGACGCACGCCCCGTTCGAGGAGACGATGAGTCCCCCGTATTCATGCAGTCTAAGCTCTTCGGCGAACGGTTCGATACCCCGTTTCGGCCGTCCGGAGGCGAGTACGACTTTTTTGCCTTCCGCCTGGAGGTCGAGCAAGATCTGTTTCGTGCGCGGTGAAATCATCTTCTGGTCGGTCAATAACGTTCCGTCTAGGTCGAGTAAAATCGCCTGAATCATCGTCTCATCTCCTTAAATCGTCAATTCAAGTTTATTTTGTTCGGGGTCGAGCAGGACACTTTCATAATAACCGTCTCCCGTCGTCCTCGGTCCGTCGATGAGCGGATACCCGTCGACTTCGAGTCGTCGTGTCAACGCATCGACCGCCTCTTTGCTACCGAGCGCGAACGCGATATGCGCGTAGCCGATCGTTTCGCGTGGTGTGCCTTGGACGTCCGGGCGTCGCATCAACTCGAGCCGGCATGTCGAATCAGGGAACGTCAGAAAATAGGATTCGAACTGTTTTTGTTCGTTCGTATACTTATCGTTTGCAGTTGCCCCGAGGTACGTCTCGTAGAAGCGGCGCATCGGTTCGAGGTCGTTCACCCATATGGCGATGTGTTCGATTTTCATGTAAGTTCCTCCTTTGATGGTTGGTGCATGATCAAATTCAAGCGTTCCGTGTTCCAGAGCATTCCGAGCATGATCAAGACGGTCACGAGCGGAAATAAGCCGAGCGACGTCTGAGACACGATGAGTCCGAATAGCGGGGGCAGGAACGTGCTGCCCGTGTAGGCGAACGCCATCTGGAATCCCATCAACCGTTTTGCCCGTTCCTTTCCGAACCGCTGCGGCGTCTCATGGAGCATGCTCGGGTAAATCGGGGCCAAGCCTAGCCCGATAAAAATCAATCCGACCAACATCGCTCCGGTCGCCGGAATGAGAAACACGAGGCTACCGATTAAAGCGAGGGTTTGCCCGAGCCGAATCATCTGTCGATTCGTGAAGCGGAACGAGAGGAACCCGCTCAGGAAGCGACCAAGCGTGATGCTGCCGTAATAGATTGACACCCACGTCGCAGCCGTCGCGACAGAGAACTGTTTCATCTGGACGAGGTAACTGCTGGCCCACAGGCCGATGAGCGCCTCAATCCCACAATAGAGAAGGAACGTGGCTAGCGCATACGAGAGGCCTTTCGGCATCTTTCGTTCGAGCGCGGTCACGGCCGTCTCTTGTCGTTCGAGCGGTGAGGGCTCCGTTTTGTTTTCGCGCTTCCAGAGCGGGAACGACAGGAGCAGGAGGAAGGCGAGCGCGAATTGAATCAATGCGACGATTAAATAGCCGTCACGCCAACCGCTCTCCGTCAAGACGCCGGCCATGACGAGCGGTCCGCCCGTCGCTCCGACGCCCCAGAAGCAATGGAGCCAGTTCATATGGTGCGCCTTATAGTTTTCTGCGACGTAATGGTTGAGCGCGGCATCGACCGCCCCGGCACCAAGTCCGAGTGGAATCGATAGGACGAAAAGCCAGATCAAGGACGGGGCCGCGTAAAAGCCGAGCAGACACATTGCCGTCACGAGTCCGGAGCCGAACGTGACTTGCTTCGTATCGAATCGTTCGAGTAACCTACCGCTGAGTAGGCTCGATAAAATCGTGCCCGCGGCAATGGTCATAAAAATCCATCCGGCCATTGAGATCGGGGCGTTGAACTCGACGTGCATTAACGGCCAACTGACACCGAGCAAGGCGTCGGGCAGGCCAAGACTGATAAAGGCAATGTAAATCACGGTCAATAATAAAAATCCTGTCATAATTCACCTCTTCAAATCGATTCAAGGATCAACCCGACGCAACGTCGAGCTAAGCCTGCGAAATAATCTTCCTCCCATATGCCGATCAATAAATCTGGGGTGTGAGCCGCCGGAATATGACGCTGGCAGGCGTTCCGAATCCCCTCCAACTCGGTATCGACGAGATCGACGTCCGAAAAAATGATGGCGTGCGGATTGAGCGTCGCGGTGAAGGTCGCGACGAGCCGACCGTGCGCATCGAGCGCGGCGTCCGACAATGGGGCCGGGGCCGACCGCTCACTCGCTATCCGGTCATGAAACGTCGAGTCGTCATAGAGTGGTAGAAACGAAATCTCCCCGCTGAACCCGGTCTTTCCACGGATGAGCTGTCCGTTGATGAGTATCCCGGCACCGGGTCCGTTTTTTCCCAGATAGATGTAGACGATTGACTGGTCGCCAGTGAGTTCGTGCGTGTGTCCGTATCCATAGACAGCCGCGTTCATGTCGTTCTCGATGACGGCAGGGCGAGCTGTGCGTGACTCGACCCAATGTTTTAAGTCGAGGTGTGCGAACGTAGGATAGTCCGGGGCGAAGATGACCGTCCCGTCCGCGACAGCCGCCGCGACACCGATGGAGATTGCGCTCACGTCGGGGGTTCGGTCCAACTGTCGGTCGAGCACCGAGCCGAGCGCACCGAGGTGGTCCCCGTTTAGAATCTCCTGCGTCCCGTCGTTAATCGTTGCGCCCTTGCAATCGATGAGACGATAGCGGACGACCGACTTCTCGACGTATAGCGTCAATCCGTGCGTGAACCGCTCATTATAGATGTAACGTTTGGCTGGGCGACCACCGCGTGAATCCTCAAAACCGTGTTCGAACACTTCACCGGCCTCCATCAACTGCTCCAACTGCTTCTTGACGGTCGGAAAGCTGAGCCGGGTCGCCTCCGAGATGGCGGCGATGGTCGAATGACCGGATAAGACGAGTTGACGTCTGACGGCGACCGTCAGATTAGTAGTGGTCTGTTCCATGGACGACTCCTCCCAAACTTTTTAAATCATTTTAATAAGTCGACTTGAGTGTAACAAATCATGATGAGATTTGTAAGCCCTCAATCGAAATATATGGATGAAAACCTCACCCAAATCTGTCACAAAAAAGCTTTTAAAAAAATGAGGTCAGACGTCTTCACAACGGTTTACATAAGTGATATGATGTAAGCGTATTCAGGTGTAACAAGGAAGGAGGGGGATGTCATGCGTTCGCAAGTCGAGTCATTTTTGCAGTACATGACGGTAGAAAAACGAATGTCGACGAACACGAGACAAGCCTATGCGAGCGATTTGACCCAGTACTTATCGACGTTGACCCAACTCGGGGTGACTGAATGGAATGAAGTCACGCGGGCACATATCGTCAAGCATATGGAAGAGTTGTCGCAAGCCGGTCGGGCTGCTTCATCATTGCGGCGGGCCGTCAGTTCGATTCGGACGTTCCATCATCATTTAAAGATGACGGGTGGGGCAACGACTGACCCGGCGCTCTATTTAGAGACGCCGAAAGCAGAGCGCCATCTACCGGACACGTGGTCGCAAGACGAAGTCGAGCGATTGCTCGACAGCGTTCCGACGTCTGACCCGCTCGCGCTGCGCGATCGGGCCATGCTCGAACTGCTTTACGGAACAGGTATGCGCGTCAGTGAACTTCTTGGGCTCGATTTGGATGATTTACAGTTCGAATTGGGGTATCTACAGTGTGAAGGCAAAGGCGAGAGTGCCCGGATTATCCCGGTGTCATCTGTCGCCCAAAGTTTTGTCGAACGCTATATCCAACAGGCACGTAACGGGCTTGGTGGTCGGGAGACCGAGGCGTTGTTCTTGAACGGACGTGGTGGTCGGCTCAGTCGTCAAGGATTCTGGAAGATGATTAAACGACGGGCCAAAGAGGCTGGCATTCAAAAAGAGATCACGCCACACGTGCTCCGGCATTCGTTCGCGACACACTTGCTCGAGAACGGCGCCGACCTTCGGGCCATTCAACAGATGCTCGGGCATGCTGACCTCTCCACGACTCAAATCTACACACATGTCAATAAGGCACGACTCCACGATGTCTATCGAAAACATCATCCGCGTGCGTAAAGACACTAAAGGAGGAACTTTTTGTGAAGAAATTTAAACGTATTTTCTTGGTCGTCATGGACTCGGTCGGGATTGGGGAAGCCCCAGATGCCGACCAGTTCGGAGACGTCGGTTCAGACACGCTCGGGCATATCGCTCGTGAACACGGTGGGTTGAACATGCCGCATATGGGCCGTCTCGGCTTGGCGAATATTAAACCGATCGAAAGCATCGAACCGTCTGAGACGCCTAGCGCCTATGGACGTATGGAAGAGATTTCAGCCGGGAAAGACACGATGACCGGCCATTGGGAGATCATGGGCCTTCATATCGATACGCCGTTCCGCGTCTTTGAGGAGTTCCCGGATGACTTGATCAATCGTCTCAAAGAGTTCAGCGGACGTGACGTCATCGGCAACAAGCCGGCATCAGGCACAGAGATTTTGGATGAGCTCGGTGAAGAACACGTCAACACGGGCGCCTTGATCGTCTACACGTCGGCTGATTCGGTGCTTCAAATCGCGGCGCATGAAGAAGTCGTCCCGCTCGACGAGTTGTATCGCATCTGCGAATACGCCCGTGAAATCACGCGCGAAGACCCGTACATGCTCGGTCGCATCATCGCCCGCCCGTTCCTCGGAACACCTGGCGCTTGGGTCCGCACATCGAACCGCCACGACTATGCGCTCAAACCGTTCGGCAAGACGGTCATGAACACGCTCGAGACGGCCGGGAAAGACGTGATCGCCCTCGGGAAAATCAGCGACATTTATGACGGCGAAGGCGTCACAAAAGCGATTCGGACGAAGTCGAACATGGACGGGATGGATAAGCTTGTCGAATCGCTCGATGAAGACTTCGAAGGACTCTGCTTCTTGAATCTCGTTGACTTTGACGCACTCTTCGGTCACCGCCGTGACCCAGAAGGCTATGCGATCGCGCTTGAAGAGTATGACGCCCGTCTACCGGAAGTGATGGAGAAGTTGCGTGAAGACGACTTGCTTATCATCACGGCCGACCACGGGAACGATCCGACGGCACCAGGCACGGACCATACGCGTGAATACGTGCCGCTCATCGTTCATCATCACGGCGCGACAGCAGTCGACCTCGGGATTCGAGGAACGTTCGCCGACATCGGCGCCACAGTCGCGGATAACTTCGATGTCGATGCACCAGCACACGGAAAGAGTTTCTTAAACGAAATTTGAGGAGGCACTACTCATGGTAAATTGGAACGAAACAAAGGCATTTTTACAGGAACGCATGAACGGAACACCAGAAATCGGACTCATCCTCGGCTCAGGACTCGGCGTCCTCGCCGACGAGATCGAGAACGCGGTCAAAATCCCTTACGAGGACATCCCGCACTTCCCGGTATCGACCGTCGAAGGACACGCTGGACAACTTGTCTTCGGTGACCTCGAAGGAAAACGCGTCGTCGCGATGCAAGGACGGTTCCACTTCTATGAAGGCTACTCAATGGAACAAGTCACGTTCCCGGTCCGCGTCCTCAAATTGATTGGTGTCGAGACGCTCATCGTCACGAATGCGGCCGGTGCTTGCAACGAGTCGTTCAACCCAGGGGACTTGATGATCATCACGGATCACATCAACTTCTTCGGCACGAGCCCGCTCATCGGCAAGAACGCGAGCGACTTCGGGACACGTTTCCCAGATATGTCAGAAGCGTACGATAAAGAGCTCGTCACGTTGACGGAAGGTGTCGCTGCGAAGCTCGGCCTCTCGATTCAAAAAGGCGTCTATTTCGGAAACACAGGTCCGACATACGAGACACCAGCCGAAGTGAAGATGGCACGCCTCCTCGGCGGCGACGTCGTCGGCATGTCGACGGTACCTGAAGTTATCGTGGCCCGTCATTCGGATATGCGTGTGCTCGGCATCTCGTGCGTGTCGAACATGGCAGCCGGGATTTTAGATCAACCGCTCAACCATGAAGAGGTCATCGAGACGACAGAACGCGTCCGTCAAGACTTCCTTTCACTCGTACGCGGCACGATTCAAAGCATGTAACCACTACCCAATTAGGAGGACGAAACTTATGCGCATGGTCGATTTGATTTTGAAAAAACGTAACGGTGGCGAATTAAACGAAGAGGAGATTCGCTTCATCATCGAAGGCTTCACGAACGAGACGATCCCTGACTATCAGATGTCGGCCCTTTCAATGGCGATTTACTTTAACGGCATGACAGAGAAAGAGACGGCAGCCTTGACGATGGAGATGGTCAAATCTGGTGACGTCATCGATTTGTCGAACATCCAAGGTAAAAAAGTCGATAAACACTCGACCGGCGGTGTCGGTGACAAAATCAGCTTAATCGTCGCTCCGCTCGTCGCGTCAATCGGCATTCCGGTCGCGAAGATGAGCGGGCGCGGTCTCGGCCACACGGGCGGGACAATCGATAAGCTCGAATCGTTCCCTGGCTTCAACGTCGAGTTGACGGAAGAACAGTTCACGAAGCAAGTAAACGATATCAAGATGTCCATTATCGGTCAGACGGGTAACTTGACGCCTGCCGACAAACGTCTTTACGCACTCCGTGACGTGACGGCGACGGTCGATTCAATCCCGCTCATCGCGAGTTCGATTATGTCGAAGAAAATCGCGGCCGGTGCCGACAGTATCGTCCTCGACGTCAAGACGGGTTCAGGCGCGTTCATGAAGTCGTTCGATGATGCAAAAGCGCTTGCTGAAGAGATGGTTGCCATCGGGAAGAACGTCGGCCGTCAAACGGTTGCCGTCATCACGGACATGGACCAGCCGCTCGGTTTCGAAATCGGGAACGCGAATGAAGTGAAAGAAGCGATCGAAGTCCTCTCGGGCAAAGACGTGAACGACTTGAAGACGATCGCCCTCACGATTGCCGGCCATATGGCTGTACTCGGCGAGTTCTATCCGACGTTCGACGAGGCGTATGCTGACCTGGAGAAACGGATGGCGGATGGTCATGCCCTCGAAGTGTTCCGGCAGTTCGTAGCGGCACAAGGTGGCGACGCGTCGCTCGTCGATGACTTGTCGAAACTTCCGCAAGCGAAGTATGAGACGACGTTCGTCGCGAAACAAGCAGGTTACGTCGAGTCGATTATCGCTGACGAAGTCGGTGTGGCAGCGATGCTCCTCGGCGCAGGTCGCGCGACAAAAGATGATCAGCTCGACTTCGCGGCCGGTATCACGCTCGAGAAGAAAGTCGGTGACAAGGTCGAGGCCGGTGACGTGATCGCCGTGCTCCGTTCGAACAAAGAAGACATGACATCTGCGCTCGAGCGGATGGACCACGCGTACACAATCGGTGCGACAGAGCCGACGGCGCGTCCACTCGTCCACGCCGTCATCCAGTAAGCGGCAAGTCAGAACGTCTGTTTCCACAAAATAGTGGAGACAGACGGTTTTTTTTGATAGAATGGGCAATGTGTGAGTGAGAATGACAATATGAACATAAAGGGGTAACTTTTCATGAAAAAAGGATCTATGAAATTAGAGAACGGCGAAATGATCGAATTCGACTTGTTCCACGATGCGGCACCAATCACGGTCGACAACTTCGAGGAGCTCGCGAACAGCGGCTTCTATAACGGTTTGACGTTCCACCGGGTCATCCCAGGTTTCGTCAGCCAAGGCGGTTGCCCAGACGGGACAGGCATGGGCGGTTCAGGCAAGACGATCCCATGTGAGACATCGACATCGTTCCCATACAAACATGAAGCGGGTTCGCTTTCAATGGCACACGCCGGACGCAACACGGGCTCGTCACAGTTCTTTATCGTCCATGAGCCACAACCACATCTCGACGGTGTCCACACGGTCTTCGGAAAAGTGACGTCTGGTCTTGAGCACGCGGTCAAACTTCGTCAAGGCACGAAGATGGCCGAAGTTAAAGTTTGGGACGAGAATTGATTTCTGCCTGAACGTTATGGCACAATGAGCCATGTCTCTCACGTGTTCACTTAGTGAAACATGAATGACTAAAGGTGGTGAAACCAGCAATGCTGGTGAAATACAAACAATCGTACGAAAAGACGGCGATGGGCTTGCTCGCGTTCTCATGTAGCGACAAATCTCCGCTCGCCTTGCTCGACCTCGTTCGGTCCTATGAAGATGATCCTGCCAAATTCCTTTATCTCTGGAGAGTCGGGGAAGACTTCGTCGGGATTATCGGGATGGAGCAACAAGAGACGACGATGATCATCCATCATATCGCGCTGTCTCCGTCGTTCCGCGGCGAGAAGCGTTCTTACGAACTGCTCGATGAGACCCGCAACTTATTGCCGCTCGACTTGACGCTCGTCGGTCGAGGCAAGACCGGGGACTTGCTCGATAAATGGAATCAAGTCGCAATCTAAAAAAGCTAGGCTCAGCGCCTAGCTTTTTTGCGTGCCTCGAGCGCCCGGAGACGCTCGTTGACGACCGGTGTTCGGTCTCGATATATATGTTTATGGACGAGCTCGTCAAACGTGAGCGTCGTCGGTTCGAAAGTGGGCTTCAAACGCTCGATTCGTTGCCGCGTCGGGTTGTCGAGCGGGAGCGTCTCGGGAAGCGGCCAACGACCCAGGTCCTTGGCGAACGCGTCCACGTCGATGCCGTGCCCCTCGAGCTCGGTCGCGGCCAATCCAAGCTTTTGCTGCAACGCCGCGATGCTCTTTTTCGCCCCGGCCATATTGCCGCGGCGGGCATGGTAATGGGCGACGGCGTACTGAATCAAGGCGGCGTAACCTAAATCTTGACGGCCTCCGTCTTGCCAAGCTTCCTCGAGCACTTCGTGGCATTCGAAATAATCGGCATGGCATTCAAACAAGAGCGTATACTGGATTAAAGGCGTTGACATCAAATTTCTCCTTTCGTGGTCACGGTACTACAAAACATGTTATACTAAAGCGCAAAAATGTAAATGGCAGGTGTCTCTATGGAAGCGTACAACGTCAAAATCGATACGTTCGAAGGTCCGCTCGACTTGCTGCTCCACTTGATCGGCAAGATGGAGCTCGACATCGCGGACATCTCTGTCTCCGAGGTCACGGACCAGTATGTCGCCTTTATCCGGGCGATGCAAAAATTTGAGCTCGATGTGGCCAGTGAGTATTTGGTCATGGCGGCGACGTTGCTCCAATTGAAGAGCAAGCAGCTGTTGCCACCGGTACCGGTCGAAGAGGATGACATTCCTGACTTCGGCGAAGAACCGACCCGCGAAGGGTTGATTCGACAGTTGATTGAATATAAGGCCTATAAAGAAGCGGTCGTGTTCATGCGCGAGCAGGAAGAGTCTCGGCTCGAACTGTACAGCCGCCCGGGCCAAGATTTGACGCGCTATATGTCCGACCTCGTCCAACCGTACGACGGACCGCTCAACTTCTCGGACTTGTTGCACGCCTATTCGAAGATGGTCGAGCGCAAGCGGTGGAAAGAACGCCGTAAGAAGACGATCAAACGCGAAGAACGGACGCTCGAAGAGCAGATGACGCGGTTGCACGAGCACGTCTCGGCAGCAGGGACGACCTCGTTCTTTTCGTTTTTTGAGGAGCGGCCCGATGTCTCCGACCTCGTCGTCACGTTCATGGCGTTGCTTGAGCTAATCAAGTTGCGTGTCGTCACGACCAAACAAGAAGAACGGGACATTCAAATCTCGTTCGTCGAATCATCAAAGGAAAGGAATGAAGCCGTTGCTGTCTTATGAAACGATTATTGAGAGTCTACTGTTCGTTGTCGGCGAAGAAGGGATGGAAGTGCGTGCCCTCGCGGATACACTCGACATTTCGGAAGCCGCCGCCCGCGAACAGTTGAGTAAGCTAGAAGTATCGTTTAAAGACTCCGGTCGCCCGTTCCAATTGATTGAATCGGCGGGCGTGTACAAGCTCGTGACGGTGCCCGAGGTATCCGAGTATATTCAGCGTTACGTCGGCACGATGGCCGAACAAGCCTTGTCTCGGGCAGCGATGGAGACGCTCGTCATCATCGCGTACAAGCAACCGGTCACCCGGGCCGATATCGAAGAAGTTCGGGGCGTCAAAGTCGAACGCGTCATCCATACGCTGTTATCAAAAGGGTTGATTGAGTCGGCCGGACGGGCCAAGACGATCGGACGGGCCAAGTTGTACCGCACGACCGAGCATTTCCTGGACCATTTCGGGTTTAATTCACTTGATGAATTGCCCCCATTAACGTTTGGAGACGAGCTCTCGGACGAAGGCGATTTGTTCTTCGGCCAGCCGTCTGCGATTATGCAAGATAGATTGGAGAATGAATAAATGGAACGTTTACAAAAAGTGATTGCCCAAGCAGGTGTCGCCTCACGGCGCAAAGCCGAAGAAATGATTTTAGATGGACGGGTCCGCGTCAACGGGAAAGTCGTGCGCGAACTCGGGACGAAAGTCGGACCGAAGTCTGAAGTCGAAGTCGACGGTGTGAAAATCGAACAAGAAGAGCATGTCTACTATGTCCTCTACAAGCCGAGCGGTTACGTCTCGACGGTCGAAGACGATAAAGGTCGTAAAGTAATCACCGACCTCGTCCCACCCGGATCACGTGTCTTCCCGGTCGGACGTCTCGACTATAACACGACGGGACTCATCATCTTGACGAACGATGGAGAGTTCTCGAACATGATGACCCATCCGAAGTTCAAAATCCCGAAACGCTATGTGGCGAAAGTGAAGAACATTCCTTCGTATATCGCGATGAAACAACTCGAGTCGGGCGTCGAGCTCGATGATGGATATAAGACGGGCAGTGCCCAAGTGAAGATGAAGACGGTCGACCATAAGAAAAACTCGGCCATTCTAGAAATCGTCATCTCGGAAGGCCATAACCGTCAAATCCGCCGCATGCTCGAAGCAGTCGGTTCGGAAGTCATCAAATTGAAGCGCGAACAGTTCGGTTTCTTGACGCTCGACGGTCTCACGACGGGCGAATGGCGTGAACTGTCACGCAAAGAAGTATCCAAGTTGCGTGAACTTGCCAACCCGACCGTACCCCCTGTACAACGAGGCAAGAAAAAGAAAAAATAACAACTAAAAAATCGTCCTGAGATAGGATGATTTTTTAGTTTGTGGAGATTGTGTGACAAAAAGATGAAAAAAGTCTGTTAATGTGCGTTTTTGGTGTTTTTTCAGTACAATAACAACTGAAGGATGGTGTGAACTCATGACGAAAGAAACAAAGTCGGGTGATCGCATGAATCAGGCGATGGCCCATAAGAAAAAACGGTCATTTTGGCGGCTCATGATCATGACGATGGTCCTGTTCGCAGGAGCGGTCGTCATCATGCAATTGATTGAACAAGCCGGTAACGACGGACGGGTCGAGGCCGGTGACGATGCGCCGAACTTCAAGCTCGTCAGTTTAGACGGGACAACGATGGTCGAGCGTGAAACATACGACGGCAAAGGGCTACTCTTGAACTTCTGGGGCACGTTCTGTGAACCGTGCGAGAAAGAGATGCCGGTCGTTCAGGACAACTATGCAGCCCTTCAAGACATGGGCGTCGATTTTTGGGCGGTCAATGTCGGTGAGACACCGCTCCGGGTCGATAATTTTGTGAACGACCTCGGCGTCAAGCTCGACTACCCGATTTTGATGGACACGCGCAGCGAAGTCGAGAAGGCGTACGGGATTTATAACTTGCCGGTCACATTCGTCATCGATGCGGATGGCAAAGTGATTGAAAAGTACGAAGGTGAACTCACGAAAGAGAAACTGATGGAGTTGGCCGAAAAGTCATTGTAAGCGAACGGGGGGCGCACATATGCTAGATATGAAATACGACGGCGCCGATTTACGATCGAAGCGTCGTCCACGGTCATGGATTGATCGGGTGTGGAGCTTTTTTGCATCGGTCAAGGTCGGTCTGTGGCTCATCGGGCTCATCATCGTCGGATCGGCGGTCGGAACGATTTTCCCGCAAGAGATGTATATTCCGCAACAGTTGCCGGCGAGCCAGTATTATACGGACGAGTACGGGACACCGGGAACGATTTATTACACGTTAGGATTCCATAACCTCTATACATCGTGGTGGTACATCACGTTGATCGTCATGCTGACTTTATCGCTCATCGTCGTGTCAATCGACCGATTTTTCCCGCTATATAAAGCGTTGAAAAACCAGCCGGTCCGACGTACCGATCGCTTCATGCGCGGACAACGTCTGATTGGAGAGGGAAAAGGTTCGGACGAACAAATCGATGCGTTCGGCGACGCCTTAAAAGCGAAGCGCTATCAAGTGAAGCGTGACGGCGACGCCTTACTCGCCGAAAAATACCGTTTTGGCCGTTGGGGCCCATACGTCAACCACATCGGGCTCGTCATCTTCTTCATCGGGGCGATGCTACGCGTCTTTCCGGCATTCCATACGGACACGCTCGAATGGGTGCGCGAAGGCGATACGGTTCCGCTCGAGGCGACGGATGATAAGTATTATCTCCGCAATGATCAATTTATTTTAGAAATGTATGATCCGGAAAACAACGCCGAAGATGCGAAGTTTGCCGAGGCAATCGAAAAAGCGGGTGCTGTCCCAAAAAACTATGAGACGGAATTGACGCTGTTCAAGAAGACCGGAACGAACGAGGACGGATCGCCGCAACTCGAGGAAGTCGATACCGGTTCGACGAAAGTGAACCATCCGTTCAAGTTTGAAAAATATGAAGTGTATCAAGAACAGTATTCGAGTCGTCCAGAGTTCTTGTCAATGTCATTCAACGTCGCTGATAAAGAGACAGGCGACGTATACGGACCGTTCACGGTCGATTTGACAAATCCGGAGACGACATACGACCTCGGTGACGTCACGGTCAAACTGAACGACTTATACCCGGACTTTGAAGTCAAGGACGGTCAGCCGAATACGAAATCGCCACGGGCGCTCAACCCGGCTTTCTTCATGGCGATTGACACACCGGACGGCACGACCGAATCGAACTTGATCGGGATTCGCTTGAACGTTGCCGACGAGGAGAATCGCTATGCGGTCCAATTCGCCGGGACGGAGATGGCGAGCACGAGCGGTCTTCGCGTCAAGAGTGACTCGACGTATCCAGTGTTAATCGTCGGTGGAATCATCTTCATGGTCGGGATTGTAATGGGTATGTATTGGCCGCACCGTCGCATCTGGATTCGCCGTCACGGCGAAACGGACGTGCTTGTCGCCGGTTTCACGAACAAGAACCCATCTTCACTTAACCGCGAAATCACACCGCTCCTAGAGAAACATGGCCTGCCGATCTGGGAAGATCAGGCACGGTTTGAAAAAAAGACAGACGACAACTCAACCAATGAAAGAGGGGAATCATAATGGATTGGATTCAGTGGAGCAGTCGTTTGCTCTTCATCGCGTTCATCCTGTACGCTGTCGCGACTGTGTTGTTCACAATCGCGGTCAGCGGGATGCGCAAAGACCGCAACGTCAACCGTATCGCCTATGGAAAATATGCGTTCATGCTGGCGGTCATCGGCTTTATCGCCCAAATGGGATATTTTATTTTACGGTGGGTCGGGGTCGGCTATGCGCCGGTATCGAACCTATACGAATACACGACGTTCTTCGGAATGATGATGGTGCTTGGCTTCCTCGTCGTGTATGGCATTTATAAGAATGATGTGCTCGGGTTGTTCGCCATGCCGGTGGCTTTGCTCGTCATCGCCTTCGCCTCGATGTTCTCGAGCGAAGTGGCACCGCTCATCCCAGCCTTGAACAGTGTCTGGTTGAAGATTCACGTCACGACCGCAGCGCTCGGACAAGGGATTCTGGCCATCAGCTTTGCATCAGGCCTCATCTTCTTGCTGAACGAGACGTCGATGCGCGAGCAGTCGAAGTCTCGGACATGGCTCGAAGTCACGATGTTCGTGCTCATGTGTACGCTCGGCTTCATTCTCGTCTCGATGCTCTTCAAGGCGATTGGTGCCGGTGGCGTCGTCGAGTTCACGAACGACCGCGGAACGCAAGAGTCGTATGAGTACTTCATGCCGATGCTGTTCGTACCGGAAGGGGCGCAACTTGTCTCTGGTGCCAGCGGCTTGTCACTCGAGTTGCCGACGTTCATCAACACGTTGAAATTGAACACACTCATCTGGTCGGTCATCGCCGGCGCTGTGATTTATGTGCTGCTCCGTTTCGTCATCTTACGCAAGCGCGTCGCCGAGGCGTTACAGCCGCTCGCGAAAAAGGTCGACCTCGACCTCGCTGACGAGATCAGTTACCGTTCGATCGCCATCGGCTTGCCGGTGTTCATTCTCGGGGGCCTCATCTTCGCCATGATTTGGGCCCAAATCGCCTGGAACCGTTTCTGGGGCTGGGACCCGAAAGAAGTGTGGGCGCTCATCACGATGCTCATCTATATCTATTACTTGCATATGCGGATCCAGCGTGGCTGGACGGGAACGAAAGCGGCTTGGCTCTGTGTCGGTGGATTCGCCGTCATCATGTTCAACCTCGTCTTCGTCAACCTTGTCATCGCCGGTTTGCATTCATATGCGTAAACAAAGAAGTCACTCCGGTGGCTTCTTTTTTCATGGCGCTATCAACTGACCGTTGTGAAGCCAAATAATAGAGTGGTATAGTTATGAAAGAGAGCGAAATGTTCACAATTGTGCAACAAACGCTACATCTTGTAATGGTTCGATTAGGAGGTTTAGTGGATGGCTAATAAAACAAAAATTTTAGTGGTCGACGACGAGGAAAGAATTCGCCGACTATTAAAAATGTATTTGGAACGGGAACAGTACGTGATTGTCGAAGCGACGAACGGGGAAGAGGCGTTACAGCTCGCCCTCGAGCATAATTTCGATGTCATCTTGCTCGATTTGATGATGCCGAAAATGGACGGTGTCGAGGTGTGTACCGAACTTCGCAAATCGAAAGCGACGCCGGTCATCATGTTGACGGCGAAAGGGGAAGAAGTCGACCGTGTCCAAGGGTTCGAGGTCGGGGCCGACGATTATATCGTCAAACCGTTCAGCCCGCGTGAGGTCGTCCTGCGCGTCAAGGCGCTCCTCCGCCGTTCAGGATCGACCAAATATTTACGTACGGCTGAAAAATCAAAAGACTTAATCGTCTTCCCGCATTTGACGATCGATAACGACGCGCACCGTGTCACGGTCGACGGAGAAGAGATTGCGCTCACGCCGAAAGAATATGAACTGTTGTTCTTCTTGGCCAAGCAAGTTGACAAAGTGTTCTCACGGGAACAGCTATTAAAAGAAGTCTGGAACTATGAATTCTTTGGAGACCTTCGAACGGTCGACACACACGTGAAGCGACTCCGGGAAAAGTTGAACCGGGTCTCTCCAGAAGCCGCGCACATGATTACGACGGTATGGGGTGTCGGTTACAAGTTCGAAGTCGTCAGTGAGTGATGATTCGCCGCAATAGCATCGTCACAAAGCTGTGGTTGACGATTCTCGTATTGGTCAGTCTTATCTTGTTCATCGTCTCCGTTCTGATGCTCGAGTTTTTCAACTCGTTTCATATCGATCAGGAACGAGGCCATTTGGCCAAACTCGGGGGACAAGTTCAATCCGTACTGCTCCAAGAAGGGGACGCATCGCGGACGGTTGATCAAATCATCGAAGTGTACGGCGCCAACTATATATTGGAGAACGGGACGGTCCGCTCGAATTTCGGGACCGAAGTCGATGGGCTCATGACCGAACTCGGACGTCAAGACTGGGAAGCGTATCAAGCCGTCGGAGAGACGTCGATCGGGAACTTCTCGTCGTTTGACGACCAGGCCGCGCTCGCATACCGGACGACGTTCTCACTCGAGACGGGCGAGTATACGCTTTATTTGATTGAACCGCTTGATGCGATCTCGAGTGCGAACGAAGGGGCCCGGACGATCATCTTTTGGACGGTCGCCTCGGCCATCATCGTCACGACCGTGTTCGCGTTCTTCTTATCGACGCGCATCACGGCACCGCTCCGGGAGATGCGCGACGCCGTCAACAAGACAGGGGAAGGGCAGTTCGACCTGCGCCTCGTTCAAAAGTCGAACGATGAGATCGGCGAACTGGCCGGCTCGTTCAACGCGATGAGCAGCCAGCTGTCGACGTATGTGAACGCGCTCGATCGGGAACGGCTACAATTGGCCTCGATTTTACGGTCGATGGCCGATGGGGTCATCACCCTCGACCGCCATGCGAACGTCATCGTGACGAATCCTCAAGCCCAACCGCTCCTCATTGACGAGCAACCGCACGAAGTCGTGTTGTCGCTCTATGAGGACGTCGTCGCCGGGGCTCCGGAGAAGACGATTGAAGTGAAACAGCACGACCATTATTACACGTTGACCGTGACACCGCTTCTTGGCGAGGACGATTTCGAAGGGGCCGTCGTCGTCATCCGTGACACGACAGAGAGCCATCGCCTCGACAAGATGCGGACCGATTTCGTCGCCAACGTCAGCCATGAACTCCGGACCCCGCTCGTGACACTCCAAGGGTATTCCGAGGCGATTATCGACGGCATGACCGAGAGTGATGATGCGACGAAAGAATTCGCTTCCATCATCTATGATGAGTCACTCCGGCTCGCCCGTCTCGTCAACGATTTACTCGACTTGGCACGGATTGAATCGGGCAAAGAGACGATGCAATTCGCGACGTTCGACCTCGGTGAGTTTTTACCGCGCGTCATGCGCAAGTTCAACCAGATGGCGAACGAGAAAGGGATCACCCTCTCGACTGAGGCTCCGCGTCACACGATTGAGGCGGACGGGGACCGATTGGAACAAGTGTTCACGAATTTAATCGGCAATGCCATCGCACATACCGAGTCCGGTTCGATTCGACTCGAAGCGAGCGCAGAAGAGACCGGCTTCATGATCCGTCTGTCCGACACGGGCAGCGGCATCCCGAAAGAAGATTTACCGTTCGTGTTCGAACGGTTCTACAAAGCGGATAAAGCACGGACGAGCGGCGGCAAGGCAGGTACCGGAATCGGTCTCGCCATCGTCAAGAACGTCATCGATGCCCATCACGGCACGGTCGACGTCTCAAGCGCGCTCGACGAAGGGACGACGTTCACAATCCGTCTCCCGTACACGCAACCGCAGGTATAACGACAATGGTGACTCCTATGGGTCACCATTTGTGGCTAAAGGAGGAAATGACATGAAACTGTACACACGAGGCGGGGACAAGGGCGAGACGTCGCTCATCGGTGGACGCGTCTTGAAAGTCCATCCCCACATCCAGGCGATGGGACTGTTAGATGAGTTGAACAGTCAGATCGGTCTCGCGCTCGCCCATCAGACGGACGAGACGCTCCGGACCCAATTGACACGAATCCAGCACGACTTGTTCGATCTCGGCTCGGAGCTGATGTATAAACATGACCCGCCGCAACAAGTCGATTTAGTAATCGTCACGGAGCTTGAGACGTGGATTGACGAGCTTGAGGCCAAATGTCCTGAGCTCGTCCGGTTCATTTTGCCGGGAGGCAGTGTCGGAGCGGCAAGCCTGCATGTGGCGCGCACCGTCTGTCGCCGTGTCGAACGAGAACTTGTCAATGTCGATGCGGCCGTCCGTCAACTCCCGTACTACAATCGATTGAGTGATTACTTATTTACTGCGGCCCGTTACGCCAACGTCGTGGCCGGTGTGCCCGACCAAGAATATGCCCGCGGTGCCGATGTCTTTAAAACGAAAAAGAAGAAGGAGTAGATCCAGTTATGAAAGGAATCGAACAATTTCAACAGCGATTGCACTATTCGGTCTACCCGACCCAAAAATTCAAGACGACGACATGTCTCGTCTCGTTCGCGGCGCCATTGTCGCCTGAGACGATTGCAGCCCGCGCCTTGTTGCCGTATGTGATGGAGAAGGCGACGGAAGCCTATCCGTCGATCGAACTGTTCCATACACCGCTCGAACAACTGTATGACGCAAGCCTGTACGCCGGGGCCTCGAAAGTCGGCAAAGAGCATATCATCCAGTTCCAGCTTGAAGTCGTGAACGACGAACTCGTCGGCGAACCGGTGCTAGCTCAAGCCATCAAACTGCTCGAGGAAGTGCTACTTCGTCCGAACGCCTATGACGGGGCGTTCCAACCGCTCATCGTTGAGCAAGAGACCCGCCTTCAGCGTCAACGGATCGAATCGGTATACGATGACAAGATGCGCTTTGCCCAACAACGTCTGCAAGAGCTGCTCGGCGGAGAACTCGCCATCCCATCGCTTGGGACACTTGACCAGTTGGAGCACGTGACACCTCGGACGTTGTTCGAAGCGTATGAATCGATGATCCGTCACGACCGCGTCGACGTTTATGTCGTCGGAGACGTCAGTCGTGAACAAGTGACGGACGCGTTCGCCCCGCTCGAAGGGCTCGGAGAACGTCTCGTTCGGGAGTATCCCCAGCCGGTCGACCGTGAGTTTCAACGGCTCGAGGAACATCAAGCCATCAATCAGAGCAAGTTGCACCTTGCCTATCAAGTCGACATCGACCCGAGAAGTGAGGACGCCGTCCGGATGCAAGTCGTCAACGGCTTATTCGGCGGCTTCCCGCACTCGAAACTGTTCATGAACGTCCGCGAAAAAGAGAGCTTGGCCTATTACGCGGCCTCGCAGTATAGCTCGCTCAGCCGGATGCTGTTCGTCTACGCCGGAATCGATGCCTCGAACCAGGCCAAGACCGAGGCGATTATCGCCGACCAGCTAGTCGACCTTCAAGCCGGCACGTTCGAGGATGAGACGCTCGAACAGACGAAAGCGATGTTATTCCATCAGCGTCGTCAACTCGGCGACAATCCGCGTCAATTGATTGCTTGGATGAGCGGTTCGGACATCCGTCCGTTCTCGCTCGACGAAGAGATGGCGATTATCGAACGGACGTCGCGTCAAGACGTGGCCGCGCTCGCGAACCGATTGACGCTACAGGCCGTCTATTGTTTAAAGGGGGGAACCGCATGAAACTCGATTTTCCTAACGTCGGAGAGACGCTACATTATACCGTCCTCGAGAACGGATTGACGGTTTACTTATTGAAAAAGACCGGCTATGAGAAAACGTACGCCACGTTCACGACCAAATACGGGTCGATTGATCGTCGGTTCAAGCTAGAGGACTGGGTCGACGTACCGGACGGAATCGCCCACTTCCTCGAGCATAAGATGTTCGAGAAAGAGGACGGCGACGTGTTCCAACAATTCGGACGCCTCGGTGCGTCGGCGAACGCGTTCACGTCGTTCACCCGGACGGCATATTTATTCGGTGCGACGTCGAACGTCAGTGAGAACTTGAAGACGTTAATCGACTTCGTCCAAGCGCCGTACTTTACAGAAGCATCGGTCGAAAAAGAGAAAGGCATCATCGGTCAAGAGATTCAGATGTATCAAGACAATCCAGGTTGGAGGCTCTACTTCGGTTTGATTGAGGCGATGTACGCCGAACACCCGGTCAAAATCGATATCGCCGGGACGATCGACTCGATCAGTGCCATCACGGCGGACGATTTGTATCGTTGCCACCAAGCGTTTTATCATCCGAGCAACATGGTGCTGTTCGTCGTCGGGAATATCGACCCGGACGCGATTCTCGCCGAAATCACCGCCAACCAGGCGGCGAAGACGTTCCCGCAGCCGCTGTTGACGGCGCGGGAAGAAATCGAAGAGCCGGAGACGGTGCATCTGGCCGAACGCATCATCGAGATGGACGTCTCCGTCCCGAAAGTGATGATCGGATATAAGGATACACCGCTCACCGGCAAGGACGGCATGAAGCAAGAGCTCATCGTCGAGCTCCTCATGCACGCCTTGTTCGACACGACGGCGCCGCTCTACGCGGAACTGTATGCCGAAGGATTGATCGATGACGCGTTCTCGTTCGACTATACGTCAGAAGAGACGTTCGCCTTCGCCGTCCTGTCGATGGAGACGCCGCACGTCGAGCCGTTCGTCGACCGTATCACGTCCGCCCTCGAGCGTCCGCTCGAACTCGGCGCCGAGACGCTCGATCGCAAGAAGCGCATGATGAAAGGACAGTTTTTGAAGGCACTCAACTCACCGGAGTTCATCGCCAACCAGTTCTCACGTTACGCGCTCAGCGGCGGCAACATGTTCGACATCCCTGATTTGCTCGATGCGATTTCACTCGACGATCTGTACGCCGCGTATGACCGTCTATTCCAAGCCGATCACCGGACCGTCTGCATCGTTAAGAAACCGTGACGACGCTCATCACGGGAGCGAGCGGGGCGATCGGCCGTGCCGTCGCCCTGTCGTTCCGAGACGATGACCTCATCTTGCAGGCGCATACGCAAGCAGAATCGCTCCGTGCATTCGTCGCGAGCGAAGGACTGACGGCTGACGTCGTCACGTGTGACCTCGATGATGTGGCCGGGCTCGAGGCTTGGCTCGGCACACTCGGACCGGTCGACCGCATCATCCACGTCGCCGGCAATCATGCCTACGGGTTGCTCGTCGACCAGTCGCTCCTCGAACTCGATCGGCTGTACCGGATTCATGTCCGCTCGATGGTCCGGCTCGTGCAGCACGTCGTCGGGCAAAAAGCGTACGACCGCCCCCTGGACATCGTGGTCGTCTCGAGCGTCTGGGGTGAGGTTGGTGCGGCCGGGGAAGTCCTCTATTCGACGGTCAAGGCCGCCCAGCTCGGATTCGTCAAAGCGTTCGCCCGTGAGGCGGGACCGTTCCATGTCCGCATCAATGCGGTCACGCCGGGGTGGATTGACACTCCGATGAATGATACCGTAGAAGAGACGAAACAAACCGCCCGTGAGGAGATTCCGCTCGGCCGGTTAGGCGGACCTGAGGACGTGGCGGAGACGATTCGTTTCCTCTGCTCTCCTGCCGCCGCCTATATGACGGGTGCCGTGCTCCGCATCGATGGCGGTTGGGTATAAAACTTTGTCGCCACGACTGAAACGAGTTCTTTTCAATTCTTCTAAAATAATTTAGAATGAACAAGGTAGCGAGCACACATCGGAAAGGGTGGACGAGATGGATCATAAGTTCGAAGAATGGTATCTCGAATATGAACTTTGCCAAAATCGGCCCGGTATCCTGGGGGATATCGCTTCCCTGATGGGGATGCTTCAAATCTCAATCGTGACGATTAACGGCGTCGATCTCCAGCGCCGCGGCATGCTGTTAAAGGCCCCGGCCGCGGATCACGTCCATCGTCTGGAACATATTTTGCGCAAGATGGAAGCCATCGTCGTC
The DNA here is from genome assembly GCF_018618375.1 of Exiguobacterium sp. E4787. NCBI lineage: Bacteria > Bacillati > Bacillota > Bacilli > Caryophanales > Exiguobacterium > Exiguobacterium sp. E4787. Next base: position 102,666 of record NZ_JACSLY010000001.1, on the reverse strand, counting down.
ATCAAGCTCCGGCGACCGAAGCTTCGAGACCGAATCGCGATTCGACATGGGCGCTACATCGAGCACGACAATGACGACAAGAAGACGTTCAAATTCGTCCGCGAGGACTTAGGTGTCCTCGTCGACTTCGTCGCCGAACTGATGAAAGAAGAACGGCACTTGTTGATCGGGGTGCGCGGCAATCCGCGTGTCGGAAAGACCGAGTCGATTGTTGCGGCGAGCGTCTGTGCGAACAAGCGCTGGCTGTTCCTGTCATCGACGCTCATGAAGCAGACGGTGAGGACCTCGTTGTTCGAAGAAGAACGCGAAGGGGACCACGTCTATATCATCGACGGTGCCGTCTCGACCCGGACGATGGATGAACGCCATCGTCAATTGATTCGAGAAGTCATGCGGTTGCCGTCCGTGAAAGTCATCGAGCATCCGGACCTATACGTGCGCAACACCGATTGCGTGTTCGAAGACTTTGATTACATCATCGAACTGAGGAACTCACAAGATGAGGAGATTATCATTCCTCAAGAGACACATCGTGAGGCAGAATGGTTTGAATAACTACTTGAATGGAAGGTGTGGACCCCTGTGACAGAACTAGGGACTTTTTTGAAACAAAGGCGTGAGGCGAGCGGTTTGACGCTCGACCAAATCCAGCAGACGACGAAGATTCAAAAACGCTATATCATCGCGATCGAGGAAGGTGATTACAAAAATCTCCCTGGCTCGTTCTATGCACGGGCGTTCATTAAAACGTATGCGGAATCGTTAGGACTTGATGTCGATGAACTGTACGAGACGTATGCGAAAGACTTGCCGAAAATCGAGCCGCAACCGACCGTTCAATTATCGCGAAAGCAAACCTATTCGAAAGCGTCCGAGACGTCGAGCCGTGTCTCGCGTTGGGTACCGAAAGTCATGCTCGTGCTCGTCGCGTTCCTGTTGATGACGGCCGTCTATTACGTCGTCCGAAACCTTGATTTCGGCGACCAAAACGCGTCACCGGCTGAACAGACGAACTCGGGTGTAACCATTGATCAAAACAAGGACGTGCCGGAAGAAGAGCCGGTCGAAGAAGAACCGCCGGCCGAAGAACCGGTCGAAGAAGAACCGGCAGAAGAGACGGGACCGATTGCAGTCGCGTCGACGAACGGGGCAGACCTCACATATGAGATCGCGACGGCCGATAAACTGACGACGGAGATTCATGTGAAAGAGTCGCCGGCGACATATGTCGGTGTTCGGGACACCTCACTCGAGGGAGCGTTCCTCGCTCCGGAATATCCGAACCAATCGAAACAAAACCCGATTGTAATCGAGGACGCGGAGACGGATACGCTTCGCATCCGAATCGGCTTGATCGGTGGGGTCGAGAAAATTGTTGTCAATGGCCGGGAGCTTGAATTAGCCGACTCGCCGGTCACACAAAATATATTTGTAAAGAGAGTCGACGCAGAATAAGTTGACTCTCCTTCTAGAGGAGGAGTTCTCGATGAACCTACCTAACCGTTTGACGATGTTACGGGTGTTGCTCATCCCCGTGTTCGTCGTCTTACTCGCCGTAGATTTTGATTGGGGAGACATCGCTTTCCTCGGGGCGGACGTACCGCTCCATCAATTCATCGCCGCGGTCATCTTTACGATTGCCGCTATCACTGACTGGCTTGACGGGCATCTCGCCCGGAAGCACAACTTGGTCACCAACTTTGGGAAATTCATGGATCCGCTCGCTGACAAACTACTCGTCACGGCGGCACTCGTCCTGCTCGTCGAGATGGATCTCGTCGCGGCATGGGTCGTCGTCGTCATTCTCTCGCGTGAGTTCGCGGTGACGGGACTTCGTCTCGTGGCGGCCGATGAAGGAATCGTCGTCGCGGCCGGGAAGTCGGGCAAAGCGAAGACATGGGTCCAACTCTTTGCCATCATCTTCCTGCTGTTCGGCAACCCGATTTTCAGCTATGTCGGCATCCCGTTCGGCGAATGGGCGATGTGGCTCGCGCTCGTCTTGACCATTTACTCAGGGGCCGAATATTTCGCACAAAACTATAAGATCATTGTAAAGTCGATGTAACCATCGGCATAGACGAGTTGTTCAGCTTGGCCGAACAGCTCGTTTTTTTATTGGGGGAGGAATTTGGATGAAACGCACCGAAATCATTGCGGTAGGCTCTGAACTGCTCTTAGGGGAAATCACGAACATGAACGCCCGTTACTTATCAGAACAGCTGTCGAAATATGGGTTGTCCGTGCTGTATCATGTAGTCGTCGGAGATAATCAGGAACGTTTGCGAGCGACACTCGAACAAGCGCGATCACGAAGTGAATTCGTCATCGTCACCGGCGGGCTCGGGCCGACGGCGGATGATATCACGAAGACGACACTCGCCGAGGTGCTCGGCCGTCCACTCATCCGTGACGAGGCATCGCTCGAGACGATCCGTCGCTTCGTCGCCTCGCGCGGACGCGAGCCGAACGAAGGGGACGCGCGGCAAGCCGACGTCTTGACCGGGGCCGAAGTGCTCACCAACCCGGTCGGTCTCGCGCCCGGGATGTGGATCGAGGACGAACCGACATGGCTGTTGTTACCGGGTGTCCCGTGGGAGATGAAAGCGATCGTCGACGCCACGTTCCCAGAAAAATTCGGCGGGATGACCATCGTCTCTGAATCGCTGCGCTTTTATGAGATTGGCGAGTCGGCGCTCGACGCGGCCGTCGCCGATTTGATGACCGGGTCGAACCCTACGGTCGCCCCGTACGCCGAATCGGGCGAGGCACGACTGCGCATCAGCGCCCGCGCCGATACTGAGACCGTGGCGCGGGAGATGATTGAACGGGTCAAACAGGATATTTTGGCGCGGGTCGGTCACTTTTACTTCGGTTCGGACGACGATACGCTCGCCGCACGGCTGATTCACGAGTTACAAGCGCGTCAGGCGACGCTGTCGATTGCCGAATCGCTCACGGGCGGTCAAGCCCAAGCGATGCTCACGGCCGTTCCAGGAGCATCCTCGGTGTTCAAGGGCGGGGTCGTCACGTACTCCGACGAGCTAAAAAATAGGTTTTTAGGGGTGTCCCTTGATACAATTGATTCACACTCGGTCGTCTCAAAAGAAGTCGCCTTTGAAATGATCCTCGGTCTGACGCGTCAGACCGGAACGGATTATGGGCTGGCGTTCACCGGCGAGGCCGGTCCGACGTCAAATTCGGGTCAGCCGGTCGGAAAAGTGTTCATCGGCATCCGGTCACCGGACGGGATTGACGTGATTGAACGTGATTACCCGCATCAAGAGCGGCATGTCATTCAAGCCCGGGCTACGAAAGACGGAATGTGGGCGCTCCTGCAACAAATGAAAAAAGGCGAATAAACGTTCGCAAAAAACTTGTGTATCGTCTTCGCTTCGCTTATAATGAAAGTATCAATCAAAGGAGGCTCATTAATCTATGAGTGATCGTAAACAAGCGTTAGAAATGGCATTACGCCAAATTGAGAAACAATTCGGTAAAGGCTCAATCATGCGCCTCGGTGAAAATACAGATCAGCAAGTTTCGGTGACCCCGTCAGGCTCAATCGCCCTTGACATCGCGCTCGGTGCAGGTGGTTATCCACGTGGTCGTGTTATCGAAGTGTACGGACCTGAATCGTCAGGTAAGACGACGGTGGCGCTTCACGCCATCGCTGAAGTTCAAAAGCGTGGCGGACAAGCTGCCTTCGTCGACGCCGAGCACGCGCTCGACCCGAAATACGCACAAAACTTGGGCGTCAACATCGATGAGTTGCTCTTATCACAACCGGATACAGGGGAACAAGCCCTTGAAATCGCGGAAGCCCTCGTCCGCTCTGGTGCGGTCGATATCCTCGTCGTCGACTCGGTTGCGGCACTCGTTCCGAAAGCCGAGATTGAAGGGGAGATGGGAGACTCACACGTCGGTCTTCAAGCCCGCCTCATGAGCCAAGCGCTCCGTAAATTGTCTGGTGCGACGAACAAGTCGAAGACAATCGTCATCTTCATCAACCAAATCCGTGAGAAAATCGGAATCATGTTCGGTAACCCGGAAACGACACCTGGTGGTCGTGCCCTCAAGTTCTACTCGTCGGTCCGTCTCGAGGTCCGTCGTGCTGAAACGCTCAAACAAGGTCAAGACATGGTCGGGAACCGGACGAAAATCAAAGTCGTCAAAAACAAGATCGCGCCACCGTTCAAGACGGCAGAAGTCGATATCATGTACGGCGAAGGCATCTCACGTGAAGGCGAGCTCATCGACATCGGGGCCGACCTCGATATTGTTCAAAAGAGCGGCGCGTGGTACTCGTACAACGAAGAGCGTCTCGGTCAAGGCCGTGAGAACGCGAAGCAGTATATGAAAGAGAACCCGTCGGTGGCCGCATCGGTTGAAGAACGGATCCGCGACCACTACGGTCTCAACGGTGAAAAGACGGTCACAGTCGAAGCTGACAACGATGACGTCCTCTCACTTTTAGACGAAGAGTAAGTAACCTTTCTCGCCTGACATGGTTCAGGCGAGATTTTTTTAGTATAATTTTTTTGATGAATTGGTAGTTCTATCCTGTCCGTGCATTGCATTCTAACAGGTAAATAAGTACAATAAAGCTATACGCGGGCTCGCTCGCGTTTTCATTCATGAAAAAATAAAATAACCTTGCGAAAGGGAGGTGAACATGATGGAATGGCTATTAGAGCTTATTCTGATCCTCCTTTTGCCGATAGCTTTTGTTGCAGGTTTTTTTGTGCGTAAATCGATCGCCGAAGCGAAGATTCAAGGTGCCGAGACGGAAGCGACCAAGATTGTAGAGCAAGCGCGACAACAATCGGAAGCGATGCAAAAAGAAGCACGGCTTGAAGTAAAAGAAGAGATGATTCAACTTCGCAATGAAACCGAACAAGAATTGCGCGAACGACGTGAAGAGCAGAAAGTGAAAGAAAATCGTTTCGTCCAAAAGGAAGAGCTTCTCGACCGGAAAGCAGACATGCTTGAACGGAAAGAAGACGCCTTGGATGAACGTGAGGCTGCACTCGCGAAACGGAAGCGTGAAGCGGAAACGCTCGAGAGCAAAGTGGAGGAATTATATGAGGAGGCACGCCAAGAACTAGTACGCGTGGCAGCCTTGTCGAAAGAAGAAGCACGGACCATCATCATGGACGAAGCGAAGCAGGAAGCGCTTCACGATGCTGCTCTCCTTCAAAAAGAAATCGAGCAAAAAGCAAAATTAGAAGCTGATAAAAAAGCGAAACACCTCTTGTCTCTCACGATGCAACGTTATGCGGCCGAACACGTCGCCGAGACGACCGTATCAGTCGTCAACTTGCCGAGTGATGAGATGAAAGGGCGGATTATCGGACGTGAAGGACGTAACATCCGCACGCTCGAGACACTCACCGGCATCGACCTCATCATCGATGACACGCCGGAAGCGGTCATCCTGTCTGGATTTGACCCGGTCCGTCGTGAAATCGCCAAGATGACGCTCGAAAAACTCGTTCAAGACGGTCGGATCCATCCGGCCCGCATCGAAGAGATGGTCGAGAAATCACGTCGTGAAGTCGATGAACGCATCCGTGAATACGGGGAAGAAGCGACATTCTCAGCCGGCATCCACGGAGTCCACCCGGACCTCGTCAAGACGCTCGGTCGAATGCGTTACCGGACGAGTTACGGTCAAAACGTGCTCGCCCACTCGGTCGAAGTGGCCCACCTCGCCGGCATGATGGCCGCCGAGCTCGGGGAAGACGTCACGCTCGCCAAGCGAGCGGGTCTCCTCCACGATATCGGGAAAGCCATCGACCATGAAGTCGAAGGCAGCCACGTCGAGATCGGTGTCGAGCTCGCCACGAAGTACAAAGAGCATCCGGTCGTCATCAACTCGATCGCCTCGCACCATGGGGACGTCGAAGCGACATCGACGATCGCGGTTCTCGTCGCAGCGGCTGACGCCTTGTCAGCGGCGCGTCCAGGAGCCCGTCAAGAGACGCTCGAAAGCTATATCCGACGCCTGGAGCGCCTCGAAGCGATCTGTGAGTCGTTCGAAGGCGTCGAGAAGTCATATGCCATCCAAGCGGGACGTGAAGTCCGGATCATCGTCCGCCCAGACGTCGTCGATGACGTCGTGGCGAACAAGATGGCCCGTGACATCTGTAAACGGATCGAAGATGAGCTTGACTATCCAGGCCAAATCAAAGTGACGGTCATTCGCGAAACGCGTGCCGTCGATTATGCGAAGTAACAAGAGCGGAGACATTCTCCGCTTTTTCTATTGGAGGAGGACAAGACTATGAAAATCTTATTTATCGGCGACGTGGTCGGAAAACCAGGTCGCGACATCTTGAGCGCCCAAATCGGACGCTTAAAAAGCAAATATAGCCCGACGTTCATGCTCGTCAACGGTGAAAACGCAGCCAACGGACGCGGTATCACAAAAAAAATCTATCAACAATTTCTCGAGCTTGGATTCCACGGCGTGACGATGGGGAATCATACTTGGGACAACCGTGACATCTTTGACTGGATCGATGATGCCGACCGCATCGTCCGCCCGGCCAACTATCCTACCGGTACGCCCGGTGTCGGGATGATGGTGTTGAAACAAGGCGGGAAGAAGCTCGCCGTCATCAACGCGATGGGGACGGTGTTCCTGCCGTCGCTCGACTGTCCGTTCCGCACCGTCGACGCGCTCGTCGAAGAGATTCGCGGCGAGGTCGATGCGATTTTCGTCGACATGCACGCCGAGGCGACGAGTGAGAAGATTGCGATGGGCTATCACCTTGACGGTCGCGTCCAAGCCGTCGTCGGCACCCATACGCACGTTCAGACGGCTGACAACCGCATCCTGAACAATGGCACGGCGTACATCACTGACGTCGGGATGACGGGTCCGCTCGACGGGGTGCTCGGCATGGATGCCGAGGTCGTCTTAAGAAAATTCATCACCCAGCTCCCGGTCCGGTTTGAAGTTGCCGAGGGACGGGAACAACTAAATGGAGTTTTAATCACAATCGATGACCAATCGAAACGAGCCACGAAAATCGAACGCATACACCTAGATGATCAGACCGTATGGTTTGATTGAACAACCTACCCGAGGGGGAAACAAGAATGGACGTACTCAAAGTTTCGGCAAAATCGAATCCTAACTCCGTGGCGGGTGCACTCGCTGGCGTACTTCGTGAAAAAGGAACGTGTGAGATTCAAGCAATCGGCGCTGGAGCGCTCAATCAATCCATCAAAGCGGTCGCGATCGCGCGTGGTTTCGTCGCGCCGAGCGGGCTGGATTTGATTTGCATCCCTGCGTTCACCGACATTATGATTGACGGAGAAGAACGAACGGCAATCAAGCTCATCATCGAACCACGATGAGCTTGCGGTCGGGACATAGGTCCTATTCTTGTAAGAGAAGCCATCGGCGCGGATGGCTTCTCTTTTTTGTCTGGAAAATCGACGTTCTATCTTCTCAGGTTCGTCATTTTATGACAAGATGAAAGAGAACGTGAAGTTCGATTAAGAGATGAAGAGGGGGACGTTTTCAATGGAACAGCTCGTGTCTACGACAGAGAAGGAAGCAACGACACCTGTGATGAAAGCGATTCAAAAACATACGGCCGGATTCGGGGCCCAATTGGTCGAAGTGCCAGTCCCGACACCAGGAACCGGGGAAGTGTTAATCAAAGTGAAAGCGACATCGATTTGTGGGACCGATGTCCACATTTATGAGTGGGACGACTGGGCAAAGAGCCGGGTCAAACCGCCATACGTGTTCGGTCACGAGTTCGCGGGGGAAGTCGTGGCGCTCGGGGAAGGAACGAAACGCATCCAAATCGGACAAACCGTATCGGCCGAGACTCATATCGTCTGTCACCAATGTAAACAGTGTTTGCGCGGGCAGTATCATATCTGTAAGAACACGAAAATCATCGGTGTCGACACGCAAGGCTGTTTCGCTGAATACGTCGTCATGCCTGAAGAGAACTTGTGGGTCAATCCAGAGTCGATGCTGGCCAAGCTCGCCTCGATTCAAGAGCCGCTTGGAAACGCCGTCCATACAGTGCTCGCGAGTGACGTGTCGGCCAAGTCGGTCGCCATCGTCGGGTGTGGGCCAATCGGGCTCATGGCCGTCGGCGTCGCCAAAGCGGCGGGCGCGAGCCGCGTCTATGCGATTGACGTCAACCCGTACCGGTTGAAGCTCGCCGAAGACATGGGGGCGGACGTCGTCATCAATAGCCTCGAGCAAAATCCGCTCGAGCTGATCATGGATCAGACCGATGGGGACGGCATCGATGTCGTCTGTGAGATGAGCGGGCATCCGGTCGCCATCGACCAGGCGTTCAAGATGGTCACGGCCGGCGGGGACGTCAATGTGTTGTCACTACCAGCCAAGCCGGTCGCCATTGACTTGACGCGTGACGTCGTCTTCAAAGGGGTGCGCGTTCAGGGCATCACCGGACGTAAGATGTATGAGACGTGGGGTCAAGTGTCGACGCTACTCGCGACAGGTCAGCTGAACGTAGAACCGATTATCACGCACGTGTTCAAGCTCGAGGAGTTCGAGCAAGGTTTCGAGCTCATGCGGGCCGGGAAGTGCGGTAAAGTGGTCTTATTACCATAAACAGGGGGAATCGATATGGCATTTGAACATATTACAGAAGCAGTCAATGAAATGAAACAAGCGGGCACGTTCCGCTCACTCGTGCCGCTCGAGTCGGCGCAAGCGAACGAAGTCACGATCGACGGCAAATCGCTCGTCCAGCTGTCTTCGAACAACTATCTCGGACTCGCCAACCATCCGCGCTTGAAACAAGCGGCGATTGAAGCGGTCGAACAGTTCGGGGCCGGCACAGGTTCGGTCCGGACGATTGCCGGGACGTTCGAGATGCACGAGGCGTTCGAACGCGAGCTCGCCGAGTTCAAACATACGGAAGCGGCGCTCGTGTTCCAGTCGGGCTTCGCGACGAACCTCGGCGTCTTGTCGGCCCTCCTCGGTCCGGAGGACGTCGTCATCAGTGACGCGCTCAACCACGCCTCGATTATCGATGGCATCCGGTTGACGAAAGCGGCTCGCCGCATCTATAAGCACACCGACCTCGCCGATTTAAAGGCGGCGTTGAAAGAGACGCAGGACTATCGGACGCGTCTCGTCGTCACGGACGGCGTCTTCTCGATGGACGGCAACATCGCGCCGCTTCCAGAAATCGTCGAGCTCGCCGAGAAGTATGACGCGGCGGTCATGGTCGACGATGCCCACGCCTCGGGCGTGCTGGGCAAAAACGGCCGCGGTACGGTCAACCACTTCGGGCTTGACGGCCGGGTCGCGCTCCAAGTCGGGACGCTGTCGAAAGCGATCGGTGTCCTCGGTGGCTACGTCGCCTGCTCGAACGACATTCGTGACTTCTTGATTCAAAAGGGACGTCCGTTCTTGTTCTCGACGTCACACCCGCCAGCGGTCGTCGCGGCGAACCGTGAGGCGATCCGTGTCATGAAAGAAGAAGAGGAGCTGTTCGATAAGCTTTGGGCGAACACCGAGTTCTTCAAGACGGGTCTTCGTGATCTCGGCTTCGATATCGGCCATGCGACGACGCCGATCACACCGGTCATGCTCGGTGAAGAGACGCTCGCGCACACATTCTCGGATAAGCTGAAAGACCACGGCGTGTTCGCACAGAGCATCGCCTTCCCGACGGTCGAGAAAGGCAAGGCCCGGATTCGGACGATCGTGACGGCGGAACATACCCGTGACGACCTCGAACGTGCGCTCGCTGCCTTCAAGGCGGTCGCCGAAGAATTGAACGTCACACTCCACGCGTAAGATTGAACTGCAGACAAATCGTCTGCAGTTTTTTTATTGGGGCGATGTGGTCGTGAGATAAACAATCATGCCCATTCGTACATTCATTTGAAATTTTTGGTAGACATATAGGAAGGCAGGCTCTAAAATTTGAACAGGTAACTCATAGTTTTTAGATATTTATTATTTCACATACCGTATTTTCATACATAAAGGAGTTTAAAAGAAAGATGTTAGCGACTGTTCTATTTTTAAGCGTCTGTCTAGGTATCATTTTATCAACCGCCGGCATGTATTTGCTGATCAAGCCGAAACGAATTGTATCAGGGGATAGTACGACTGTGGACAGCATTATTGGTACGCTCGTGCTTCATGTCATCATCGTCTGCATGACGACAAAGCACATAGGAGCACTTCTGTTGCTCCTCGGGATTGGCATGGGGATGGGGATACTATACGTTGAATTGTATGATGAGCTATTACCGCACGTGAATGAAGTGAGAACGTGGTGATGGAGCAAAACACGAATTTAGCGGTCGGAACAATCATGTACGCCGAAACATTTTCTATCCTGACGATTTCACCCCCATTCATTATCAACGTCATCTTTAGCGTGTTGATTTTAATTGGTGTGTTTTATTTTCGGAGTGAGAGTTGGAAAGGGCTGTTACTTAATATTGCTCTGACGCTGTGGTCACTGCTTTTCATATCGGTGTATATAATCGCCTGGTATGTGCGGTTGAAGTACGATATCACGCCGGACTTTGCGGCCTCGTTTGCGCCGGGTCTACTTCCAGGATGGAAAGAAATTATTGCGCAAGGGATGGAAGAACCAGATGTTACTGGGAATGCAGTCACATATAGTGCGTTGATCTTTTTCACTCGAAAATATAACGGATGGTATATGTGGGTGTTTAGAGCATTTGCCATCGTCCCGGTGAGTCTATTTTTCGTCAAGTATGTCCCCATCGTCTTCAATTGGCTCTTCACATAAAAAAAGCAAGGCACGTGGCCTTGCTTAAAGGATGAACATTCCGCGGAATCCTCGGGCCGCATAATACGAATCGGCACCATTATGATAGACGAAGATCTGGTCGTAGCGCCGGTCGCAGAATAAGGCGCCGCCTTTTTGACGAATCGATTCCGGGGTGGCAATCCAGCTCGACGTCTTCAAGTCGAACGTGCCGAGCGTCTGCAGATGGCGATACGTTGCTTCGTCGAGTAGCTCGATTCCCATCTTCTCAGCTGATGCGACGGCACTCCCATCCGGTTTGTTTTTTTTTCGTGCCGCTAACGCCGCATCGTCATAGCAGAGGCTGCGTCTGCCACTCGGGCTTTCAGGTGAGCAGTCGCAAAAAGCTAAGGCACCATTCGGAAGTCGAATGACATCTGGCTCACCGCTAGTCCGTTCCATCTCGGCAAGCACGCCGAGTTTCTGGTCGTTTGCTTGAAGACGCGTCAAGACGTCGTGCCAAGTGAAATCAGGATGCCGTTCCGGGTGGTCATTAAATCGAACATGCAGAGTTTGCAATATCTCGTCTTTTTCATGATTTGATAACGTATTCATATTTAGCTTCCTCCTAATCAGCGTTTTCTTTTAGTATACGCTATGCAGAATGAATCTGAAGCAACCGAAATAAGTTTAAAAACAGGCGCCCTCTCAAAGCAAGAAGGCGCCGTCTTATTATGCAGATTGAATCACATCTTCCGTCAAATCGATTTGTCGACCTAGCCAGATGAGCGGGACGGTCAGACCTGCGCCAATCAAATAGACGATGGCAATCGGCAATCCGTCCGCGAGCATTCCAAACGTCAGGCTGCCGATGCTGAAGGCGAGGGTATAAGCCGTCTGTTGGACGCTATAGACGTACGGAAGTTGCGAGGCAGGTGTCGTTTCTTGGAGCACCGTGTTCGTCTGGATGATGCGGAGTTGGGTGGCGTATCCTTGAATTGCGAGCGCAATGAGTGCGAACACGATATGAGACGTCACGCCGAACAACAAGGCAGCCCCGACCGACAGTAGGGAGCTGAAAGCAAGCGAACTGGTCCGTTGAGCGCGATACAAGTATGCACTGGCCAGAATCATGCTGATCAAGTAGCTCGCGTTCATCGTCCCCCACCAGCCCGTATCGATGTAGAGGTGTCGTTCCAGATAGACGAGCAAAAGCGCCGAAATCCAGAGCGTGCTGACGAAAGACTCGAACGTGACGAATACCGTGATTAATCGAGCATGAGGTACTGTTCGCACGATGGCGAGGCTGTCTCTAAGGGAAATGTCTGATTCACCATCTTCTACCGTCACGTCGCGGTCGAGTGAACGGACGAAGCGAAGCGTGACGAGCGTCGAGAGCATGAATAACATCAACGCGACGGTCAAGGCAATCGCGCTTGAAAACGAAGCGACGACCATCGTACCGAGCGGCCACATCGCCAGCTGGATGAACTGGTTCGACCCTTGGACGAGACTGTTCGCTTGTTGGCGATTCGTCGTCAGCCGGGGGATGAACGACGCTTGGACCGGACGGGCGAACCCATCCAAGAAGGCGATGAGCACGACGAGGCCGAGGACGAGAATCGACTCCGACCAAATGACGGCCCCGAGCAAGGTCGTCTTCAACAGTTGCGTGACGAGCAGCGTCTGACCGAGGGTGAACCGAGATAAGACGCGGGCAAAGAACAGACCGCTCACGGTCATGCCGATTGTGACGGCAATCGGGAAACTGGCCGCAGCCAGGGCGGAACCGGTCTGTTGATATAATAAAGCGATCAAGGCGACGATATAAAGCACGTCACCAATATTGGCCAGCCATTGACTGACCAGCAGCAGGTAAAACGACTTCATCATGACTCTCCTCCAGAACTATTCAATTTTGGGTGGATGACATGATGTCGACTTACATACTTTCACCGCTTTCAAATTATTTACAAATAGTTTACGATAAAATGATGAAGAACACAATAATTGGAAAGTAAGAGGGGGAAACGACATGTTACACTATGACATTAATGACCAGCTTCAACTACGAATGTTCACCATCGATGACGCGGAGGCGTTGTTCCAGTTGACGATGGCGTCGAAGCCATACCTTCGCGAGTGGCTCGGTTGGCTCGATTACACCGAGACGGTCGAGGATTCACGACAAAACATCGAAGGGCGAATTAAAGGATTGATGGAGACGGGCGGCTATCCGAAATCGTTCGCGATTGTGTATCAGGGTGAGCTCGCCGGGACAATCGGCTTCAACGATATCGACCGAGGCATCAAGTGCGGCACGGTCGGCTATTGGCTCGGCCAAGATTTTCAAGGGAAGGGCATTATGAGTCAAGCGCTCGAGACGGTCATTGATTACGGGTTCCGTGACTTGAAACTTGATAAAATTGAGATTCGGGTCGCGACCGGAAACGTGAAGAGTCGGGCCTTGCCGGAACGGTTCGGTTTCCTCGAAGAAGGGGTGCTTCGCAACGCGGAGTGGCTATATGACCGCTACGTCGACCACGTCGTATACGGCTTGTTGCGAAATGAGTGGGCCCACTGACTACAGCGTTTTGAAATGATGGCCAAGCAGTTGGTCGACCGCATAGAAAATGAAGGCGCTCGACACGCCAAGTAACGATGCGAGGTTGAATATACCTGTCTCGAAGATGGATGGATCGAATAACAGTCCATATGGGACCACGAACAACCAGCCAGCAATCAGATGGAACACGAAATACGTCACCCGTTTCGAACGGAATGGCGTCTTTTGGCTTATATACTCGGACAGTATAGAGGTGAACGTCCCGTAGATGAACACGATGGGGATCGCATAGAGCAAATAGACGGCCACGCTCGGTCCATATGACAAATCGAGCGCGTAGGGAAAGAAGAGCGGCAACACGAAAGGAATAATGAATAGACTGATGAGAGCAGATTGGATTTTTTGAAAAAACACGGTACGCCCACCTTTCGGATCATCAAGTAAAAAAAGCCGTCACCTGCAAAGATGACGACGGGTTACGGGGTGACGCCCCCTGATTCATAGAGCGTTGCGCCGAACTCCGCATACGCCTGCTCATAGCGCCGGAGCGATGACTCTTTATGCATACACGTCACGTTCATCCGTTCAAGTGACGTCATGTCGATCGCATACGTCTTCAAGACGTGGGCGTTCCGGAGCATCGACGGTGTGACCGAACGGCTGAGACCGCTGCGTTCATTCAATTGGCGCATCATCTTCGTAATCATGACGATCGTCAGCTGTTTCGGCTGGTTCTTCGCATACACCCAACGGAACGTCATCCGGGAGAAGTCGAACGAGACGAAGACGGGATCGTCCGAGTACCAACGCGGACGGACCGGCGTCGGGATGTCAGCCAAATAGTTCATAAGGAGTGTCTGGTCCTCTTGACTGAGTTTCAACGTGAACCGGTTGCCGAGCCGGTCATAGACGTCGAATTCATGGCTCGCGAGATGCAGGTCGTTCATCCGAAGACGGATGATATGGTGCACCCGGAGTCCATATTTATAGAACAACGTGACGATTAGCTCGTTCCGATTGACGAGATACGGATGCGCCTGAAGCTGGTTCTCACTCAGCCCGCTTGTCGAACGGATTGTCCGGACGAGCTTGCTGAACTCGGTCGGCAAGGCAATCTGGTCGACGGTGAGCGTATGAGCCGGTTGGGCATAGGCGAGCATCTTTTTCCGGAGCGGATTTAAAAAGACGGTCAGGCTATTGATGACGGTGACGATTCGGGCGACCGTCGCCTGTTGGTATTGCTTCTCTTCGATGAGGAAGTCGTTGACGAACGTCTTCCACGATTCGAGCGGGACGGCGAGCCACGCCTCCGGGGCATCGAGCTCGACGTTATGGTCATGAAAGTATTTGTGCACATCGATCAAGTCGTATCGATAGCGTTTCAGCGTCGACGGTTGACGGCCGCTCGCGCCGAGATGGAACAAGTACGCCTCGATATATTCAGGCAATGGATACTCTTTTCTACGTTTCGTCATGGACGTTCCTCCTTCTCCTCATATCGTACCACAAACGGACGTTCTCCATTCGCCGTTTCGTGGTAAGATGGAGGATGAGACTTATAGGAATGAGGGATTTTTATGCAACGAGAGAAAGTCATTATCGTCGGATGTCAATTACCGACTGTCGACGATTGGACATATGAACAATCGATGGGGGAACTCGTCGAATTGGTCGATACGGCACGAGGTGAGGTCGTCGCCCGTCTCGACCAGAAACGGCAACAAGTCGACCGCCGCACGTTCATCGGGAAAGGGAAAGTCGAGGAGCTCGCGGTGCTCATCGAACAGTTTGAGCCGGACATCGTCATTTTCAACGCCGAGCTGTCGCCAGCCCAGTCGAAGAACATCCGCATCTCGCTGAACGACCCGGACGAGATGAAACTGATTGACCGGACGCAATTGATTCTAGACATCTTTGCCGGACGGGCCCAATCGAAAGAAGGGAAGCTCCAAGTCGAGCTCGCCCAGATGAACTACCTGCTCCCGCGTTTAATCGGACAAGGCACGCAACTGTCACGTCTCGGTGGCGGAATCGGGACACGGGGACCGGGTGAAACGAAACTCGAGTCGGACCGCCGGCACATCAAGCGCCGCATCGATGAGATTAAGAAAAATCTCGAAGGCACCGTCGCGCACCGTGACCGTTACCGCGAACGTCGGAAAGAGAACCGTGTGTTCCAAGTCGCGCTCGTCGGATATACGAACGCCGGAAAATCAACAATTTTCAACCGCTTGACGGACGCCGATACGTACGAACAGGACGAATTGTTCGCGACGCTCGATCCGCTCACGCGTGAGCTCGAATTGCCACGCGGCGGGAAAGTGCTCATCACGGATACGGTCGGATTTATTCGCGACTTGCCGACGAAACTCGTCGCCGCGTTCCGCTCGACGCTCGAGGAAGTGCTCGGGGCTGACCTCGTCTTGCACGTCATCGATTCGTCAAACCCGCACTACATGAACCAGATCGACACGACCAACTCGGTCTTAACGGAACTCGGCGCGAGTGAGTTGCCGCAGCTCGAGGTATACAATAAGAAAGACCGGTTGACCGAAGACTTCGTCGGCGGACCGCTCGTCATCTCGGCGCTCGACTCGAACGATATCGAGACGCTCATCGGCGCGATCGAAGATAAGATTGCGGATGTGTTGACGAAAGTACACGTCATCTTGCCGGTCCGCTCGTTCGAGCATTACCATCCGGCCAAAGACTCGATGTATCGGCTCGAGGAGAAGTTCCTCGATGACGGTTCGGTCGAACTTGTCGGTTATATGAGAGAAGACACGCGTCTTTATGCGACGCTGAAACAATTTGAGGTGTGAAACAATGATGTGGCAAGAAAAGATTGCGTATTATGATGAATTGGCCCCGTTCGTGACCGAGGCGGAAGCACGGGTAAAACCATATTTTGAAACGATTGAGGCGACAGCGGAGTTCAACCAATACCGTGTCCTCGAGTCGTTTAAGAAGCATAAAGTGTCGGATTTCCATTTCAATCCGACGACCGGGTACGGCTATGACGATATGGGACGCGACACGCTCGAATCGATTTATGCCGACGTGTTCGGGGCGGACCTCGCCCTGTGCCGCCCGCAAATCATTTCGGGGACGCACGCCATCGGGATCGCCTTGTTCGGTGTGTTGTTGCCAGGGGATGAATTGCTCTATATTACCGGCAAACCGTACGATACGCTCGAAGAGATCGTAGGGATTCGGGGAGACGGTCGCGGTTCGCTCAAAGAGCTCGGTGTCGGCTACGACACGGTCGAGTTGAAAGACGACGAAATCGATGTCGAGACCGTCATCGCACGGATTCGGCCTGAGACGAAGCTCGTCGGGATCCAGCGTTCGAAAGGATACGCCAACCGACGCAGCATTCCGGTCCAAGAAATTGGGGATGCAATCGCAAAAATCAAAGCGGCGCATCCGCACGTCTTCGTATTCGTCGATAACTGCTACGGCGAGTTCGTCGAGACGATCGAACCGACCCACGTCGGGGCCGATCTCATGGCAGGCTCGCTCATCAAGAACCCGGGTGGCGGTTTGGCGAAGACGGGTGGCTATATCGCCGGGACGAAAAAACTCGTCGAACGCTGCTCGTTCCGCATGACGACGCCGGGTATCGGCAGCGAGGCCGGTCCGTCACTCTATTCGCTCCAAGAGATGTATCAAGGGTTTTACATGGCGCCGCACACGGTCGCCCAAGCCTTGAAAGGGGCTCACTTGACGGCAAGCCTGCTCGGATTGCTCGGTTTCGAGACCGACCCGCACTACACGACGCCTCGGACCGATTTGATTCAATCCGTGACGTTCCGCGATCGCGACAAAATGATCGCGTTCTGTCAGAGCATCCAGATGGCGTCACCGGTCAATGCCCATGCGTTGCCGGTACCGGCCTATATGCCGGGCTATGAAGATGATGTGATCATGGCGGCCGGGACGTTCATTCAAGGCTCGTCGATTGAACTATCGGCCGATGGACCGCTCCGTGCCCCTTACACGGCCTACGTGCAAGGCGGCTTGACGTACGCCCACGTCAAGGTCGCGCTCATGCTCGCCTTGAGCCAATTGCGGACGAAAGAGCTCGTCACATTTGACCGTGACAAAATCTCACAAAAGTTGTAACCGAAATGTCATGTTAACTTTCTTAACATCTCTTGACAGGTTAGTTGTCATGTATTATTCTCACAGTGTGAGACAGAAAAGGAGGGGTAAGAGATGGCCGATCAATTTCGTCGCTCCAACCCGTTGTTTCCGATAGGAATCGTTCAAGATTTGACCCAACTGACAGGTAGGCAGATTCGGTACTATGAAGAACAGGGTCTGATTTCGCCTAGTCGGACGGAATCGAAACGACGGCTCTATTCCTTTAATGATGTCGAACGTCTACTCGCGATCAAGGATTTTATCGATCAAGGCTTCAATTTGGCGGCGATTCGCCATATGCTCGACAATGCGGACGCCAAAGAAGTGGAATCACCAAAAGCACCGGTCGAGGAACCACCAAAGATCTCTGAACAAGAGTTACACAAATTATTGAAAACACAGCTTCAAGAAGCTGGCCGTTTCAATAAGACGTCGCTCATTCAAGGTGAGTTGTCACGTTTTTATCGATGACGCCAGTACATTAACCATTACACAATGTGAGAGGGGACATTTTACCATGGCCAGAAAAACGTTCACGAAAGAAGACATCAAACGGATCGCACAAGAAGAGGACGTACGCTTTATTCGTCTTCAATTCACGGATATCCTCGGTACGATTAAAAACGTCGAGGTGCCGATCAGCCAATTGAACAAAGCACTTGATAACAAGATGATGTTCGACGGCTCTTCGATCGAAGGCTTCGTACGCATCGAGGAATCAGACATGTACCTCTATCCAGACCTCGACACATGGGTTGTCTTCCCGTGGACAGACGGCAGCGGTAAAGTCGCTCGCTTGATTTGTGATATTTATAACCCGGACGGCACACCGTTCAGCGGTGACCCGCGCGGCAGCTTGAAGCGTAACCTCGAGCGCATGCAAAAGCTCGGCTTCACAGCGTTCAACGTCGGACCAGAGCCTGAGTTCTTCCTCTTCAAGAAAGACTTGAACGGCAAACCGACACTCGAACTTAACGACCAAGGCGGTTACTTCGACTTGGCACCGGTCGACCTCGGCGAGAACTGCCGTAAAGAGATCGTCATCGAGCTCGAAAACATGGGCTTCGAAATCGAAGCATCACACCACGAAGTCGCACCAGGTCAGCACGAAATCGACTTCAAATACGCAGATGCGGTCACGACGGCTGATAACATCCAAACGTTCAAACTCGTCGTCAAGACGATTGCAGCGAAATATGGTCTTCACGCGACGTTCATGCCGAAGCCACTCTTCGGTGTCAACGGTTCAGGGATGCACGCCAACATGTCGCTCTTCAAAGGTGACACGAACGTCTTCTACGACCCGAACGGCGACATGGAATTATCAGATACAGCCCGCGCCTTCACGGCAGGGATTCTCGAGCACGCTCGTGCGTTCACGGCTGTCTGTAACCCGACTGTCAACTCGTACAAGCGCCTCGTGCCTGGTTACGAAGCACCTTGCTATGTAGCATGGAGCGCGCGCAACCGTTCACCACTCGTTCGTGTACCGGCGGCCCGTGGCCTCTCGACGCGTATCGAAGTGCGTTCGGTTGACCCAGCGGCGAACCCGTATCTCGCCTTGTCGACGCTCTTGGCTTCTGGCCTCGACGGAATCGAGAAAGACATGACGGCACCGAAGCCGATTGACAGCAACATCTACGTGATGGACAAGCCAGAACGTGTTGCCAACGGAATCGATGATCTTCCGGCTACACTCTTTGACGCACTCGAAGTACTCCGTGCCGATAAAGTCGTGATGGATGCTCTCGGTGACCACATCGGTGAACACTTCCTCGAGTTGAAAGAAATCGAGTGGGATATGTTCCGCACCCAAGTAACAGAGTGGGAACGCGATCAGTACATGACGCTCTACTAAGTCGATGAACTGGGGACGTTAACCCTATCAATCAGAGTCCTGAATGAGTTCTTCTTGTGAAGACTCGTTCAGGACTCTTTTTCTATCAGTCTATATAATGAGGAAGCATGTATGGCTAGATGAGCGGACTAGACGAAACTGAAGGAGGTGGAAGACGTGGCAGCACCGTTAAGAGAGGTATATCATGAGGACTTTTTGCTAGGATTTGGACGACGTGTACAATCCGTCTACCCATCGTTTGACATAGAGGCATTTGTCGCATCGATCGTAGATGAGTCATGGGAAGCGTTAGCGCTGAAAGGGCGTATGCGCCGTATCTCGACAAAGCTCGGGGAGTACTTACCTCAACACTACGAGTCGGCTATAGACGTCTTGATAGAAATTGCAGACGATTGTGTCGGCTTTCCATATTTATTCTTTCCCGACTTCGTAGAAGTGTATGGACAGGCGGAAGAACATTGGGAACGCTCGATGTCAGCGCTCGAACTCTTCACGCAGAAATCGTCTTCGGAATTCGCGATCCGACCTTTTCTGCTTCGTGATTCGACGCGAGTGATGAATCGTATGATGGCATGGGCCAAGCATCCGAATGAGCATGTGCGGAGATTGGCGAGTGAAGGCTGCCGCCCTCGTCTTCCGTGGGCGGAATCGTTACCGATGTTCAAAGCAGACCCGGCTCCAGTGTTGGCGGTTTTAGAGTTATTGAAAGAAGACCCATCATTATATGTAAGGAAAAGTGTCGCTAACAACCTCAACGATATCTCGAAAGATCACCCGGAAGCCGTGCTCGCGGTCTCGCGTCGATGGCAGGGCGAACATGATCATACCGATTGGGTCATCAGACATGGGTGTCGAACATTGATCAAATCCGCTCACCCCGACGCCTTAACGCTGTTCGGTTATGCGCAAGAAACGGATTTAACCGTCAACGCATCGATTTCGATACATCCGAACATGCTCAGTATCGGGGAGGCGTGCGAGATTCAATACGATGTGTCGATTCGTCCAGGCGATGCTGCATATATTCGGGTCGAATACGCCATCGATTTCATAAAAGCGAACGGGAAAGCGAGTCGTAAGGCATTTCTGCTAGCGAATAAAATCGTCGCCGGGGGTGCGCGACTGGTAGCGAACAGGATGCACAGTTGGGCAGATTTGACGACGCGCCGACATTATCCGGGTGAGCATCGTGTCGTTTTGCTGGTCAATGGACGCGAAGTCGCTGAGAATCATATCATGTTGTATAAACGCGATGATTGAATCATACTTTGCGAAACAATATGATGTCAGCACCCAAATCTGTGTGGACAGGAGAGATGATCACGATGGGAAAAGGAATATTATTTTTTCTTTGTGGGAAGATGGGGGCAGGGAAATCAACGGTATCCAAGCGACTCGAGCTCGAAGAGCATGCGGTACGGTTGTCCGAGGATGAGTGGTTGCAGGCACTTTATCCTAATCAGATTCATATGTTCGAAGATTACTGACGACACTCTGAACTGCTCAAACCAATCGTAGAAACAACTGTCCAGCGTATGCTTGAAGTAGGGACAAATGTCGTGATGGATTTCCCTGCCAACACAATCGGTCTACGTCAATGGTTTCTTGTCATAGCGAACAAGGTTGGGGCAGACCATCAATTGATTTATCTGAATCTTAGCGACGAGCAGTGTATGAGACGAATTGCTAAAAGGCGGACAGAAATGCCTGAACGGGCAGCATTTGACACAAAAGAAGTGTTCAATCATGTCACTTCATTTTTTGAAGCACCTTCTGAGTCGGAAGGAATTCGAATTGTCGAATATGATTAATCCGTTAATATCTTCAGACGTTTAAAAAGGGCAACCCAGTCTAATAGACGGGTTGCCCTTTTGGGTGTATGGCATAAGCATTTGCTTAAAACGCACGTTTGAAGAACGTGGACGCATAGTCGAGCGTCGTATGTAGCGTCGTCGCGAAAGCGAGTCCGAAGAAGCATGCTGCCCCGTTCAGGTCGAGCCACGATCTGACAGCTTCCTCATACGGCGTGACCGTGAGCACGAGCGTGAGCGGGAAACCGAGATAGATGACCCGGATCAGATCGCTCAAGAGCGGAAAATGCGAGAATAACGACCGATGGGGCATAATCTTCACATAAGGGAGCCAAAAGCCCCGAAGCGGTCCCCATCGATAATAGGCGTCCGACTTTAAGTCAAGGTCCGGGGAGAGCCAGAACGTCCCGATTAGGGCGCCAAGCAGGAACACGGTCGGAACATCGATGTCAATAAAAGGCGTGGCAATCGCAAGAGCACCGATTGCCACGAGATTCGTACGGGTATGTGTCTTGCCACTAGCCATTAGTGAATCGTGCGGTATACACCGATGACCTTCCCTAAAATCGACACGTTATCGAAATACATCGCTTCGAGCTCGTCGTTCTCCGGCTGGAGGCGAACTTTCGAAGCTTCTTTATAAATCCGCTTCACGGTCGCTTCACCTTCATCCGTCATGGCGACGACAATCTCTCCATTGTCGGCCGTGTTCTGTTGACGGACGAGGACACGGTCCCCATCCAAGATCCCCGCGTTAATCATAGAGTCCCCTGAGACAGAGAGCATGTAGACGTTGTCGGAACCGACGACGTGGGCCGGGAGCGGGAAGTGCTCTTCCACGTTCTCAATCGCCGTGATCGGCGTACCGGCCGTGACTTTCCCGATGACCGGCACGTACATGACGGCATCATGGTCTTCCACGACTGACATCTCTTCATCTAAAATCTCGATGGCACGTGGCTTCGTCTTGTCACGTCGAATCAATCCACGCTTCTCTAGACGGTCCAAGTGGCCGTGGACGGTCGAGCTCGATGCGAGTCCGACTGCCTCTCCGATTTCACGAACGGAAGGTGGATACCCTTTCGCCCGGACCTCGGCTTTTATAAAATCAAGAATCTGTTGTTGTCTTGCTGACATTTTTTTCAATGGATTTCACCTCGATTATGTCGAATAACCTGCGAACGCATCCTATTCTTTATGGGTTTAGTTTAACACAAGAACACATGAGCGCACAAACATTCGTTCGTTTTTTTCTACTTGACCGAACAGAAGTTCTTGTTTTATGATGAGAACAGATAAACGAACAGACGTTCTCGAGAACGTGTATTCTTATTCCCAGGAGGTAATCGTTATGAGAGACACAATCAATGGAATCATTTTAGTCGGCATGTTGGCACTTGGAATGTTCGCGTTTTATATGGTCGGGGAGATGCGCCACGACGTCGATGTCGTCGCGACCGAACCGGTGATCGAGCACAGCGTCGAAGAAGAAGTCGCCTTGACGGAGGCCGAGTCGCTCGAGGCACAGCTTCTCGCCGAACGCGCTGAGAAAGAAGACGACAAGACGACGTGGTTCGCCGCCGAATAATCTTTTCTGATTGCGAACAGCCCCCGAAACTGTGTATCGTAGAGGGCGAATGGAAAGAAAGGAAGTGACGGGATGCGAGTCGTCATTTATTGTCGCGTGTCGACGAACAAGTCCACGCAAGAGACGTCACTCGGTCGCCAAGCGGACGAACTGACGCGGATGGCGAAACGTCTTGACGCCGAAATCGTCGATGTGATCAGTGAGCAAGAGAGTGGGTATGAGGTCAATCGGACGGGGTTGCTCGATTTGTTGGAGCACGTCTCGACGTCTAATCTCGATGCCGTGCTCGTGAGCGATGACAGCCGCCTCGGACGAGGGAACGCGAAAATCGCCATCTTGCATACGCTCATGAAACATAACGTCCGCTTGTTGACGATGCAATCGTCCGATGAATACGTTTTCTCGGATGCTGAGAAGATGGTGCTTGAAATTGTCAGTGTCGTCGAGGAGTACCAGCGTAAAATCCATAATGCGAAAATCTCACGCGGCATGCGTCGGGCGGTCGCGAACGGGTTCAACCCGCACCGCAACATCCAACATCACGATCAAGGCGGTCGGAGCCGAATCGAAGTCCCGATTGAAGAAATCGTCCAACTGCGCGAGCGCGGACTGACGTTCGCTGAAATTGCCGCCACGCTACGTGGTTTTGGCTATGAGGTGTCGAAAGCGACCGTGAACCGTCGTTATTTGGAGCACGTATCAGTGCCAGAAACTTGATTCCTGCTCGCTGATTTTGTACAGTAGAAGAACAAATTCAGTAGAGAGGGGGCGAGCCTGATGCTAGCACCTGAACAGTTGGAGCGAATCAATTTTCTCGCCAACAAAGCCAAGACAGATGGACTGTCATCAGAAGAGATGGACGAGCAGCAAGCGCTGCGCCAACAATATTTGCAAGCGTTCCGCCAATCATTCAAATCACAGATGATGGGGATGAAGGTCGTCGATCCGGACGGGAACGATGTAACGCCTGAAAAATTGAAAGACGAGCAGAAACGGCATCGCTCGGAGTGACCACGAATGCACATCCTATTTCATATAGGGTGTGCATGTTTGTTATACGCGAACGGGGATCAGGGGGACTTATTGGACTGGTTTTGGACGAAAGGAAGTAAACGATTCCATTCAATGTGTTATACTAATTAATTAGTTGTGACACACGAATGAGTATGCTAAAATATGACGGGTAGAAACTTTGTAACAACAGAGAGGATGAAATTAGTGGAAACAACTACTAAAGAATTATTAGCGATTAACTCGATTCGGACGCTCTCGATTGATGCGGTCCAAAAAGCGAACTCTGGTCACCCGGGGATGCCGATGGGTGCGGCTCCGATGGCGTTCACACTTTGGACGGATAAGATGCGTCACAACCCGAAAAACCCGAACTGGTTCAACCGCGATCGGTTCGTTCTTTCAGCGGGACACGGTTCGATGCTCTTGTACTCGCTTCTTCACTTATCTGGTTACGACCTTTCACTCGACGACCTCAAATCGTTCCGTCAAATGGATTCGAAGACGCCTGGACACCCAGAGTACCGTCACACGCCTGGTGTCGACGCGACGACTGGACCGCTTGGCCAAGGGATTGCCATGGCAGTCGGTATGGCGATGGCTGAAAAGCATTTGGAAGCGACTTACAACCGTGATGAGTTTAAAGTGGTTGACCACTTCACATACGGGATTTGCGGAGACGGTGACTTGATGGAAGGCGTGTCGGCAGAAGCTGCCTCACTCGCTGGTCACTTGAAACTCGGAAAGCTCGTCGTCCTTTATGATTCAAACGACATCTCACTCGATGGCGACCTTCACAAGTCGTTCTCAGAAAGTGTCGAAGATCGTTTCAACGCTTACGGCTGGCAAGTGATTCGCGTTGAAGATGGCACGGACATCGATACAATCGCGAAAGCAATCGACGAAGCGAAGGCGGAAACGTCGAAACCGACCCTCATCGAAGTGAAGACGGTTATCGGCTTCGGTTCACCGAACAAGTCAGGCAAATCGGCATCACACGGTGCACCACTCGGCGAAGCTGAAATCGAGCTCACGAAGCAGTTCTATAAGTGGGAAGGCGAAAACTTCTACGTACCGACCGAAGTGTACGACTTGTTCAACGAGAAAGTCGTTGAGCCAGGTGCCAAAGCGGAAGCGGACTGGAACGAACTCGTCGCGGCTTACAAGTCGTCACACCCTGAACTCGGTGCCCAGTTCGAGCGTGCAGTGAACAACGAGCTCCCAGAAGGTTGGGACAGCGAGTTGCCAACGTTCGAAATCGGTTCGAAGAAAGCGACACGTCAAACGAGCGGTGAAGTACTGAACGCAATCGCTAAAGCGGTGCCGACACTCTTCGGTGGCTCGGCTGACCTCGCAGGCTCGAACAACACGATGATTAAAGGTGCTGCGGACTTCGATGAAGATCCAGCAGGCCGCAACATCTGGTTCGGCGTCCGTGAATTCGCAATGGCAGCTGCCGTCAACGGTATGGCACTCCACGGTGGTGTCCTTCCTTACGGCGCGACATTCTTCGTCTTCTCAGACTATTTGCGTCCAGCGGTACGACTCGCGGCCCTCATGGGAATCCCATCGACGTTCGTCTTGACACACGATTCGATCGCGGTCGGCGAAGACGGCCCGACACACGAACCGGTCGAGCACTTGATGAGCTTCCGTGCGATGCCAAACTTGTCTGTTCTCCGTCCGGCTGACGGAAAAGAGACGATTGCGGCTTGGAAGCAAGCGATCACGACGAAATCATCACCGTCACTTCTCGTCTTGACGCGTCAAGCGTTGCCAGAACTCGAAGGCACGTCGATTGAAGAAGCGGCTAAAGGTGGCTACGTCGTCGCCGGTAACTCGAACGAGGCGGACGTCCTCCTTCTCGGTACAGGTTCTGAAGTACACGTCCTCGTCGAAGCTCGCGAAGCACTCGCGGCTGACGGCGTGAACGCGGCTGTCGTCTCGATGCCTTCGTGGGAATTGTTCGAAGCACAGTCAGCAGAATACAAAGAGTCGGTCCTTCCTTCGTCAATCACGAAGCGTGTCTCGCTTGAAGCGGGTGCGACACTCGGCTGGTACAAATACGTCGGATTCGGCGGTAAAGTACTAGGAATCGACAAGTTCGGTGCCTCTGCCCCTGGGGATCTCCTCATGAAAGAATATGGCATGTCGGTCGACAACGTCGTCGCTGCTGTCAAATCACTTTAATCGCTTACTATCAGTGGTGGCCCGGAGTTTTGGGTCACCACTTTTTTTACAGACGACTAGCGAATTAGCGTAATATAGTGTATAGTAAAAAACGATGTTTCATATGGTAGAGGAGGTTAAGCCTTGAGTACATTATTCTGGATTCTTCTGATCGTGGCAGCACTAATCGGGGGTATTGCGATCGGTTTCTTTATCGCTCGTAAATACATGATGAACTACCTCGAACAGAACCCACCGATCAACGAAGATATGATTCGTACATTGATGATGCAAATGGGTCAAAAGCCGTCACAGAAGAAAGTCAACCAAGTGATGCGCGCCATGAACGTTCAAATGAAGAACGAAAAGAAATAAACCGGATCGACCGAAGCACTTTGCGCCCGCAAAGTGCTTTTTGTATCCATTTTTTGTTAGACAATCGAACAAACTTTCGCTAATCTAAAAGAATAGTCTGAATTCAAGACAACATAGGGGGTGTTTCAGATTCGTGTATTCAAACAATTAGCTTGGTTCTTCAAGCTCGAATGGCGGACGTATGCGCTCGGTATCGTCCTACTCATGTTCGTTGCGGCGCTCGAACTCGTGCCGCCACGCATCATCGGCCGAATCGTCGATGAGATCAACCGAGAATCGCTCGAAACAGATTTATTGTGGATGTTGCTCGGCGGGCTCGCGGCCGTCGGCATCGGAAACTATGTGGCCCGCTTCTTCTGGCGGTACTTTATCTTTGGGGCTTCGATTCGGCTCGGTCGGATGTTGCGGAGTCAGCTCTATCGCCATTTCACCGATTTAGATCAACGCTTTTATAAGAAGTCGCGGGTCGGGGATTTGATGGCCCATGCGACGAACGATGTCCAAGCCGTCTCGACGACGGCGGGTGCGGGGATTTTGACACTCGTCGACAGCATTACTATGGGGACGTTCGTCATCATCACGATGGTGACGACGATTAGTTGGAAGTTGACGGTCGTAGCGCTGTTGCCGCTGCCGATCATGGTCGCGTTAACGACACGATACGGGAAACTATTACATAATCGGTTCGGGGTCGCTCAGGCGGCATTCTCCGAACTGAATGATAAAGTCCAAGAGAGCGTCAGCGGTGTCCGGGTATTGAAATCGGCCGGGGAAGTCGGCCGCGACGTCGACTCGTTCGAGAAGTTATCCGACGAAGTCATGGCGAAGAACGTCCGCGTCGCCAAAATCGATGCCCTATACGACCCGACCATCTTCGGAATCGTCGGCCTCTCATATATCTTATCGATTGGCTATGGTGCCTATTTGATTGAACAAGGCGAGCTGACAATCGGTCAAATCGTCAGTTTCACGGCGTATCTCAGTTTGCTCACTTGGCCGATGCTCGCGTTCGGCTGGCTGTTCAATATCGTCGAACGCGGTCGTGCGTCTTATGACCGAATCGAGCGAATGCTCGCCGTCAAACCTGAGATTCAAGATGACCCGATGGCGGCGGCGAAACTTGCCCATTCGGAGATTGAGGCGGACATTCATGTCTTCCGCTATGATGAGACGCCTGTCCTGCAGGACGTCACGTTCCGAATCGAACGCGGCCACACGCTCGGTATCGTCGGGCGGACCGGTTCCGGTAAAACGACAATCGTTCGATTGTTGACGCGGGAGTATGACGTCCATGACGGCACGATTAAAATCGGGGGCATCAATATCCGACAGGTGAAAAAGTCACTCCTGCTCGACAAAGTCGCCGTCGTCCCGCAAGACCATTTCTTGTTCAGCGACTCGATTGCAAACAATATCGCGTTCGGAAAACCGGAAGCAAAACTTGACGAGATTATGGAAGTAGCTAAAATCGCCGAAGTGCATGATGACATCATGCGGTTACCAGAAGGTTATGCCACGCTTGTAGGCGAACGGGGCGTGACGCTATCGGGCGGCCAAAAACAACGCATCTCGATTGCACGTGCCCTCATGATCGAGGCAGACGTATTGATTCTAGACGATGCTCTCTCCGCCGTCGATGCGAAGACGGAAGAAGCGATCATCGAGCATTTCCGGGCCGGGAATCCCGATCAATCTCGGTTGATTGTCGCGCACCGACTGTCTGCGGTCGAGCACGCCGACGAGATTCTCGTTCTCGAAGACGGTCGTATCATCCAACGGGGCCGGCATCAGGACTTGATTCGCGAACCGGGATGGTACAAAGATACGTATGATCGTCAACAGCTCGAAGCAATCGTAGAAGGGGGTGGCCACCATGAAGCATGACGTTCAGGAATGGGCGGTCATCAAACGTCTATTGGCCTATACGAATCGTTACTCACGCCCACTCAGTCTCGCTTTCGTCTTTTTGTTGCTCGCCACCGGTGCGAAGCTCGCGGGACCGTTTTTAATCAAGGTCTTTATTGACGAGTTCGTGACGCCAGGCGTCTATCCGACGAACTGGGTCGTCACATTGCTCGTCGTTTATTTAGTCTTGCATGTGTCGGCGATCATCTTCGACTATTTACAGTCGATTTCATTCCAAAAGATTGCCTTAAAAATCGTTCAAAACATTCGGATGGATATTTTCCGTCACGTCATGGGCATGCGTCTCGCCTATTTCGACCGGACGCCAGCAGGCGTTCTCGTCTCGCGGATTACGAACGACACCGAGGCGGTCAAGGAGCTTTACGTCGGGGTGATGAGCACGTTCGTCCAATCGGCCGTGCAGCTGCTCGGGACATACGTGTTCCTTTATATCCTCGAACCGACGCTCGCAACGATGGGGCTTGTGCTCGTGCCATTGTTCTGGCTCATCATCTGGGTGTATCGTCGCTACTCGACGAAGTATTTCGCCCAAGTGCGTGATCTGCTGTCACAATTGAACGGACAGTTGAATGAGTCGATTAACGGGATGGGAATCGTTCAACAGTTCCGTCAAGAAGAGCGGCTTGTCCGCCAATTCGAAGAGACGAACGAGGCCCACCAAGAAGCACGTTATCGGAACTTGAAGCTCGACAGTATGTTATTGCGACCGATCATCGAATTGTTGCTCGCCTTCTCAATTATCGGGCTGCTCGGCTATTACGGCGTCTTGTCAACGACCGAGCAAGTACAAGTCGGGGTCGTCTACGCCTTTATCAGCTATATCGAACGAATCTTCCGTCCCGTGCTCGATATCATGCAACGCTTGAGCGAATTTCAACAGGCGGTCGTTTCAGCGGACCGAGTTTTCAAAGTCTTGGACACGGATGAACCGGCCCCAGGAAAGAGCTTGGAGGGAACGGCTGAAATTGGCTCCGGAGAAGTACG
This sequence comes from Exiguobacterium sp. E4787, assembly GCF_018618375.1. Lineage (NCBI taxonomy): Bacteria > Bacillati > Bacillota > Bacilli > Caryophanales > Exiguobacterium > Exiguobacterium sp. E4787. Next base: position 73,493 of record NZ_JACSLY010000001.1, on the reverse strand, counting down.
CTTCGAAAACGTCACGTTCAGCTATGACGGAGAAGTCGACGTATTGAAACACATCTCGTTCGTCGCCAAGCCGGGAGAGACAGTCGCGCTCGTCGGTCATACCGGGAGCGGAAAGAGTTCAATCATCAACTTGTTGACTCGGTTCTATCCGTATCAATCAGGACAAATCACGATCGATGGGCATCCGATTGAGCAGTTCGAGGAAGCCGAACTTCGAGCCAAAGTCGGCCTTGTGCTCCAAGACCCGTTCTTGTTCACAGGGACGATTGAGGACAACTTAAAACTATTTAACCCGACGATTGACTCGGACAAAGTCCGGGAAGCAGCTGAGTTCGTCCAAGCCCATACGTTCGTCGAGAAACTCGAGGCCGGCTACGGGCATACGGTCGGTGAACGGGGGGCGACGTTCTCGAGCGGGGAACGGCAATTGCTCGCGTTCGCCCGGACGGTCGCCCGGGATCCGAAAATCTTGATTTTGGATGAGGCGACGAGTTCGATTGATACCGAGACCGAGGAGCGCGTTCAGCTCGCCCTCGAGCGGATGAGACGTGGTCGGACGACGATTGCCATCGCACACCGGCTCTCGACAATTCAAGATGCCGACTTGATTCTCGTCCTCCATCGAGGTGAAATCGTCGAACGAGGTAATCATCAATCGTTATTGAAACAAGACGGGCTCTACAAAAAGATGTATGAACTTCAATCAGGCCAACGTCTGATGTCATAAATTACAAAAAAAGACGCCAATACCGGCGTCTTTTTTTCCATGAAAAGGCTCTCCACAAATGTGATGCGGAGAGCCGTTCATTTAAAAATTTAGGTGTTCTGAAGCATGTATAGCCAGGACGTGACGTGTGATCAGCTTGTCTAACTCTTGGCTGACGTGAATCACTTCAGGAGACGTCCAACTTTGCTGTGAAGCGATTTCGTACAGTTCATCGCGTTTCTGTTCAATGGCATAATGTAAGTTTTCAGCTGTGATGACCGCCACGGTATTTCCCCCATCGTTATAAAGTCAAAACTGTTTCTTAGGAATATCCAAATATTAGCATCTAACACTACTGTTTACAAGTTTCATTTCCATTTCAAAGATTACAATTTCACTCAAAAAATCGTTGCAGAAAAAGATTCGAGCATTTTGAAAAGGTTTTCGCTATAATGGGGCTGAAAGGTGGAAGATCGCATGGAAGTTACCCTTTGGCTCGCATTTGGGGCGGGCGTCTTGTCATTTTTGTCTCCGTGCACGCTACCGTTGTATCCAGTCTTTTTATCGTATATCACTGGGGTCTCTGTCTCTGATTTGAAGAGTGAAGGACTGCGGCAGCGCACGGCATGGTTTCATACGTTCTCATTTCTCTTCGGTTTCTCCATCGTCTTTCTCGTGCTCGGTTTGTCGACCTCGCTGATCGCCGACGTGTTCATTCAATACAAAGATAGCTTGCGCATGTTCGGTGCCATCCTCATCTTCGTATTTGGTGTCTTCTTGGCAGGGCTATGGCAACCACGCTTTATGATGCGCGAGAAAAAGCTCGCATTGGGAGAGCGCAAGAGTGGCTATTTTGGGACGGCACTCATCGGCATCGGCTTCGCGGCAGGGTGGACACCTTGTACCGGACCAATTCTTGCTGGCGTCATCGCCCTCGCGGCCTCGAACCCGAGTCAGGGAATGGGGTACATGTTGGCCTACGTCATCGGTTTTGCCATCCCGTTCCTCGTCATGGCCGGTTTTGTCGGCAAAATCAAGTATTTGGCACGCAACAGTGCCAAGGTAGCAAGATTCGGAGGCTATTTGATGATGGCTTTCGGTGTCGTATTATATTTTGATGGAATGAACCGCTTCGCTGCTTGGATGAGCGAATTAGTAGGATTCACCGGATTTTAAAGGGGTTGACCGAATGTCGATATTTTGGGGATCGACCCTCGTCGCACTGATGATGGGCTTGATTGCGAGCTTCGTTCGCGTCAAAGCGTCAGCACGTCCGACGAATGCGAAAAAGATTTTGATTCCGCCGCTGGCGATGTCGACGGGCATGTTACAATTTCTCGTCCCGGCGTTTCGGCTGACTTGGCTCGAGGTCGGAGAGGCGCTGATCGTCGGATTGATTTTCAGCGTGTTCCTCATCAAGACGTCGAATTTCGAGAAACGTGACGGGGAAGTTTATCTATCCCGTTCGAAAGCGTTCTTTATCGTCGTGTTTGTCTTATTGGCCATCCGGACGGTCATGAAGGCGTTTCTCGGGGACGAGGTAAACATATTCGCGACGGGCGGCCTGTTCTATTTGATCGCCTGGGGCATGATTGTCCCGTGGCGCATCGCCATGTATCAAAAGTACAAACAAATCGTAGCATCATAAACGGCGTCCCTTGCGAGGGACGCCGTTTTGTCGATTAAGAAGATTTTTTGGTCATGGCTGCTTCGGTCTCGGCATCGATTCCGGTGTTGGCCTTGACGAGAATCCGTTCGAAGTTTCCGGCGACTTCATCTGACTTCGTCACGTACGTCCCGACGATAGCGGCGAGGAAACCGAGCGGGATCGACACGATGCCCGGATTCGTGAGCGGGAACAGAGCCTCACCGATAAAGATGGCGGAACCGTCCGGCGCCCATACGTTCGGGCTGATGGCGACGAGGAAGAGTGACGAGAACAAGCCGACAATCATGCCGAACACGGCTCCTCCGGTGTTGAACCGTCTCCAGTAAATCGTGAACAAGATGACCGGCAAGTTCGCACTGGCGGCCACGGCGAAAGCGAGCGAGACGAGGAAAGCGACGTTCATCGACTGTGCGAAAAACGCGAGTCCCATCGAGACGAGGGCGACAGCGATCGAAGCGATGCGGGCAGCCGTGACTTGTTCTTTCTCAGTCGCTTCTCCCTTACGGACGATATGTCCATAGAAGTCGTGGGCGAATGCCGAGGCGGCCGAAAGGACGAGGCCGGCGACGACGGCAAGGATCGTGGCAAATGCGATTGCCGCGACAAAGGCGAACAACAAGTCGCCGCCGAGCACTTGGGCCAGGAGCGGTGCGGCCATGTTCCCGGCCGGGTTGGCGGCGATAATGGCATCCGAGCCGACGAATGCGGCAGCCCCGAATCCGAGGAAGATTGTCAATATGTAGAACGCACCGATGATCCATGTCGCATAGACGACCGATTGGCGTGCTGTCGGTGCATCTTTGACCGTGAAGAAACGGATAAGGATGTGGGGCAGCCCCGCCGTCCCGAGGACGAGTGCCAAGTTGAGCGAGATCGTGTCGAGCGGGAGCTTGAACTTGTTGCCTGGGTTCAAGAAACTGTCGCCGAGCGGCGTCGCCTTGCTCACTTCGGAGAACATGGTGAAGACAGAGAAGTCAAAGCGAGCGAACACGAGAAACGAGATGATGGCGGTCCCGATCATCAATAGCACAGCTTTCGTGATCTGTACCCATGACGTCGCGGTCATCCCTCCGAAGACGACGTACACCGTCATCAAAATCCCGACGACGACGACACTCGTCGTGTATGGGATGCCGAGCAATAACTCGATGAGCGCGCCGGCCCCGACGAGCTGGGCGATCATATAGAAAATCGAGATGACGATGGCGTTCATGGCGGCGACACCGCGCACGCGCGGTTTGTTGAATCGAGCCGCAATCATATCGGCCATCGTATACTTGCCAAGGTTACGGAGCGGCTCGGCCACGAGGTAGAGCACAACGAGATAAGCCACCAAGAAGCCGATTGAATAGAAGAAACCGTCAAATCCGGCGAGGGCAATCATCCCGGCAATCCCGAGGAAAGAAGCTGCCGACATATAGTCCCCGGCGATGGCGAGCCCATTTTGGAAACCGGTCAACCCTCCATCGGCCGTATAAAAGTCGCTCGCGGTCTTCGTTTTACGAGCGGCGAAGAACGTGATGACGAGCGTGAGCCCGACAATCGCGAGGAATAATAAAATAGCGGTCCAGTTCATCGGTCGTCCTCCTCTTGTTTGATGGCGGTGACGAGTTCGTCAAACCGACGGGCCCGGCGGCTGTACATCACACAGAACATCCAGGTCATAAAGAATTGGGCGAAGGCGAGCACCCAGGCCCATGTGATGTCTCCGGCGACCGGGATATTCAAAAAGGTGAAGTAACTTGTCGAGATTGGCAACGTGAAGTAGAAGATAAGGGAGAAGATGATGGATGGAACAATGAACCGATTCTTTTCTCGCATCAGTTTGTGAAACGTCTGGCTCTCGACAATCGCTTCGGCGGAGCGGGTACTGTCGGTTTGCGTAACTTGTGTGACATCATGCATATAAAAACCTCCTTCGGCATCAAGATACGTACATTATAGAAATGTAAATAAAGGAAAAGCTATCCATTTTTTATTGCGGAAAACGAAATTGTTATACTAAGATTGGTCATACCACTTTAATGTAAGCGTTTCCAATATTGTCTATATTATGAACATTATCTTTAGATAGTTATCACTCGTGAAAAGGGTACTTTTGACCTATTAGTCGTATGGCACAATTTCGTAAGCAGGAAACATAATCAGTCGGCTACGATGAGTCGACATCAAGAGTGAACAAAAAGACGCCAGGCACATGTCCTGACGTCTCGTCTCATTGTTGGAAGTAATGTTGATACACTTTCCAGTCGATTTGCTCTTCTTCTAGTGCCTTCTTTAAGAACTTATGATCCCGTTTTGGTGTTGCGGCGATATAGCCTTTGACGACGAGCTCGGTTGTCATTTCACGGGCCCGGGTCTCGAGGGCGAATTGTCCGATCTTACCGGCGATCTTGCGGATGGCGACGTCGCGGAACAGCTCTGGTACCGGCGTGACGAGGCGGTCGAGCAACGTTCGCGTCTCCGGCGTCCATAAGTGGCGCGTCTTGTCGATGTAGTCATCCTCGATGTCGAGTAGTGAGCGTCCATCTTCTTTTGGCATTCGTTTCAAAAATTTACGGAACATAAAGTAACCGCCGATCGACATTAACCCGATCATCACGAATCCCCAGAAGACAATGAAATACATCATTAAGTTTTCTGGCATCGTTTTTCCCCCGTTCTGTCATTTCACGATCATTCAAGCTAAGTATACAAAAAAGGGGCGCGATACAAAAGCTACAGCTATTCATTCCCTACTATAAAGATGGACGAAACGGGCCGGTTTCGTTAGAATAGATAGCGTTGCAGTGAGCAAGACATCGTATAAATCGTATTGTCCAGAAAGGAAAGAGCCATACATGAATCAATTAAAACAAGAAGTTGAGAAGCGTCGTATTTTCGGCATCATCTCGCACCCAGATGCCGGTAAGACGACGCTGACGGAGAAGTTGCTCCTTCACGGGGGTGCCATCCGTGAGGCGGGGACGGTCAAAGCCCGCAAAAATTCCAAGCATGCCAAGTCGGACTGGATGGAAATCGAGAAACAACGTGGGATCTCGGTCACCTCGTCGGTCATGCAGTTCGTCTATCAAGATAAGGTCGTCTCAATTATGGACACGCCCGGACACAACGATTTCGGGGAAGACACGTATCGTGTGTTGACGTCGGTCGATAGTGCCGTCATGGTCATCGATGCGGCCAAAGGGATTGAGACGCAGACGAAGAAATTATTCCAAGTCTGTCGGATGCGGGGAATTCCAATCTTCACGTTCATGAACAAATTGGACCGCCAAGCGAGAGACCCACTTGAACTCATGGAAGAGCTCGAAGAAGTGCTCGGCATGCCTTCGGTCGCCGTCACGTGGCCGATCGGGAGCGGGATGCAGTTCGAAGGCGTGTACGACCGTCTGAAGAACGAAGTTCACTTGTTCCGCGGTGAAAAATCGACGCTCACGTTAAACGAGGACGGCGTCAATGACCCGATTCTCGCCGACTATTTGACGGAAGAGAACTTGACGAACCTTCGAGACGAAATCGATCTTCTCGACGGTGCCGGCAATGAAATCGAAGTCGATGCGATTCAGCACGGGAAATTGACTCCGGTCTTTTTCGGGACGGCCCTCGTCGACTTCGGTGTGACATCGTTCTTGAACCACTATCTCGCCATGTCACCGGCCCCTGAGGCCCGTAAGTCAAATGTCGGTCCAATCGACCCGACGTCAGAAGAGTTCAGCGGCTTCGTCTTCAAGATTCAAGCGAACATGAACCCGGCCCACCGTGACCGCATCGCCTTCGTCCGCATCTGTTCGGGCGTGTTCGAGCGCGGCATGGACGTCACACTCACGCGGACAGGGAAGAAAATTAAATTGAGTCAATCGACGCAGCTCATGGCCAACGACCGCGAAACGGTCGATCAGGCGTTCGCTGGAGACGTGATCGGGATTTACGATTCGGGGACGTACCAAATCGGCGATACAATCACGACGTCGAAACAGAAAATCGCGTTCGAGGCGTTGCCGACGTTCCCGCCTGAACTGTTCATGCGCGTCTCGCCAATCAACTCGCTCAAGTCGAAACATTTCCACAAAGGTGTGGAGCAGCTCGCCCAAGAGGGAGCGATTCAAGTGTATCGCAACGAATATAACGAGATTTATCTCGGTGCGGTCGGTCAACTCCAATTCGAAGTGTTCGAGTATCGCTTGAACAACGAATACGGCGTCGACATCCGTATGGAGCCAGTCTCGTACAGCGTTGCGCGTTGGGTGAAGGACAAGGAGTTGAAGGCGCTCAAGCCGTTCCAGGACTCACGCAACATGCTCGTGACGGATCGTTGGGAGCGTCCCGTGTTCTTGTTCGCCAACGAGTTCACATTCGATCGCTTCAAAGAACGGTATGAAGATGAGCTCACGCTCGTCGACGCCCTCGACGTCAACGTCGAGATTGGCGCAGAATAATGATTAAAGACGGCTCTAGTCCAAGGGCCGTCTTTTCTTGTTTCAGTGAGTCTGACACTATTGATAAGTTTTACTTATGACTAATTTGTGACGGAATGTATTTTACGTCACGCTATAGTTGTATTATGATAAGCATGTGATAAGTAAGCGATTACGGCACGTGCCTAAGTCGCCGCTTTCAAAAAGGGGGATATCGTATGGAACAGACGAACGTATTAGACGCTTTCAAATCTCGGACGCAGTTCGAGGTCAATGGACAAGCGTACGATTATTACCGGCTTAAAAAGCTTGAAGAAGAAGGGGTGACGGAACTTAGTCGACTTCCGTACTCGATTCGTGTCTTGCTCGAATCGGTGCTTCGCCAACAGGATGGCCGCGCCATCACGAAAGAACACGTCGAAAACTTGGCTAAATGGGGTACTGCCGAAGTTTCGAAAGACATCGATGTTCCGTTTAAACCGGCTCGCGTCGTTCTTCAGGACTTTACAGGGGTTCCGACGGTCGTTGACCTCGCTTCGCTTCGTAAAGCAATGAGCGATCTCGGGGGAGACCCGAACAAAATCAACCCAGAAATCCCGGTCGACCTCGTCGTCGATCACTCGGTCCAAGTCGATGCGTACGGATTTGCCGGCGCACTCATGAAAAACATGGACATCGAGTTCGAGCGCAACGAAGAGCGTTACAAGTTCTTGCGTTGGGCGCAAACAGCGTTCGATAACTATCGTGCCGTACCGCCTGCGACAGGGATTGTTCACCAGGTCAACTTGGAGTACTTGGCTTCGGTCGTCCTCGAGAAGAACGATGATGAAGGCAATGTCGCGTATCCAGATTCACTCGTCGGGACAGACTCGCACACGACGATGATCAACGGTCTCGGCGTCCTCGGTTGGGGTGTCGGTGGAATCGAAGCCGAGGCGAGCATGCTCGGACAACCGTCTTACTTCCCGGTACCAGACGTCGTCGGCGTCAAAATCGTCGGTGAAGTCAACCCGGGTGTCACAGCGACTGACGTCGCGCTCGTCGTCACCGAGATGCTCCGTAACGAGAAAGTCGTCGGCAAGTTCGTCGAGTTCTTCGGACCGTCGCTTCACACGATGCCGCTCTCGGACCGGGCGACAATCGCCAACATGGCACCTGAATATGGTGCGACATGTGGCTTCTTCCCAGTCGATACAGAGACGCTCAACTACATGCGCACGACAGGTCGCCCAGAAGAATTGATCGACCTCGTCGAAGCCTACTCGAAAGCGAACGACTTGTTCTATACGCCAGACCAGGCCGACCCGTCGTTCACGAAAACGCTCACGCTCGACTTGTCGAAAGTAGAGCCGTCGCTCGCTGGACCTAAACGTCCACAAGATCGCATCAACTTGTCAGACCTTCAGTCGGCATTCGTCGACAGCGTGACGGCGCCAGCCGGACACAGCGGCTTCGGTCTTGAAAAAGCTGAGCTTGAAAAGACGGCAGCTGTCAACTACACGGACGGCGCTGTCGACATGCGCACGGGTGACGTGGCGATTGCAGCCATCACGAGCTGTACGAACACATCGAACCCATACGTCATGGTCGGCGCAGGTCTCGTCGCGAAGAAAGCCGTCGAACGCGGGCTCACCGTTCCTAAATTCGTGAAGACGTCGCTCGCTCCGGGCTCGAAAGTCGTTACCGACTACCTCGACAAAGCCGGTCTCACGCCATACCTTGACCAACTCGGTTTCAACACCGTCGGTTACGGCTGTACGACATGTATCGGCAACTCGGGTCCACTCGACCGCGAAGTCGAAGAAGCGATCACATCGAACGATTTGCTCGTCTCGTCGGTCCTCTCGGGGAACCGTAACTTCGAAGGCCGCGTCCACCCACTCGTAAAAGCGAACTTCTTGGCGTCACCGCCACTCGTCGTCGCATACGCACTCGCTGGGTCGGTCAACTTCGATATCATGAACGAGTCGTTCGGAACGGACAAAGATGGCAATGAAGTCTTCTTCAAAGACATCTGGCCATCGAACGATGAAATCAAGATGGTCGTACAAGACGTCGTCTCACCGGAAGCGTTCCGCAAAGAGTACGATACGGTCTTCACGGGCAATGAACGTTGGAACGCGCTTGACGTCCCAGAAGGCAACTTGTATGACTTCTCAGACGACTCGACGTACATCCAAAACCCACCGTTCTTCGAAAACCTCGAGCCAGAGGCTGGAGAAGTTCACGCATTGAACGGCCTTCGTGTCATCGGGAAGTTTGCCGATTCGGTCACGACCGATCACATCTCACCAGCTGGAGCATTCTCGAAAACGACACCAGCCGGCCAATACCTTCAATCGAAAGGTGTCGCACCGCTCGACTTTAACTCGTATGGTTCACGCCGCGGAAATCACGAAGTCATGATGCGCGGTACGTTCGCGAATATCCGTATCCGTAACCAAGTCGCACCAGGCACTGAAGGCGGCTTTACAACGTACTGGCCGACGGGCGAAATCATGCCGATGTACGATGCGGCCATGAAGTACAAAGAGCAAGGCACAGGCCTTGTCGTCTTCGCTGGAAACGACTACGGTATGGGCTCGTCACGTGACTGGGCAGCCAAAGGAACGAACTTGCTCGGAATTCGTGCCGTCATCGCGCAGAGCTTCGAACGGATTCACCGCTCGAACCTCGTCATGATGGGTGTCTTGCCACTTCAGTTCATGGACGGGGAGTCGGCCGACTCTCTCGGACTCACAGGCGAAGAAGCGATCGACATCCAAGTCGACGAGTCAGTCCGCCCACGTGATATCCTGAACGTCAAAGCAACACATGAGAACGGCACAGTGACCGAGTTCAAAGTCGTCGCTCGCTTCGATTCTGAAGTCGAAATCGATTACTACCGTCACGGCGGCATCTTGCAGATGGTTCTCCGCAACAAATTGAAATAAGCAACGTAAAACCTTCCTTTGCAAAAAAGGAAGGTTTTTTTTTGTGAATATGCGAATAAAAGGTGAGAGGATGACTCATATCGGGAAGAGAATGGTGAGAGGGGGGAGTGTATGGAACGACAGACGAAATCAGGTAAAAACTGGTGGCAACGAATGACGCAAAAAGAGGAAGTGGCGGAGGAAGAGTTCGACCTCACGCTTCCGCAGCTGCGCGAAGCCATCCATGAATATGAACAGACGTTACCGAAAGGCCTCAATCGTACGGTCTTGCTCGACGAGACGCAAGAAATCGATTTGGCTCGACTGAAAAAACACTTGCCCGGTAAACCGAGACAGCGGTTCTATATGTCAAAAGAAACGTTTCATATCGTCCCTGAGGACGAACGGGAATTGGTCTATGAGATGGATCAAGTGCAACGGGCGCTCGATTTATACTTTGAACAAGAAAAAAAAATACCGTTTCGAAAATTTCAACAGACACTGCAATTGGATTTGACTCGATTACGTGAAGGCGGCTACTTGAAAGTACTGCCGAAACGGCCCTATTACGTCGTTGACGAGACGTTAATCGTGTCCTTGGAACCGAAACCGCCAGAGTGACGACATGCCATCGTCACTTTTTTTGACATGGTCGTCCGAGCACGTCGCGGGGTTGAGTCTGGTTTACAAACTATGTTACGGTGGAAAACGTATATGAAAATAAGAAAATTGAATAGGAGTGAGATTATGGAAAGGAAAAGCAAAGTAACGACCGTTTTTCTCGTTTCAGCCATCATTACGGTCTTATTCACGATCTGGGGTGTCATCCCAGAGAGTATCCTCGGTAACGCCAGTCTCTTAAATGTGACGACGAAACTGCAAGGCTGGCTCTCGAACGGCTTTGGCTGGTTTTATTTACTCAGTGCGACCGGAATTCTACTTGTCGCCATCTTTTTAATCTTCTCGAGGTTCGGGTCAATTCGACTCGGGAAAGACACGGATCGTCCGGAATTCGGGTATCTGTCATGGTTCGCCATGTTGTTCAGTGCCGGGATGGGGATCGGACTCGTCTTCTGGGGGGCAGCCGAACCGCTTTCACATTTTCACGCGCCGCCATTCGATTCGGGCACACCTGAGGGCGATGCCCGTACGGCGATGCAATATTCGTTTTTCCACTGGGGCTTGCACCCATGGGCGATTTACGCGATGATCGCGCTCGCCATCGCTTACTCAACGTTCCGGAAAGGGCGTCCGGCGACGATCGGGGAGACCATCGGCTCACTCGTCAAAGACCGCTACGAAATACCGGTCAAACGGACGGTCGATGTGTTGGCCATCATCGCGACCGCGTTCGGTGTGGCGACTTCGCTCGGCTTCGGGGCCCAGCAAATTGCCGGCGGGATTCACTTCTTGATTCCGAACGTACCGAACGCGTTCTCGACCCAATTGATTATCATTGCCGTCGTGACGGTACTCTATATGATCAGTGCCTCGACGGGGCTTGAGAAAGGGATTCGTATCTTAAGTAATACGAACATCTTTCTCGCCATCGTCCTCTTGATCGCAACGCTCATGGTCGGACCGAGTGCATTCATCCTCGATCTGTTCACGCAGACGATCGGGACATATTTGCAACAGTTACCGTCGATGAGTTTCCGGACGGCCGCGTTTGAGCCGGTGGAACGCGAATGGATCAACGGATGGACGATTTTCTATTGGGCTTGGTGGATTTCATGGTCCCCGTTCGTCGGGACGTTCATCGCTCGTGTCTCAAAAGGACGTACGATTCGTGAATTCATTATCGGCATCTTGCTCGTGCCGACCTCGTTCGGTCTGCTCTGGTTCTCCGTCTTTGGCGGTGCGGCCATCTGGGCTGATTTGAACGGTGGGGCAAACTTGATTGCAACGGTCAACGAAATCGGCACGGAAGTCGGTCTGTTCGCCTTGTTCGAGACGTTTGGTGGCTTTGGCACGATCCTTAGTGTCGTCGCCATTTTCTTAGTCTCTGTCTTCTTCATCACGTCAGCGGACTCGGCGACATACGTGCTCGGCATGTTGTCGACGAACGGAAAACTTGTGCCGCCGATGCGGATCAAGCTCATCTGGGGTCTCATTCAGTCATCGATTGCCGCCGTGCTCTTATACGTCGGTGGACTCGGAGCGCTACAAGCGGTCGCCATCCTGGTCGCTTTCCCGTTCATCTTCGTATTAATTTTGATGATTGTCGCCTTGTTCAAAGATTTGTCTGATGAACCGGACGAACGGGACAAGTATATTGAAGCGTATAAGCAGGAAGAAGAAGATAAGCTCGGATAAAAGGAAAGGGTCTCGGTCGAGGCCCTTTTTTGGTTGTAAATGTTTTGCAGGACCCTCTCGCTAGTGTAGGATAGTAAGTGAAGAAGATTGGGAGGGCATTCTATGAAACAACATGTTAAAAAGCGATTGAGTTGGGTGATTTTTGCGGGAATCCTCATTGTCGGCGCCCTGCTCGCCTATAACTTTTACTCGATCATGAACTTGAATGACGACGAGGGCCGCGTCAACCGGGCCGAACCGTTCTATACATCCGTCATAATCGGATATGAAGAGAAAAAATTGCCGGAAAACGGCGAGACGTTGGAAGTTCGCGAATATGAAGTGACATACGATGATGACGGTCACTTCGTGTCTGAGGTCGTGGAGGGCCCTAACGTTGGTGCCCGGGCCGAGTGGGACGGAACCGTTTATCGTGAGTTCAACCCGGACGGCGAGGAGACGAATAGTCAAGAGACGAGCTCCGGCGCCGTGGCTCCGCACCCATTCTTGTCGCGGGCGACGAATGAACAGATTCGTAAATGGCTCGACGATGGGACGCTCGGTTCGAGCGAAGGTGACGTCGATATTATCGGACGGACCGCGCAAGCGTTCGTCAAGAAAGAGTCACCTGAAGCTGTCCCGGCAGAATGGGTCGAAAAGTACCCATCGATATTCAGTGAAGACGACAATGAAGAAGCGGTCACGTATTACGTCGACGCGAACGAGCGAATCTTGCTCGCTGCCGAATCGCGAAACAACGGGAAGTTGTTCCATTCGATTCGGATGACTTCTTTTGAATCACGATAATCCGGCGAGGAGCAGACTAAAACGTCGGCTCCTTTGTCGTCTAAAAAGGAGAATACTATGAAACAGATCACCTTGGATCAAGTGCAATCGGACTTGACGGCCTGGGAAGCGGGTGGACGCATCGAGGAAGCGGCGCTATTGTCTTACGCCCATTGGTCGCGCGCGACCGGTCACCGTCAAGAGTTGATTCGCACCTTGACGCTCCTCGCAACGAGACGGTTCGAAGCGCGCCAGACTATCGACCCGTTATTACATCGTTGGGTCAAGGAATTGGAGTCGCTCAACGCATTACCGCCAGCTCTCCGCGTCAGTCAATTATACGAAGTGTTGCGACGTCATAAACAACATTTGCACGTCGAATGGCCGAAATTACGTGAGGCGGATTACGCGTCGATGAAAGTCCAAATTTTAACCGAATACGAAGCGAAGACGTCGGAACTGCTCGAGCAACTTGAACAGCTTCACGACGAGATTGACCGTGCCAAATCCGACCTTCGGGACTCGGAATTCAAAGGACAGCTCGAGCGGTTATTCCTTGTCGTCATCGAGGCGATGCAAGAAGTGGCCGCACTCGAAGATGACACGGCCTCGCTCTTGGCATCGATGCAAGGCAATTACTTCAGCCGTGAGGCGTTCCACCGTTTCGGTGAGCGGGTCGGGCTCGTCAAACAGCGACTGGCCACGATCGTCGAACATTTGCCGGAACAGACGGAACAAGTTCGGTCGAGCGCGATTGAATCACTCGAGGCGATGATCGGGCTCACGGACGTGAAGCAACGTGTCAAAGCGTGGTACCGCTTCCTCTTGTTTCAAAAAGAACGGGAGAAGGCAGGCTTCTCGTCCAAACACCAACCTTCGCTCCATCTCGTGTTCACGGGAAACCCAGGCACCGGTAAGACGACGCTCGCGCGCCTCATGGCCGAGATTTATTTTGAGCTCGGTTTGCTCGCTCGTCCCGACGTCGTCGAGGCGGATCGGTCGAGTCTCGTCGGCGCGTTCGTCGGACAGACGGAAGAGCAAGTCATGAACAAAGTGAAAGAAGCCGAGGGCGGAGTCCTGTTCATCGACGAGGCGTACGCGCTTAAACGTCAGGATGCGAGCGGGAGTGACTATGGACAGGCAGCCATCGATACGCTCGTCGCCGCGATGACGAGTGGTGAGTACGCTGGGAAATTCGTTGTCATCCTCGCCGGTTATCCGGAAGAGATGCGTCACTTTCTATTGGCCAATCCGGGACTACGTTCGCGTTTCCCGGAATCGAACCATTACGAGTTGCCGAACTACAGTGATGACGAGCTCGTCGCCATCGGCGAGAAAGTGGCAGCGGAGAACAATTACGTCCTGACGGTCGAGGCGAAGCGCGCCTTGATTGCGCGGATTGACCGGGAACGGGTCGACGCCACGTTCGGGAACGCGCGCACGGTGCATAACATTTTACTCGACGCCATGTTCAAAAAAGGATCTCGCTTCGGTGCCGATGCCCCGCTCGACGAGATGGCCTTGTTGACGGAAATCGATTTTGAGATGGATGCGACCGAGGACACGTCAGCCCCGACGCTCGACGACTTGGTCGGGATGGAAGAGGCGAAACGGCAACTGCGTGAAATCGAGGCGCTCGTCACGATTCAAAAACGGCGCCGCGAACTTGGATTGAAGACGGCACCTGTCCAACTTCATGCTGCACTCGTCGGCAACAGCGGGACAGGGAAGACGACGTTCGCCCACCTTTATGCCCAATTGCTGAAGAAGACCGGTTACTTGAAACGCGGACACTTGAAAGTCGTCAGCCGGGCCGATCTTGTCAGTGGTTATGTCGGTCAGACGGCACAGAAGACGAAGGCTGCCATCCGCGATGCGCTCGGCGGTGTGTTGTTGATTGACGAGGCTTATAGTTTGAACGGCGGACCGAACGATTACGGTCGTGAAGCAATCGATACGCTCGTCGACGAGATGCCGAAGCACGGGGACAACCTCGTCGTCGTCATGGCGGGATACGAGGCGCCGATGCGGCGATTGATCGAGTCCAATCCTGGACTGAGTAGTCGGATTAAGCGAACCATCCAGTTCGAGGATTATTCGACCGACCAACTCGTCGAGATTGCTAAGACGTATGCCGCGAAATTTGGCTATACGTATGACGATACGGTGGAGCAAGCGCTTAAAGAGCGACTGTCTGGTATCGACCGGCCGAACGCGCGGACGGCACTGTCGTTGATTGATGAAGCCATCGCGAGACAGTCATACCGTTTGATTGAAAGACAGGCTGAAACTGACGACTTGAATCAGATTTTAGTAGTAGATATTAAGACCAAGTTATAATATAATGACCTTGAAAGCGAGGACGATTTAATGCATACGATTCAGATTCCGGTCCGCTACCAAGAGACCGACATGATGGGCATCGTCTATCATGCGAACTATTTAGTGTATCTCGAAATCGCTCGTACTGAATTATTGCGCGAGCTCGGGGTCGAATATAAAGACATGGAACAGGCGGGCTTCGTCTCTCCGGTGACGAACGTCTCGGTCGACTATAAGAAGAGCGTCACGTTCGGCGATACGGTCCACGTCCGGGTATGGGTCGACAGCTATTCCAAGATTCGGACCGTCTATGGCTATGAGTTGACCGATCAAGACGGAAATCTCGTCGGTTCGGCGAAGACGACCCACGTCGTCGTCAAACAGGGCGACTTCAAGCCGGTCCGTCTCGACCGCGAGTTTCCAGAGTGGCATGACATGTATATGCGTGTCATGAGTCCCGTCACATAACAGTGGTTCTTTTGTACCGTCAGTATGGTATCATATCTTGACGGTATTTTTTGTACAAAGAAAGGGGAAGATCGCATGCGAAAACCATCTCTGTTGATGGTATGCTGCGCCTTGACGCTCACGTTGGTGGGCTGTAACACGAGCAACCAAAACGAAACGGAAGAAGCCGATAACAAACCGGCTGAAACCGAACAACAAACAGAAACTCCGGCCGCTGCGTCGACGGATACAGAAGACGAAGTGGTTGAAGAAGCTCCGGCGACTGAAGCCGAGCCCCCTGCAGAAGACGAGCCTGCGGAAGAACCGGCAGCAGACGAACCTGAGGCCGAAGAAGCACCTGTTGTGGAAGCACCGCCTGTAGAAGAACCGGCTCAAACGCCGAGCCAGCCGCTTGAACAAAACGGGATGGCGAACGTGAAACTCGATACGCTTATCCTCGTCAATAAAAAAATCGCCTTGCCGGCCGGTTACAAACCGAACGACCTCGTGACGGCGAACATCGACTTTGTCGACACGGCGTCCGGGGAGCGGAGGATGCTCCGTAAAGAAGCGGCACAGGCAATCGAAAAATTGATGACCGGTGCGAAAACGGCCGGAATCGATTTGAAAGGGACGAGCGCGTTCCGTTCATACGACTATCAAGTGCAATTGTTCAACGCCTATGTCGCCAAAGACGGAAAAGAACAAGCGATGAAGTATTCGGCACCGCCGGGTCATTCAGAACATCAGACGGGACTCGCCATAGACGTCTCGAGCGCCTCGGTCGGGTATCAATTGACACAGAGCCTTGAACAGACGAAAGAAGGCAAGTGGTTGGCCGACAATGCCCATACGTATGGGTTCATCGTCCGCTATCAACGCGCCTATGAGGCGGAGACGGGTTATATGTTTGAACCGTGGCACTTACGCTACATCGGGGTGGAGCATGCGACGAACGTTCATAAGACGAACGTCCCGTTTGAACGCTACCTCGAGCAATCCATGAATTAAGGGGAATCGCGATGCCTTATTTGACAGAAATCATCATTATCATCATCAGCTATCTACTCGGTTCAATCCCGTTCGCCCTCCTCGTCGGTAAGCTCGGCTATAAAGTCGATGTCCGCGAGCACGGGAGCGGGAACTTGGGCACGACGAACACGTTTCGCGTGCTTGGGAAGAAAGCGGGTACGATCGTCCTATTAGGGGATATGGGGAAAGGCTTGGTCGCGGCATTATTGCCGCTTCTATTCGGAAGCGAAATGAGTCTGCTCCTCGCTGGGATTCCGGCCATCATCGGCCACTCTTACCCTATCTTCGCCAAATTTAAGGGCGGAAAATCGGTGGCGACGAGCGCGGGTATCCTGCTTGCTGCGTTCCCATGGTTTTTCGTCGTCGTCGTCGGCACGTTCATCGTGACGTTGCTAATTTCAAAGATGGTGTCGCTCTCATCGATAGCAGCTTCTGTTGTTGGCATCGTGACCGTCGTCGCCTATGGCATCATCGCCAAAGACTGGTTGCCGCTCATCGTCATTGTCCCGCTCGCCTTGTTCATCATCATCAAGCACCGCTCGAACTGGCAACGAATCCGTGCGGGCACAGAGCCTAAAGTGCCGCTGTTTCAAAAGCGAAAGTAACAATCGATGACCATCCTGCTCGATATACAGAGAAGGGATGGTCGTTTTTTCATTAAATAACGAGAAGGTGAAACTTCAACCATTTTGATGAGGCTGTCTTTTTGTGGATTTCCGTTGATTTTTGCCGAAAAGTTCGAAAAAACTGTTGGATTTGCCCGTTCTTTACTTTCTGTTTACGTTAAATTTACATCCGTTCGCTACACTGAAAAAGGAAGCGATATTTGCGGAGGAGGCAGGGAAGTGTCTTTAATTGGAGAAGAACGTAAACAAAAGATTGTTGAATGGATTGAACGGGAAGGCAAAGTGAAGACGAGCGAGTTGATTGAACGGTTGAACGTCTCGGGGGAGTCAATTCGCCGCTACTTAGAAGAGCTTGAGAAAGAGCATCGAATCAAGCGGGTGTATGGCGGGGCGGTGCTCCATCAGAGCGTCTCATTCCAACCGATGATGATCTCGAACATGGACGGGATTCGTCGCATCGCCTATACGGCGTTTCAGCTCGTCGAGGATGATATGTTGCTGTATATCGGACACGGCGTCGCCCCAGAGCAAGTTGCGGCCAGACTTCGTGGACGAAATTTGACCGTCGTCACTCCGTCGCTCATGGTCGCCAAGGCGCTCTTTGAACAACGGGCCAAGGGCGTGTTTACTGGCGATATCCAATTACTCGGTGGGACGATTGATCCGAAACATCTCGTCACCGTCGGCGAGCACGTCCTGCAGCAACTGAAGGCGTACGTGTTCGATATGGCCATCCTGTCTGTCGAGGGCGTCGATGCCTCGCTCGGCTTGACGTGTGATGCCCATGGTCTCTCGACCGTGACGCAGGCGGTCATCGATCAATCGCGTCAATGTTACTTGCTCGCCGACCACACCCAGTTCAATCAACAAAAACGCTATCGGGTCTCCGACTTTTCAAAGGTGACGACCATCATCTCTGATTTTCCGGAACCGACGGATTGGAAGCGCGCCCTGGCGGAACATGAGGTCGAGTGGCGCTTCGCACCATAACGAGGAGGGATTTCATGATTGAAGTGATTGTGACAACGTTGACCGAAGCCAAGACGGCTGAACGGTTCGGGGCGGACCGGCTCGAATTGATTGCCGATCTGCCAGCCGGCGGGACGACACCGAGTTTCGGGACGATTCGTAACGTGCTCGAACAGGCTACCATTCCTGTGCACGTCATGATTCGGCCCCATGCGGACTCGTTCGTCTATGACGAGGAAGATGAAGAGACGATTTTGGCTGATATCGGTCTTTGCCGTGAACTCGGGGCCGATGGCATCGTCTTCGGAGCCTTGACGAGCGAAGGGCGTATCGATGAGGCGCTGCTCGGAGAAGTGATTAAACATAAAGGCGAGATGGTGCTCACGTTCCATCGGGCCATCGATGACGCGGCCGACTTGATGGACGCGATCACGGTGCTAAACGACTTCCCAGAAGTTGACCACGTCTTGACGTCCGGAGGACAAGCGACGGCACTAGAAGGCATAGACCGATTAAGTGCGATGCATGAGGTGGCGGAGATGAACGTCCTCCCGGGTGCCGGCATCACGGCCGATAATGTGGCGCAACTGATCGACCGGCTAGGCGTTGATTTCGTCCATGTCGGAAGCGGGGTACGGACCGAGGGCCGCTTGGATGAGCACAAGTTCAAGGCAATCAAACAACAGATGGCACGCTAAAAAAAGTCGGCTGACTGTTTTTTTGCTATAATGAAGAAAACGATACTGTAGGTGAAGTCATGCAATCATCAATCTATAAACAATTTGCTCTTCGGATGTTGTCCGGCAACTGGGGCATCTCGCTGCTTGCGGTCGTGGCGACGATGCTCGTTCAGGCGGTCATCACGACGCAGCTCGATTTGGAATCGACCGACCCGAGCGTCCTGTTCGTGTCAATCTGTCTGCTGTACGGTGCGACCGTCTTACTCGCCCCGCTCGAACTGGGACGCAACTGGGTGTTCCTCGATATCGCCAAAGCCGAGAAGCCATCGTTCGGGCTCTTGTTCGATGCGTTCGGTTCGCTCAAAGATTACGTTCGGTCCGTCACGTATTATGCCGTCTTTTATCTCGGGTTGAACGTGCTCATGCTGTTCTTGATTGTCCCTGGTGTCTGGTTCTATTTGACGTATCGCATGGTCCCGTTCGTGTTACGGGACCAACCGGAACTGTCTGCGTTTCAAGCAATGCGAGAAAGCCAGCGTCTCATGCGCGGCCATAAACGGACGATGTTGCGCTTGTATGCGAGTTTCATCGGCTGGTACGTCCTCGTCATGTTCACGGGCGGATTGGCCTATATCTTCGTACAGCCTTATATCAGTACGGCGCTCGCCGGGTTATATCTCGAAATCAAGGCACAGACAGATGCAAACGAACAACCGGTCGGCTCATGAGCCGACCGGTTGTTTTTATGTTCCGTGCCGATCCGACTTTTGTGGGTCAGGAGCGTCACGAAACTCAGATTTCTCTTCTTTTGAGGCATGTTCGTGCCATTTCTTCGCTTGTTCCGTGGCGATTGGAATCGCCTTTTGATCGGAGTAACCTTGGGCGAGCAAGGCGTTGGCGATATCGATGGCTTTCTTTTTGACGAGCGGGTCGAAGTTTTTCAGTGATTCCGGATAGTCTTTCATATTCCATGGCATCTGTAATCGCTCCCTTCTGTACTACTAATTCCACGAGCGGGACGATTCAAACGTCCTGATGCATGTAGTATTCGATGAGCGCCTGCGTCCCGTTCTCGCCGTAGCCGTTCTCTTCGAGGATGGAGTACAGTTTATACGCCAACTCGAGGCTCGGCAGTTTGATGTTCAACTGTTCGGCGCTCTCGAGGGCGAGTTTCATGTCCTTCAGGAAATGCTTGATGAAGAAACCAGGAGCATAGTCCTCGACAATCATCCGGGGAACAAGGTTCTCGAGCGTCCAGCTGCCCGCGGCACCGCCCCGAATCGTCTGGCGCAATTGATCGGGATTGAGCCCGGCCCGTTTCGTGAAGGCGAGCATTTCGGCGTTGCCCATCATGATGCCGGCGATTGCGATCTGATTGGCGAGTTTCCCATATTGGCCGCTTCCGGCATACCCCATCCGTTCAATCGATTGGCCCATCGCCTCGAACAGCGGTCGCGCCTTCGTGAAGGCGTATTCGCCGCCGCCGACGAGAATCGACAACGTGCCGTTCTTGGCACCGACGTCACCGCCCGTGACCGGTGCGTCGAGCGGGAGCAAGCTGCGATCGATTGCGGCATCAGCGATCCGTTCGGCCAGGAGTGGCGAAGACGTCGTCATATCAATGACGAGCGTTCCTGGCTCAGCCGATTGCAAAATCATACCGTCCCCGAAATAAAGACTCTCGACGTCAGACGGATAGCCGACGATGGTGATGACGGCATCGGCGTTTTGACAGACGGCTTCGACCGAATCACACCAACGGACACCTTCCGCAAATAAATCAGCCGCTTTCTCTTTCGTCCGCGTATACGCTTGGACTTCGAATCCCGCCTTCATTAAGTTTCTGACCATCGATTGACCCATCACACCGAGTCCGATAAATCCGACTGTCTTCATAGTTGATTGCCTCCTAAAAGTTGTTGTTTCACGAGTCGTTCATAGAGTACGTTGTCTCGAAGCAACTCTTGATGCGTCCCGAGCCCGCTGATGCCGCCGTCCTCGAGCACGACAATTTGATCGGCGTGTTGGACGGTCGAGAGCCGGTGGGCGATGACGAGTGTCGTCCGTCCTGTCATGAGCCGGTCTAGCGCTTCTTGCACGACGCGCTCAGATTCCGAGTCAAGGCTTGACGTCGCCTCGTCGAGCAGTAAGATTTGCGGGTCACGCAACAGCGCCCGGGCGATGGCGAGCCGTTGACGCTGACCGCCTGACAGACGGACGCCGCGTTCGCCGATCTCCGTGTCGAGCCCGTCCGGCATCGCCTCGATGAACGACCAGGCGTTGGCCATATCACAGGCGTGACGAATCTCATCCTCGGTCGCGGTCCGGGTCAAGCCGTATAAGATATTTTGCCGCACCGTCCCGGATAAGACGGGCGAATCTTGGGCGACGTAGCCGATGACTTGCCGCCATTCGTTGCGGCCGTAGGTTGAGATGTCCCGGTCCCCGTAATGGATGTGTCCGCTCGACGGAAGGTAGAACTGCTCGACGAGGGCGAACAGTGTCGTCTTGCCGGCACCGCTGCGTCCGACGATGGCTGTCGTGGCACCGAACGGGACAGTGAGGGACACGTCGTCAATGACAGGTTGGTCGCCATAGCGGAACGTCAGGCCCTCGAACGAGAGCGACGACTGTCGAATCGTCGACGGCTCATCCGTGTACGGTTCCGGCTCGATGGCGAGCAGTTCCGAGATTCGTTCGGTGGCCCCGCGTGCTTTTTGGAGCCGAGTGATAAACTCCGTCATCGTGATGAGCGGCGTGATGATTTGGAACAAGTACAGCATGAACGCGAGTAACGAACCGGTCGATAAGGCACCGGTCGAGACGCGATAAGCCCCGAAGCCGAGAATGGCGATCAGCATCGCCGTCAACGTGACGTTCAGGAGCGGAATCAAAATCGCTTGAATCCGTCCCTCGCGCACACCGAGGCCGAAGAGACGCTCAATGCGTCGTTTTCCTTCTGCGACCTCGACGGATTCGGTCGCCTGTGATTTGACGAGCCGGATCTCTCCGAGCAGTTCAGCGAAAAACCCGGACAAGTCACCGAGCTCATGTTGCGTCGCCTTGGCGATTTTCCGAAGTTTACGCCCGAGCGGGATGACGATAAGAAGTGTCGTCGGCACGGAGAACAAGATGACGAGCGTCATCTGCCAATCGAGCGTGAACAAGATACCAACGGCGCCGATGACCGAGACGAACGACGTCAAGAGACGGACGCTCTGTTCGGACAAGAGCTGCTGCAACGTCGTCGTGTCGTTATTTAACCGTGAGACGAGATCCCCTGATTTGACGCCGTCATAGAACGGGATCGGGAGGGCGACGAGATGCTCCCATAACGTCGTCCGCAAATTGGCGACGACCCGTTGTCCGACGATATGTAGCCAATAAATCGAAATCGCACTCGAGACGACTTGGATGAGAAACGCCGTCACGAAGATGGCGACGAGGCGGGCGTCGAGCGCGGCCTCGCTCCAATTGTCGACGACGCGTTGCAAGATGAGCGGAATGGCGAGTGAAGCCATCGCTTGAAGCAATGAAATCAATACGGCACCGATAAACAGACCTTTCGGTGGTTGAGCGACACGGAACAAGCGCAGAAAGGCTTGCCATGTAGATGTGGACTCCATGATACATCCCCCTTTCCTATTAACTTTCGCTGTTTCGAAAACAAGTGTCAAGACGTCGAATCGTACACCGGAATAATGCTAGAATGGAATCAGAGGTGAAGTCGCATGAAATGGATACATACGGCCGATTGGCATTTAGGTAAAATCGTCCACGGCCGCCATATGACAGAAGAACAACAAATCATTTTATTTGAGTCTTTCTTACACATCGTCGACGAGGAGAAGCCTGACGCCATCGTCGTCGCCGGTGATTTATATGATCGGGCCGTGCCGCCCGTTGAGGCCGTCGATCTGCTCGATGAGATGTGGCGCGCGCTCGTCCTCGAGCGGGGCATCCCTGTGCTCGCCATCGCCGGCAATCATGATTCGGCCGAGCGGCTCCAATACAGCTCCAAACTGTTGACGAAAGTCGGTCTCCATATCGTCGGAAAGGTTGACCCGGGCACAGGGCCGATTGTCGTGAACGACATCCCATTTTATTTGATGCCGTTCCTTGAGCCGGCGCGCATCCGTTATGCGTTCGGCGACGAGTCGATTCGGACCCATCATGACGCACTCGCCGCAGTCATTGACTCATACGGGGCGATTGATGCACGCGCGGTCGCCGTCGGCCACAGTTTCGTCGCCGGTGGACTCGAGACCGATTCCGAACGGCAGCTGTCCGTCGGGACGGCAGGGCAAGTCGCCAAAGGATTATACGCGCCGTTCGGCTATACGGCACTCGGACACTTGCATAACCGTGACGCCATCCGCGACGACCGGGTCGCGTACAGCGGCTCGCTTATGAAATATTCGTTCTCCGAGGCGTCCCATGTGAAATCGATCGACGTCATCGAATGGGACGGGACATGGACACGCCGTCGGCGCCCGCTAAAAGCGCGACGAGACTTGCGCATTTTGACCGGGACGCTGAACGAGCTACTCGACCCGTCGTTTTATCAAGATGAGGCCGTCGACGACTATTTGAAAATCGTCTTGACCGATGAACGTGCGTTATTCGACCCGATGGCCAAGTTACGGACCGTCTATCCGAACATTTTACACCTCGAACTCGAGTTGTTGCGTCGCCAAGACCAGACGTCTCGCTTCGAACGTGAGAAGCTCGAGCGGCAATCGGTCGAGGATGTATATATGGACTTCTTTAAAGCCGTCCACGGCCGCGATGCCGATGCGACGGTGCAACGTTTCTTAGAAGGGGAGGAATCGATTTGAGACCGGAACAATTGACCATCACCGCCTTCGGTCCTTACGCCGAGACGGAACAAATCGATTTTACGCAGCTTGAAGGACGTTCAATGTTCGTCATCAGCGGCAGGACCGGTGCCGGAAAGACGACCATTTTTGACGCGATGACGTTCGCGCTCTATGGTCGGGCCAGCGGGGCACTCCGGAACGCCAGCGATTTCCGAAGCCAATATGCGGACCCGGAACGGAAGACTGAAATCGACTTCACGTTCACGATTCGTGATGAACGGTATCGGATCGTTCGTCAGCCGCAACAACCGCATCCGAAAAACAAGACGCCGATTCCGCACGAGGCGGTGCTGTATGAATGGAAAGAAACATGGAAACCGTTGGCGACGAAAGTGAACGACGTCGAACAGACGATTGAATCGTTGTTGCAGCTAAGCTATGAGCAGTTCAGTCAAATCTTGCTGTTGCCGCAGAACCAGTTCCGTCAGCTCCTTGATTCCGATTCGACGAAGAAGCAACAGATTCTGCAATCAATCTTCAAGACGGAGGCGTACCGCTCCTTTCAGGAGGATTGGATCGAACGTTACGGCAAGTACCGCAAACGCGTCGAATGGGCGGTCGAGACGACGCGTTTAAAACTGTTGGAACTCGAAGACGAGGCCGTCGAGGACATGTCGACCCGCAACTTGCCTGAAATCGTGACGTGGCTCGACGCCCGGGAGGAGCGACTCTTGGCGGCGCGGGACACGTTACAGACTCAGCGCCGGACTGGTGAGGATCGGCTCGAGGCGCTGCGTCGAGAAGTGAATCAGGCGACCGTGCTCGCCGAGTTGATGGATGAGCGGGACGTGCGCGCGACCGCACTCCAAGCATTCCGTCAAGCGGCACAAGCACGCGAAGAACGCCAGGCGCTCATCTTGCGACTTGAACAAGTGGCGAGCGTCAGCCCGCTCTATCAACGTACCGAAACGGTGCGTCACGATATCGAACGGTTGACCCGTGAACGCGATGTATCCCGTCAACGAGACGAAGGCTACACGAGACAGTTGGAGGAGTTGAAGGCAGAAGCAGAGGCCATCACGACCATGCGCCAGGAGGCAGACCAAGCCACAAGTCGCGTCAATGCGATTGACGAGATGTTGCCCTATGTCGATGAATGGCACCGGGCCACTAGACGTCGGGATGACTTGAAACGCCAGTTGGAGCCCCTCAGTCTATTCTCAGAAGAAGCACGTCTCCAGGAGCTCCAAGCGACCGAAGGCGAACTTGTGGCTAAGCTGGAACACGCACCTGCCCCAGACCAACTCGTCGAGGCCGAACGACTGTATAGTCAGCTCCAACATCAGGTTCGACTCGAGTCGAAAGTGGCAGAGGTCACGGAACGGCTTGCCGCCTGTGAACGGAGCGGCAAGGACATCCAACGACAATTCACCGTCCAGACGGAACGAGTCGACCAATTCGTCGAGGCCGAGCATGCACGCATGGCCGACATGCTGCGCGAGCAGCTCGAGACGGGGGAACCTTGTCCGGTCTGCGGATCATTGACCCACGGACACGTCGAGCGGACAGAGACGTCGATTGATGAGGCCGGTCATCGTTCAGCCGTTGAGGCACTGAAACGGATTGAGGCCGAACTCCATGAGGCACGGGCGGATTATCGGGCGCTCAAACGACAACTCGATGAACTGATTCGTGAACGCGACCTTGCTCGGATCGAGTTGAAACTCGACGGTGCGGCTGCCACCGCGTTGCAAGACCAAGACGAACGTGTCCGACAGTTGCGTCAACAGGCCGAAGAACGTCAACGGATGGAGCGCCTGCTACGTACGACCACGACCGAATTGAAGCAACTCGAGACGGCCAAGCGTCTACAGGCGGACGAACGGCAGAAGCTGTTCGAACAGCTACAAGCCGTGCAAGAGAAACTCGAGTCGATGCGTCAACCGGATGGGACGACGTTAGAGATGCTGCAGACCGAGCGAAGTCAGCTCAAGACGCGACTCGACCGCATCGAACGGGACGTGGCGGCGTATGAACGTCGGCTCGAAGAACTGAATCGATTGAAGTGGGGGGAAGCGGAACGACTCCGTCTCCTTGGCGAACAACTCGAGTTCGAACATGCTCGTCTTTCCGAAGCGACGGCTGAACTGGAGGCCGCTTTCGAGAGAATTGAGTTGACTGAAGCTGTGTTCAAGGAGTATCGCTTGCGCGTCGAGCAACTGCCCGAACTACGCGAGCGCCAAGCGACTGAGCTTGAGGAAGGTGTCCGGCTCGAACACGCCGTCAAGGCGCTGAACGAGAAAATCGGGGACCGTCCGCGACCAGACCTTGAACGCCTCCAGGAGAAGTTGCACGAAGAGGGCCGTTCGTTCGAAACGCTGTCCGAACAACTCGTGACGGCGGACGGGCAATTGAAACGCCATCGTCACATCGTCGCCGAATGGAACGCGTTACGGGAGAAGACGGATGAGGATCAACGGAATCTGGAGACGGTCAAATTGATCGCCGACACCGGACGTGGTCTGAATCCGCAAAAATTGACGTTCGAGACGTACGTGCAGACGGCGTTCTTCGATCAAATTCTCCATGCGGCCAACGTCCATCTCGATCAAATGACGAGCGGACAGTTCCAATTGGAGCGGAAAATCGAGACTGCGAAAGGAAATGCCAAGTCGGGTCTCGAATTATTAGTCTTTGACGCCTATACCGGTCAGTCACGCCGGGTCCAAAACTTATCGGGCGGCGAAGGGTTCAAGGCATCGCTCTCGCTCGCCCTTGGATTGGCCGAGGTCGTCCAACAGTTGAGTGGCGGGGTCAGTCTCGAGACGATGCTGATCGATGAAGGCTTCGGGACGCTCGACGCCGAATCGCTCGATCAAGCGATTGAATTGCTCATGTCGCTGCAATCGAGCGGCCGGCTCGTCGGGGTCATCAGCCACGTCCAAGAATTGAAAGACCGGGTCGATGCCCGGATTGAAGTCAAGAAATCAAGGAGCGGGTCAACGATCCAGCTCATCGTGGAGTGAGACTGATGAAACATATGGAAACGAAAACAACGTTAGTGGCCCACCTGCAAGAGGCGGGCATTCGACGAGGGGACGCACTGTTCGTCCACACGTCGCTATCAAAACTTGGCTGGGTGTGCGGCGGGCCTCAGACGGTCATCGAGGCGCTCCAAGAAACGGTCGGACCGGACGGGCTCATCATGATGGCGACCCAGAGCGGGGATAATTCAAATCCCGCTGAATGGGAAGCCCCACCGGTCCCAGTCGAATGGTGGCAGACCATCCGTGATGAGATGCCAGCGTATGACTCGGCGAAAACAGCGACCCGAGGGATGGGTCGTGTCCCAGAGCTGTTCCGCTCGTATCCGGAAGTGTTCCGGAGCGATCACCCGATGTGGTCGGTCGCCGCGTGGGGACGGGACGCCGAACACATCGTGGCCGGACATACGCTCGACGTCGGCTTCGGGCCAGGGTCGCCGATTGAACGGATGATTGAGCGCGATGCGAAAATATTACATCTCGGTTCGCCGCTCGATGCGACAACGTTATGGCATTATGCCGAATACGGAATTGAGGGTCCTGTGAAGCCGTTCGAATGTGCGTTAATGGAGAACGGTCAACGGGTGTGGAAGACGTTCGAGCATACCGACGTCAACAGTGACCCGTTCGGTGCCATTGGAGAGAATATCGTCAAACGGGCGGACGTCAAGACGTTCACGATTCACGAGGCGACATGTTACGTCATCCCGTCTGAGACGTGGGAGCCGGTACAACATGCGCTCGTCGCCTTACGGAGCTGGCTCCGGTGAGACGGCTGATGCGAACTATACTTAGGAGAGGGGCACTGCGATGAATCGTTGGGTCAAATATATGGGAATCGCCGTCGGCGTATTGGTTTTCGTCGCGTTTCTTGCCGTCGTGGGCATCTCGGCCCACATCGGGGATCAATTGACGTCACCTGAACGGGAGACGTTGACGTTCACCCCTAAGACGCTAGGCGTCAAGTATGAGAACATCACGATCGAATCAGAGGATCAACAGGAATTATACGGCTGGTGGATCCCGCACCCGACGCCGCGTGCGACGATTGTCTTCGCGCATGGCTACGGGAAGAACCGTGAACAATCCGATTTGCCGCTCAAAGAATTGATTCCGGAATTCCATGAGCAAGGGTATCAGTTTTTGACGTTCGACTTTCGCGGCTCCGGAATTTCAGAAGGGGATCGCGTGACGGTCGGGGCAAAGGAGCAATCTGACCTTGCTGCCGCCATCGCGTATGCGAAAGAGCGCTCGGACGGGCCCATCGTCTTATATGGGGTTTCGATGGGTGCCGCGACGGCACTCGCGACGGCTGACGAGACCGATGTCGCCGCCGTCATCGCTGATAGCCCGTTCAGTGACCTCCGCGGCTATCTCGAAACGAATCTGCCGGTATGGAGCGATTTACCGAACTTCCCGTTCACACCGGTCATCATGACGGTGACGCCTTGGTTTACGGGGCTCGACGCGGATGTGGTCAAACCGATTGACGATATGGCTCAAATCGAGGCACCGGTGTTATTGATTCATAGTCAAGGTGACGATGCCATTCCCGTAAGCGAGAGCGAGCAATTGGCCAAAGCCGGCGAGGATGTCGAACTGTGGGTGACCGAGAATGATGGGCACGTGCAGTCGCATCGATCGTTCCAAACCGAATATCGCCGGACGGTATTCGAATTTTTAGAGCGTGTGTTGTAAGTGAGGGGCGCAACATGCGCTCCTTTTTTGTTATGATTAGTTATGAAAAGGAAAGAAAGAAGGTTTGTTCATGGACGTCACAGCATTACTATCGTTTCTTTTGCTCGGAACGCTCATCGGAATTTTGAGCGGATTCTTCGGCATCGGCGGCGGAATTTTACTCACGCCACTCCTGCTCGTTTTCGGATACGAGGCGAGTGCGGCCATCGCGCTCAGTCTCATGCTTACGCTCGGATCGACAACGGCCGGCACAATCTCCCACATCAAATTAAAAAACGTCAACCCGAAACATGCCCTCTTGATCGGTGTGTTCGGGGTCACCGGCACGTGGGTGGCGACGCCGCTCGTGTTATATCTCGAGACGCTCGACGGGGCGAAACCGGTCATCTCGCTCGCCTATATCGCGCTGTTAACGTATTTCGCCGTCTCGTTCTTCCGTTCGAAACAGCATGAGGAGGGCAGCGTCGGTTCGGAGTCGGTCCCGCGCCTCGGCTTCATTGGATTGTTCGGCGGATTCATCTCATCACTCATGGGTGTCAGTGGTGGCTTCGTGTTGACACCGCTTCAAGTCAAATTGCTCAACACCGAGATGAAACGGGCCGTCGGGACGAGCATCGCCGCGGCGTTCCTCATCGTCGTCTCGGGCGTGATCAACTATGCTGTCGCCGGCGCTGATGTGAATTATTGGCATGGTATCGCCTTAATCGCCGGGGCGATGATTGGTTCGCCGATTGGAGCGAAGCAGTTGCAGCGGTTCAGTTCGCAACTCGTCAAAAAGGCGCTCGGTGGCTTCTATGTCGCCGTCGCTATCAGTGTGGCTCTCAATTTGCTCGGCTATAATGACATTTCACTCGGACTGCTCGTCGTGCTCGCGCTCTCATTCATCGTCGCGCTGTTCATCCGACCGCGTTCGAAGTAATCCTAAACCCTCGTCTACGGACGGGGGTTTGTTTGTGGGAACCATTCCATTGGTATTCAAATCGACGAGACGTACCAAGCATTCTTAACCAGTTCAGCACAGTAAAAAACCCCGTCCGAGGACGAGGTTTTAACGTCTGGCAATATGGTCAATGTTTTCTTGAATCTCTCCGACTTTACTTTTCGCTTCCAGCAGACTTCGTTCGAACGCCTCGATATCGCGCTTCTCGTGCCGCGTCTCGTCTTTCCCGCGTCGTTGTCCTTTCGGAAAGCGATGGGTCGCTTTAGCCAAACGTTTTTTAAACGTCGAATCGCTCATAAGGACACCCCCTTCCATACTATATACGTTCCACCTATACTTTCCGCTGAAACGTTTGAACCTTCAAGAGGCGAGGGTTTTGCGCATTTGAGGGTTGGTGGACACTTTATAAGCGATAGCTGCCGCCAACACTGCTTTGATTAAGTCGCCGATGATGAACGGAATGTTCACTTTGAGCGCATCGATGAACGTCATACCAAACACGGCTTGCAACCCAAGACTGCCGAGCAAATAGACAAGACCGAGTCCAAATAAGACGTTGTAGCCGATGAGGGCAGGGAACGAACGATGCCGTTCCGATGACCAGCCAATCAAAAAGGCCACGATTGGGAAGGCGAGCAAGTATCCGACCGTCGGACCGACGAACGGTGCAAGTCCGCCCGAACCGCTCAACACCGGTAATCCGATTAAACCGAGCAAGAGATAGACGACGACAGCGAGTCCACCTTTTTTGGCCCCAAGGATCGAAGCGACGGTCATGATGCCGAGCATTTGCAGCGTGATTGGCACAGGGCCGATCGGGATAGCGATTGAACCGATGCTCGCGAGCAGGGCGGCGCCGATAGCGATTTGCGTTAAATCATGAATCTTCATTATGTAAACCCCTTTTCCGTTAACGTTAACTAAAACAAGGTTAACACCATTGGATAAGGTTGACAAGCATAAAATGAGCACCTGGTCTTAAGTGACCAAATGCTCTTTTATTTAAGTGCGCTGTGGCAGTTTTCCTGCCACCTCGTTTAGTTGGGTGCGAACCGAGTCGAAGCCCGTCCCGCCGTAGCTGTTGCGGCGTTTGACGGCCGTCACCGGTGAGAGTGCCTCGTAGACGTCCTGTTCAATCAATCCAGAGTGGGCTTGATACGTCTCAAGCGGGAGCTCCACCAAATACAGCCGATGGTCGATACAGTAGCGGACGAGTGTCCCCGTCACTTCATGCGCCTCCCGGAACGGCATGCCTTTCGCCGTCAAATAGTCGGCGAGCTCGGTTGCGTTCGAAAAATCGCGCTCGGTCGCTTGTTTCATCGTGTCCGTGTGGAACGTCATGTCTTGAATCATGCCGGCCATGATGCTGAGGCTTCCTTGGAGCGTCTTGACGGTGTCAAACATGCCTTCCTTGTCTTCTTGCAGGTCTTTATTATAGGCGAGCGGCAAGCCTTTCATAATGGTCAGCAGCCCCATCAGATTGCCGACGACCCGTCCCGACTTCCCGCGGACGAGTTCGGCCATGTCCGGGTTCTTCTTCTGAGGCATCATGCTCGATCCCGTCGAGAACACGTCAGAGATCGTGATGAACCGATACTCTTCACTGCTCCAAAGAATCAACTCCTCACAGAACCGTGACAAGTGCATCATGAGGAGCGACGCGTTCGATAAAAATTCCAAGATGAAATCACGGTCGCTGACGGCGTCCAGGCTGTTCGGATACACGTTTGCGAATCCAAGTAGTTCGGCCGAACGGTGGCGATCGATCGGGAAGGTCGTCCCAGCGAGAGCCCCGGCACCGAGCGGGCTCATGTCGATCCGTTTCAAGCTGTCACTGAAACGTTCCTTGTCTCGCTCGAGCATCCAGAAGTAAGCGAGCAAGTGATGGGCCAGCGAGACTGGCTGTGCCCGTTGCAAATGTGTATAACCTGGCATGATCGACTCGACGTTCTGAGCGGCGTGGTCATAGAGTGCCGTCTGCACGGCTTCAATCCCTTCGATTGTCTCGAGGACGCGGCGCTTTAAATAGAGGTGCATATCGGTCGCGACCTGGTCGTTCCGGCTACGGGCCGTGTGCATCTTTCCAGCGACGGGCCCGATCTCTTCATGCAACAACGCCTCGAGGTTCATATGAATATCTTCATGGAAGACGTTGAACGTCAATTCGCTCGCTTGTGCCTTCTTGGCTAGCGTCTTCAGACCAGCGACGATTTGCGCGACTTCATCTGCTGTCAAAATATGTTGCTCCCCGAGCATCGTCACGTGGGCGATGCTCCCTTCAATATCTTCTAACACGAGCTGGGCGTCGAAATGAATCGAGGCCCCGAACTCGTCGACCCATTCACTGGCCGTCAGTTCGAACCGGCCGCCCCATAATTTACTCATGCACCATCGTTCCTTTCTCGGCGAGCACTTCCGCTTGCACTTTCGTCGGCAGCCCCCAAAGTTTGATGAAGCCGACGGCCGCTTGCTGGTCGAACGTGTCGGCTGACGTGTATGTCGCGAGGTGTTCGTCATAGAGCGAAATCGGTGATTTCCGTCCGTCGACGATGGCCTGTCCTTTGAATAGTTTCATCCGGACCGTACCTGTCACCGTCTGTTGCGTCTCATCGATGAAGGCGAGGAGTGCTTTCGTCAATGGTGAGTACCATAAGCCATTATAAATCGTCTCTGTCAACTTCTGTTCGACGATCGGTTTAAAATGGGCGACTTCCCGGACGAGTGTGAGTGCCTCGAGCGCCTGGTGTGCGGTGATGAGCGTCATCGCACCCGGTGCCTCGTACACTTCCCGCGATTTGATGCCGACGACCCGGTTCTCAATATGGTCGATTTTCCCGATGCCGTGGGCCCCAGCGACGATGTTCAACTGCTCAAGAATGGCTGTGAACGTCGCCGCATGTCCATTGATGGCGACCGGTACACCGGCGTTGAATTCGATTTCGACATACGTCGGTTCGTTCGGTGTGTCTTCGAGTTGCGCCGTCAATTCGTAGGCACTCGCTGGTGGAGCGGCCCAAGGGTCCTCGAGGATGCCGCATTCGACGGCCCGGCCCCAAATGTTTTGGTCGATCGAGAACGGTTCTTCTTGGACGATTGGAATCGGGATACCGTGCTCGGCCGCATAGGCGATCTCTTCTTCCCGTGACCATTTCCACTCCCGCACCGGGGCGATAATTTCAAGCGACGGGTCGAGCGCATGGATTGACACTTCGAACCGGACTTGGTCGTTCCCTTTCCCCGTGCATCCGTGAGCGACGGCGATGGCGCCTTCGGCTTGTGCGACCTCGACTAGCTTCTTCGAGATGAGCGGGCGCGATAGGGCAGAGACGAGCGGATAGACGCCTTCATACATCGTATGTGCCTGCATCGAGTAACGGGCGAAATCGTTGACGAATTCATCGACCGCATCGATGACGACCGATTTGACGGCCCCGACTTTGAGTGCCTTCTGTTGAATGCGTTCCACGTCTTTTCCTTCGCCGACGTTCAAACAGCAGGCGATGACGTCATACCCTTGTTCATCCAACCATTTGATTGCGACCGATGTATCAAGTCCACCTGAATAAGCTAATACGAGTTTTTGTTTCATTTCCTTACACCCCTTATACATAATTATTCATCTGTATTTATAAATATACGAATTACTCTAACGTATGCTTCTCCGTAAAGCAACCTTTTTGGCAAAAAAAAGAATCACTTGTGAAAAGTGATCCTTCATTGGACGATTTCGAGCTCGGGCATCCATTGGGACATGTGTTGGCTCGTGGCCTCGAACAGCTCCGGCTTGCCGGTCTGGAGCGGTACGACCTCGAACGGACCTTCCACGCTAGAGCGGCGAGTGAACGTCGGATAAAACATCGGGTTGGCGAGTTCAATCGTCTCCTTATCGTCCTCGACCGTCTTGACGACGTCGATGCCGACGATGCCACCCGTATTCCGGTCGTCCCCTTGTTGGCCGGACAGGAAGTTGCCGAGCGAGTAGGCAACGAACGTCCGATTCCCTTCAGCGCCATTCACCCAGGCCACCGGTTGGAGGACGTGCGGATGATGGCCGATGATGAGGTCGACCCCGAGGTCGGACAGTTGTTGGACGAGCGTCTGTTGCGCCTCGTTCGGGAGCGTCTCATATTCGTTCCCGAAATGAAGCGAGACGACCGTGATATCGGCCGCTTGTTCGGCCGCTTCGATTTCAGGGGTCATCGCCTCGAGATCGATATAATTGACGTGATAGGGTTGCTTCGGGACGACACCGTTCGTGCCGTACGTATAGGCAAGGAAGGCAAATGAGATGTCATTCTCAGTCAGCGTCCGAAGCTCAGACTTGTCCGCCTCCGATAAGAAGGAGCCAGTGTACGGCATGCCAATCTCGTTCCAGTGCGCGATCGAGTTCTCGATGGCCGTGACTCCTCGGTCGAGCGTATGGTTGTTTGCCGTCGTCACCAAGTCGACTCCAGCGTCTTGGAGCGCGTCGCCGACTTCATACGGACTGTTGAAGGCGGGATAACTCGATAACCCGATCTCACTGCCGCCGATCATGCTCTCCTGGTTGGCGATGGCGATATCGGCCTCGGTCAAAATCGGGGCGATCGGTTCGAAGGCGGCGGTGAAATCATAGCCGTCTCCGCTCTTGGCGGCGTTATACACGCTGTCATGTAACAAGATGTCGCCGATTGCATAGAGCGACGTCGTCGTCACGACGGGTTCTGGTTCTTCCGGAACGGGTGCCGGGGCTTCCGCCTCGGTCTCTGGAGCCGGGGTCTCCGTTTGCTCTGGAGACGTCTCGACGTCGGCGGTCGCGCAGCCGAACAGCAGGAGGAGGGGCAAAGTCAACATCGTTTGTTTATATCGGATTACTCGTTTCAACGGACGAGTCACTTCCTTTCGTGTCATTCAAACTGGACTACTCCATTCATTCGCCATGGAAGAAGAATATCCTTGTCAGGGAATAAGAAAAAGTGCCAGGCGATTGTAGCCTGGCACGCTGTTTGTTAAATTCGTTCTGTCTTCAAGATGTGTTCCATCTCCTCGAACTCGTTCGTGATAATCGAGCTCGGCGGTGGTGTCATCAAACTGACGACGTAGATGGCAAGGCTCGACAACAAGAACGCTGGAATCATCTCATACAGTTCGCCGAAGGTCCCGAACCAATCGGCAGCAAAGTTTTTCCAGACGATGACGATGAACGCACCGGTCAACATGCCTGCCAGCGCACCTTGACGCGTCGTCCGTTTCCAGAACAGGCTGAACAAGATGAGTGGACCGAATGACGAGCCGAATCCGGCCCAAGCATAGCCAACCAAGTTCAAAATCGTGTCATCCGCCCCGAACGCGAGCCAAATCGAAATCAACGAGACGAGGATGACGGTAATTCGGCCGACCATGACGAGTTCGCGGTCGCCGGCGTCTTTTCGGAAGAACTTCTGATAGAAATCGGTCGTCGCGGCACTCGATGAGACGAGGAGCTGTGACGAAATCGTCGACATGATAGCTGCAAGCAAGGCTGCGAGCAACACCCCGGTGATGAGATCGACGAACAACAAATCAGATAAATTGATGAAAACATTTTCCGGGTTGTCGATTTCAAGTCCGCGCTGGGTGTAGTAGGCGAGGCCGAACAATCCGGTCGCCATCGCCCCGACGACGGTGAACAACATCCACGAGATGCCGATGCGTCGTGCTTTCTTGATGTCCTGCAACTTCTCGATGGCCATAAAACGGACGATGATATGCGGTTGTCCGAAGTAACCGAGTCCCCAAGCGAATAGCGAGACGATGCCGATGAGCGATTGCCCCGTCAATGGATCGAGTAGCGCCTCATCGATATCACCGATCGTCTGGAACGCGGCGCTCACCCCGTCGGTCGCCGTGATGGCGATGGCCGGTACGAGGATGAGAGCGAACAACATGATGAGCCCTTGGACGAAGTCGGTCCAACTGACGGCCAAAAAGCCACCGATGAACGTATAGATGATGATAATCGAAGCCAAAATGACGACCCCGGTCCCGAAATTGATATCAAAGACGGCTTCGAACAAGCGACCACCGGCCACGAACCCGCTCGTGGCATAGAGTGTGAAGAATACGAGTGTCACGGCCGCCGAGAACGTCCGGAGCGTCCCGCGTGAATCTTTAAATCGTTTCTCAAAGAAATCTGGAATCGTGATGGCATCCTCGGACAAATACGAATATGTCCGTAAGCGAGGTGCGACGAGCAACCAGTTCAAGTACGCACCGATCGTCAACCCGATGACGATCCATCCGCTCGAGAGACCGGTCGCGAACATCGCCCCCGGCAACCCCATCAACAGCCAACCACTCATATCGGAAGCACCGGCCGACAAAGCCGCCACGGCCGGACCAAGGCCGCGTCCTCCGAGCATATAGTCGCCGATGCTCTCAGTACGCCGATAGGCGATGACACCGAGTAACACCATGAGCGCCATATACACTGTAATCGAAATCAATACACCGTTCATACAACATCCCCCTCATTCGTAATGAAAACGCTTTCAAAATCTATGGATTGCACCATGACAAAATTTTGTCACAAAAATGAATGAAGTGCACGATTTTGTTTAGGGATTGACCAAATAATCAAATTATTTGGCGAAGCAAGAGGCGAGATGGTCATTGATGAGGCCCGTCGCTTGCAGGTGGGCATAGACGGTCGTCGGTCCCAAAAATTTGAATCCGCGGCGCTTCAAGTCTTTGCTCACTTGATGGGACAATTCGGTCGTGGCAGGGATGTCGTCGGTCGATTCCCACTCGTTGCGAATCACTGTGTTGTCAACGAATGACCAAATGTAGGCATCGAACGACCCGAACTCTTGTTGAATCTCGATGAATCGCTTGGCGTTGTTGATGGATGCCTCGATTTTACGACGGTTTCGGACGAGACCAGGATTGGTCAGCAACCGTTCCACGTCCGTCTCGTCGAACGTCGCGACGGTCGCGACGTCAAACCCGGCATAGGCGTCCCGGTAATGCTCGCGTTTCCGTAAGATGGTGATCCAGCTGAGACCGGCCTGGGCGCTCTCGAGCGTCAAACATTCGAAGTGCTTATGATCATCATGGACGGGTTTGCCCCATTCCTCATCGTGATAACGAACGTACAACGGGTCGGTGCCGCACCATGGGCAACGTGTTACTTCAGTCATGTCATGTCCTCGCTTTCCTTCAAGTACTTCATTTTAACATGCTGTTTCGGTTTTTGACCGGGCGTGACGGGTATAGTAGGAACTATTGGAGGGTGAAGCACATGAGAGACTGGATGATCCAAGTCATTGAACAGTTCGGTTACTTCGGTATCGCGTTCATGATCTTTATTGAGAACGTGTTCCCGCCGATTCCTTCGGAAGTCGTGCTCTTGTTCGGCGGATTTTTCGCCGTGAAGACCGATTTGATCGTCCCGCTCGTCATCTTCGCAGCGACGGCAGGCGCCATCCTAGGAGCGGTCCTGCTGTATGGTATCGGACTTTATTTGGATGTCGAACAAATCGAGAAGTGGACGAAACGGTACGGCAAATGGATTCGGCTCGACATTGCCGACGTGCATCGGGCCGACGCCTGGTTCGACAAATACGGAGGATGGATGGTGTTCTTTGGCCGCTTGATGCCGGTCGTGAGGAGTTTGATTTCAATCCCGGCCGGTATGTCGAATATGCCGTTCTTGAAATTTTTATTGCTCAGTACGG
Organism: Exiguobacterium sp. E4787; assembly: GCF_018618375.1. Lineage (NCBI taxonomy): Bacteria > Bacillati > Bacillota > Bacilli > Caryophanales > Exiguobacterium > Exiguobacterium sp. E4787. Next base: position 36,438 of record NZ_JACSLY010000001.1, on the reverse strand, counting down.
CGGGGACGGTGATTTGGAATACAATTCTCATCTATATCGGCATTCGCGTCGGTGAGAATTGGGAATCGATTTTAAGCTATTTGGATGTATACTCGTACGCCATTTACGGACTTTTGGCAATCGGGGTGATCGTTTTTTTCGTTTGGCGAAAAAAACGGAAGAAGAAGCAGGACAAACGGGCCTCTTCTTTCTAAACGACAAGGACCAATCTTCTCGAGAAGATCGGTCCTTTATATCACGTTTCATTTGTTCGAATCATCCTTGTTCTCGTCAGGCAAGACTCTTTCAAGTTTTTCTTCCGTTTTGGCGGCTAAAATCTCAGAGAAGCGAAACAAGACGATTCCGATGATAGCCGAGACGAAAATATATAGTCCGACGAACAGGTTGATTGCCCCGTTCGATAGGGCCGTGAAAAGAATCGAGAACTCCCCGCGCGGAGCGAGCGAGAAACCCGCCTCGTTGGCTTGGACCCGTGTCAGGCCATACAGACGGCCCCCGACGCGGCCGACAATCCATTTCGATAACACCCCCCAGACGATTAAGACGAAGAAGAGCGTGTTGACGATGACGCCTTGTTCCAGGTTGATTGAAATTCCGAACGAGATGAAGAAAATCGGTAAAAACAAATCGCGAACGGGGACGGTCAACCGTTTCAACGGACGCACGTCGTGGATGCCAGCAAGCATGATCCCGGCAATGAACGCACCGAGAATCTCGGACAGTCCGAACACCATCCCGATTCCGGCGAAAAAGAGAATCAAGCCAATCAAGCCGATGCTCGCATCATCTTGTCGCAACAGATGTTTGGCGATTTTCGGCTGTTTTTTGACGAAGCTCGATCCAATAAAGAGTAAGACGCCAAAGATGAGAAAACCGGCGAAGACTTTCCCGATATCGGACACTTCAATCGGCTCATCTTGAATGATGAACGGGGCGACTGTCAAGATGAGCGGGGCGAAGATATCTTCAAAGATGAGGAGCGCCAAGACGAACTCTTTCACATCTTCATGTTTATCGGCATGCCGTTCAAGCAGGCGCGCGGAAATCGACGAGCTCGTCGCAAATAAAACGGCACCGATTAAAAAAGATTGTGAAAAATCGAGTCCGAACAGCATGGCAATCCCGATCGTGACGCCAAAGGCGAGCACGATGTCTAAGACGCCTGCCTTCCATACCCGTTTTAGGCGCTTCATCAACTCGCCGAGCGGAAACTTCAAACCGAGTAAAAAGAATAACAGGATAATCCCGATTTCGCCGGCGATTTTAAAGACCTCATTTCCGTCCCAGAAGAAGCCGACGGCGACGCCGATGGCGATAAAGGCAAGAATACTCGGAAAGAATAACCGCTCGATGATGAGACTGAGCACGGAAATGACGGCTAACGCTAAACCGAGTAAGAAGATCATATTCAGTTCCATATGACACCCCAGATATCAGACAGGATTACCGGGTAACAAATCAGTCTCGGTTCCATTGGTATTCCATCCCGACCGATTCCGGGCGCGAATAGTCAAAGCCGAATTGACGGTACAGTCCGTCGGCCGGGATATCCGCAATCAGGCTGATGATGGCCGTCTCGTCGGCTTCCTGTAAAATCCAGTCCATTAACTGCTCCACGATCAATTTTCCGAGCCCGAGCCCCTGACAATCCGGGTCGACGACGATATCGACAAGGTGGAACACCATTCCGCCGTCGCCGACGACGCGGCCCATCCCGACCATGTGATCATCTTTATATAGACAGACGCCATATAACGTGTTGGCCAGTCCTTTCACCGTCCCCGAGTCGGAACGTTTCGGCATCCCGGCGATGACGCGAAGGCGCTGATGTTCCTCCGGTGTCGGTGTCTCGATTCGTACTTCCACTTCATTGACCATATCGCTACTTCCTCTCTGTGCATAAGTTGAAATTATTTTCCCGCTATATTGAATCGGTAAACCTTGATTTCCGGTCCGCGTTATTCAAATAATGAAACCAGGATATGAAAAAAAGGACGTGTTCAGATGATAGATGGTCAAACGATTTTACCCGCCCTGCGTGATATGCGTGACCTCGAAAAATTTGTAAAAGGTCCGTTTAACATCGGTGTCCTGCTCGAAGTGCACGTCGCCCGGCTCGATGCCGTGTTTCAATTATTGGCGGCCCACGATAAACACGTCTTCGTCCATCTCGACCTGATTCAAGGATTGAAGGCAGATGAGTATGCGACCGAGTATATTTGCCAGACGTATCGTCCGTACGGCATCATCTCGACGAAAGGAAGCGTCATTTTAAAAGCGAAGCAAAAACAGGTCAAAACGGTCCAACGTTTGTTTTTAATCGATTCGAGCTCGCTCGAGCGAAGCTATCGCCTCATCAAGCGGACGCAACCGGACTATATTGAAGTGTTACCGGGTCTCGTCCCGAAATATATCCGGGCCGTGAAGGCGGAAACCGGAATCCCGGTCTTTGCCGGCGGACTGATTTCGTCGACCGAGGAAGTCGAGGCCGCCCTCGAGGCCGGTGCGACGGTCGTGACGACGTCCGACCAACGGCTTTGGACGAACGGATAGGACTCAAATCCATCGAATCCGGGTATGTGAGTGTGCAGGAGGGATGTATATGAAACAAGTTATGATTATCACAGGTGTCAGCCAAGGCATCGGACATGAATTGGCACGTCATTTCCGCGAGACGTATCACGTCATCGGACTCGATAAAAGCGATGATCCGCAACTGGACGGAGTGACGTTCCACGAGCTGGATTTGGGCGACCATGAGGCGATTGCTCACGTATTCACTGACATTCAGCGCCAAGTCGGTATCGCTCACGTGCTCATCAATAATGGCGGCGTCTCGTCACTCGTCAAACCAATGGCTGAACTTGACGTCGAGACGTTCAAGCAGGTGATTGACGTCAACCTCGTCGGGACGTTCGCTTGTGCCAAGGCGTTCTTAACGTTGAACGAGAAAGCTGAATATGGCCGCATCATCAACCTGGCCTCGACGCGCTCCCTTCAAAACGAACCAGATTGGGAAGCGTACGGCGCGTCCAAAGGCGGCATCGTATCATTGACCCAATCGATGGCGGTCTCGCTCGCGGAACGCCCGATCACGGTGAATGCGATTAGTCCCGGTTGGATCCACACGTCGGACGAGTCGCTCCGTGACATCGATCATGCGCAACATCCGTCGGGCCGGGTCGGGAAACCGGATGATATCGTCCGTGCGGTCGCCTATTTGATTGATGAACAGAACGATTTCGTCAACGGGCATAACCTCGTCGTTGACGGCGGGATGACGAAGAAGATGATTTATGAGCCGTAATTCGTCTAACCGGGACCATTACCCTATGTTTTAACAACAGATGTGAGTAGATAGGACTAGGCACGGGTAAAGGATGGGGACGCTTTATCAACCCATTGAAGGAGGAATCGCCGTGCACCAGTTGATTGAAGAGGCACTCCGATTCGCGGCCGTCCGACACGACGGACAGTTTCGAAAAGGAACGAATATTCCCTACTTGACCCATCCCGTCGCCGTGTCGATGTTGCTCGTCGAAGACCGGCAACCGGTCCCGGTCGTGGCGGCCGGCCTGCTCCACGATTTGCTTGAAGACACGTTGACGACACCTGAAGAGATCGAGGAACGATTCGGAAGCGAAGTGAGACGACTCGTCGAAGCAGTGTCCGAACCCGGGAAGCACCTGTCATGGGAAGAGCGGAAACGGATGACGGTTCAACACGTCCAGACGATGCAGTATGATGAAGTGGCGCTCTTGGCGGCGGACAAGTTACATAACCTTCGTTCGATTCGACTCGACGTCGAGTCTGCCGGGAGACAAGTGTGGGACCGGTTCAGACGACCGCTCCGCGACCAGTCATGGTATTATCACGAACTGCTCCAAGCGTTCCGACCGTTTAGACAGACGACGACGCTCATCGAGTCATTCGAGACCGAGCTGAACTTATTGTTTTACGGCGTCGCCGACGAGCGGTTCGAGAAACTCGGGAAATTGTTTGATGTCATACAGCACGGATTTCACGAAGAGGACTGGCTTCAAGAGACGACGACGCTCTGTCATACCGCCTATGAGTTACACGAGGCAATGCGCGAAGGCTATCGCCACGGCACGGACGTCAATCAACCGGAGCTCGACGGCTTGTCCGCACAATTGAAAGAAGCGGGGCTTTGGAAACCGTTGCCGCTCCCGATACTCCAAGCGATTGATGAACTGTCTTACCGGACGGCGATGCCAGTCGATGACGTCGTCGCCCATTTAAGGGTCAATTGATTGTCAAATGAATTGTAACGTGATATATTCGTCGTGAACATAAGAGGGGGAGTAGCGACCACAGCTGTGGTCGATGGGTCGTCATTACGGTGCAACGCACTCGGTCCATCGAGCTTCTTACCAAGTCCGCAAGACCTTTTTATGGATGCTTTTTCGGCGTCCATAAAAAGGTCTTTTTGAATTCACGAAAAGGGGAGATTTATTCAAATGGTATTTATTTATTTCATCTTGGCCGCTGCCATCACCGTGTATGCCGCCATGAAACTCTCGACTTACGCTGACGTCATCAGTGAGAAGTCGACGATGAGCGGGATGCTCGTCGGGACCGTGTTACTAGCCGGTGCAACCTCGCTGCCGGAAGTGACGACAAGCGTCTCGGCCGTCATGATCAACAACCCGGACATCGCCATCGGGAACATGCTCGGGTCGAACTTGTTCAACATCTTCATCTTGGCGATGTTCGATCTCTTCTATCGTCAGAAACGCTTGTTCAATGAAGCGAGCCGAGATCATCTCTATACGGCCGGTCTCGGTCTCATGTTGACGCTCGTCACGATGATTGCACTGATCGTCCGCATCGATTTCACGATTCTCGGCATCGGGATTGATGCCCTATTGATTGCGGCATTGTACGGAATCGGGATTTACTATATCGGGAAACGACCGCAACAACCCGCCGTTGAGCGCGAAGCTGCCCATGAGGCCGTACAAGAAGTCGGCGCCAGTGCGACGAGTTCGATTACGGTCAAACGTGCGGTCATCGGCTTCATCATCGCCGCACTCGTCATCATGGCGGCCGGGACAGCTCTCTCGGTGCTAGGTGATCAAATCGCCGTCGTCACGGGCCTCGGTTCGAGCTTCGTCGGTAGCTTCTTGATTGCCGCGACGACCTCGCTCCCGGAAGCGGTCGCCGTCTTCGTCGCCTTGAAGCTTGGAAACGTCAACTTGGCGTTCGGTTCGATTTTAGGAAGCAACATCTTTAACATGCTCATCATCGCCATGTCGGACGTGTTTTACCGCAACGGTTCGATTTTGGCCGACGTGTCGGCGTCTCACTTGGTGACAGCGATTGGGATTACCATCTTGTCGGTACTCGTCATGTATACGCTCCTTCGTAAAGACGTGACGTCGAAACTGCGTTACATCTTGCCGTCAGTGCTCGTCGTGCTCGTCTACTTCGCTTCGTCTTACTTCATCTTCATCGGTTAATCTGGCACGGTGTCTTCCGAGACACCGTGTTTTTTGTTTACCTTGATTCGAGGAATCACTTTTCATCGTCTAGGGTATAGAAGGAGGGAAGGAGGGGTGGCGATGCAAATGCACTCTGTGGAACGTCTAGATGAGTATGTCGTCGTGATTCCGGCCTATAATCCGGATCAAGCGCTCGTCACACTTGTCCGCGAGCTGAAAGCGACCGGGTTTGTCCATGTCATTGTCGTCAACGATGGAAGTGTTGAGACGTCCCTGCCTGTATTTGAGGAGGCCGGGAAGTGGGTGACGTCCGTCCTCGTCCATGAGCGGAATCAAGGCAAGGGCGCAGCATTGAAGACGGGGATTCGTCACGTCGTCGAACAGTTCCCGGGCACGCACGGGGTCATCACCGTCGATGCCGATGGACAACACCTGCCGGAAGATGTCCGCCATGTATATGAGGCGGGGCTTCATTGGCCACATCATCTGGTCATGGGTTGCCGTGATTTCTCGGGGGCGCACATCCCGTTTCGGAGCCGATTCGGGAATCAAATGACACGAGGAGTCATGCTCGTCGGCAGCGGGCTTCGACTGAAAGACACCCAAACCGGTCTACGGGCCGTTCCGTTGCGCTATGCGGAACAGTTGCTCGACGTGCCCGGGAACCGCTATGAGTTCGAGATGAACATGTTGACGTTCACGAAACGTTGGCAAGTCCCGATTCAACAGATTCCGATTCAAACCGTGTATGTGGCCGAGAACGCCTCATCCCATTTTCGTCCGGTCATCGACTCGATTCTGATTTATCGCATGTTTTTAGCCTATTCGTTATCCTCGGTCGCCTCATTTTTATTAGATATCGGCGCCTATGCCTTTTTCATCATTTTATTGAATCCGTGGTTCGAGACGACCCATGTCTTAATTGCGACGGTATTGGCCCGCATCATCTCGTCCTTATTCAATTACGTGGTGAATCGAAAAGTCGTGTTCGACTCGAAAGCGAGACGGGCGATGCCGAAATACTTCGGTCTCGTCGGCTTGCAGATGGCGTTGTCGGCCGGTCTCGTCTATGTATTGTTCCTGTTGTTTCGGGACGGGGAAGTATGGATTAAAGTGTTTGTCGACAGCCTTTTGTTCGTCGTCAGTTATTACATCCAAAAAAGATGGATCTTTAAACGCTAACAGGCCAAGACGATCGTCTTGGCCTGTCTGACGTACATTTCGATTAATAGGCAAGCTTCCCGAGCTTGACCGATGTAAAGCGGTGCAGTTCACGCGGGTCATGTATCCCGGTCTTCTGCATCATATCGCGCATGAGCAATGCGCAGACGCGGGCATCTTCAGCCGCATCGTGATGGATGAACGGGACGTTCAAATATTCCGCCATCGTATTCAGCTTGTGATTCGGCAGTCCAGGATACAGTTTTCTCGACAGCTTGACGGTACAGCCGTACTCGATCGTCGGAAACGTATATAAATCATATTTGGCGATTGCTTTCTTGAAAGCGCCCATATCAAATGAGGCATTGTGCGCCATGACGAGGTCGACATCCCGCAGCGTCGGATAGAGCTGTTCAAGCACCTCGGGTAAGGCTGGGGCGTCCCAGACGTCGCTCGGCCGGATGCCGTGGACGCGGATATTGCCTGCGTCAAAGTCTTCTTCTGGATTGACGAGTAGTTGGTTCGTCTCGATGATTTCACCGTCGACGAGTAGGCTCCAGCCGACAGAGCAGATGCTGCGACTATCGCGGTTGGCCGTCTCGACGTCGATGGCAAGAATTGAATATGACATAATCGGTCCCTTTCTCATAAAACAAGTATAAAAAAAGTCTAACATATCGTTAGACTAAAAAGCGATTATGCGGCCACGAGGTTGCGACACGCCTCTGCGCAGCGGAGACACGCTTCGGAACAACGTTGGCAATGGTCATGCAAGTGGCGGCCACATTCGACGGCGCACGTGTCGCACACCTGGGCGCAGAGTGCAGCAATCGGTTTGGTGAAAGCCGAATCGGTCTCGAGCGCGTTCAAGGCGAGCGCACACACTTCCGAACATTCTTTCGTCAGCCGGATACACTCGGCGACCATCAATAAATCCTCTTCTTGTAAACATTTTGAGAAACAGTGATTGCTTGCCCGCATACAGTCGATGACGGCTAAAATGGTCTCTTCGACAGAGGCACGATCCATAGTAAGTCCCCCTTAGAATAATGATGTCTTACAATCATTACCCGCTACCAGGTGACTTAAACCGGGCGGAGACGCAAAAAAAAGTCACCCCTCAAATGAGTGGTGACTTCCATAATGGAGCATAGCGGGCTCGAACCGCTGACCTCCACGCTGCCAGCGTGGCGCTCTCCCAGCTGAGCTAATGCCCCGTTCGAAAATTATTATATCATCCTAGTAAAACATTTGGCAATGGATATTTTTAAATTTTTTCGAACAAAGTTTAATCGTGCGTAAACGTGGGAAAATCATTGGTAATGTTATTCTACGAAAGCAGGTGTTATCTATGGAAATGATTTTACTCGCACTCTTACCTGCCTTGATGTGGGGGAGTATCCCGCTCATCGTGTCGAAAGTCGGTGGTAAGCCGATTCAACAGTTAATCGGGACGACGATTGGAGCGATGGTGATGGCGGTCATCATCGCACTCGTATTCAATCCGGAGTTCACGACGCTAGCAATCGTGACCGGCTTCATCTCCGGTGTGTTCTGGGCACTCGGGCAATATTTACAGTTCCAATCGTTCCAAATTTTAAGTGTATCGAAAGCGATGCCGATCAGCACCGGTATGCAACTCGTCGGGACGTCCTTGTTCGGCGTCATCGTGCTCGGTGATTGGCAGACGTCGACCGAGTTATGGCTCGGTTTTTCTGCGCTCGTGTTGATTATCATCGGGGCGGCACTGACGTCATATCAGCAGAACAAAGACGGCGACAGTAGCGGGGCCTTGAAGAAAGGCTTGCTCGTCCTGCTCGTGTCGAGTATCGGTTATGTGACGTATGCCGTCTTGACGAACTATTTCGAGGTCGACGGCATCACGGCCATCTTGCCGCAATCGGTCGGGATGTTCATCGCAGCGCTCTTGTTCAGCTTGCGCGAGAAAGATGTCAAGAAGTTCGACCCGAAGACGTTCAAAAACATCTTGGCCGGTCTCGCCTGGGGGATTGGGAACTTCGGGCTGTTCGTGTCGAGCGGTGAGGTCGGCATCGCGACGTCGTTCGCCTTGTCGCAATTGAACGTCGTCGTGGCGACGCTCGGTGGGATTTATCTATTGAAAGAAGAGAAGACGACGAAAGAACGGGTCTTCGTCTTTATGGGAATCGGGCTCATCGTCGTGGCCGGATTCATGCTCGGGATTGCGAAAAGCTAAAAAGACGGGTCAGACGACCCGTCTTTTGTTTACCAGGCTTGCTCGATGAATGCGTCGCGCCCAGATTTCTTCCGGTCCTCTTTATAGTGGGCCGGATTTTTTTTATGGAAGTCTTGATGGTATTCCTCGGCCGGATAGAACGTGTCGGCCGGTAGAATCTTCGTGACGATTGGCTGTTTGAATCGTCCGCTCGCCGCGAGCGCGTCGCGACTCTGCTCTGCTTTCACGCGTTGTTCTTCAGTATGATAGAAGATGGCCGGCGCATATTGGCTGCCGCGGTCTTGGAACTGGCCGCCGTCATCGGTCGGATCGGTCTGAATCCAATATAGTTCGAGCAGGCGCTCATAAACGAACAGCGTCGGGTCGAACGTGATCTCGACGACCTCATAATGTCCCGTCGTCCCTGTTTTCACTTGTTCATACGTCGGGTCATCGACGTGACCTCCCGTATAACCGGATACGATTGACTCGATGCCAGGTTGCTCCTCGAACGGCGTCACCATGCACCAAAAACAGCCGCCTGCGAATGTTGCTTTTTCCATTAGTAAGTCCCCCTCGATCAATTTTCCCAAAAAAAGCGCTCATGTCATCGACATGAGCGCTCTGTCATATCGGCCAAGGCACATGCCTTGCTGGAAGTAGCACCTTGCCGAAGCAGGTTGCTGTGAAGTCATAGAGCCAGGTCTCTCGTTCACTCAAGATATCGATATGTAGTTGGTGAGAGCATCATACCATCAGATTTGAAGCGGCGTCAACGGTTTGGTTTGCGTCGAAGTTGGAACAAGGTGGCGCCGAGAATCAAGATGACGAGGACGATGGAGAGCGGTAGCGTATACGGAGCGTCCCCGGCATATAGCTGTAAGAAGAACAAGGCAAAGACGGACAATAAGACGAGTACGTACGAACGATTCATAGTAACCTCCCTTTTCTTTCAGTGTACCAAGTTACATATTCGTTGGCGAACGAAAACAGGAAATCATCTGGAGATAGCGAATACCATCGAGTGACCAAAGGAGGAATCTATATGACTGAACCAAACACATGTTTCGAACTCGATATCGAGACCGCCCAGCGCGGATATAAAGAAGGAACGTTCACGGCGCGTGACGTGACGGCCTACTATTTGACACGGATCGCCCAGTTGAACGACAAGCTGAGAGCGGTCATTCAAGTGAACCCGGACGCCTTGTTCGAGGCCGAGGCGGCCGACCGGGCGTTTCGACGAGGTGACCGCTTGCCGTTGCTCGGCATCCCGGTGTTGATTAAAGACAATGTCGAGACGGCGGGATTGATGAAGACGACGGCCGGGGCCGTCGCCCTCGCGCATCACTTCGCCGGCCGGGACGCCCATCTCGTTCAAAGCCTGCGCGCGAATGGGGCCATCATCCTCGGAAAAGCGAACTTATCCGAATGGGCCAACTTTTTGACTGAGGGCATGCCGAACGGCTGGAGTGGGGTTGGTGGCCAGACGCTCAATCCATATGGGGACAAGCTCGATGTCGGAGGGTCGAGTTCAGGTTCGGCGTCGGCGGTCGCTGCCAACTTGACGTTGCTTGCCGTCGGCAGCGAGACGAGTGGCTCGATTATCCACCCGAGCGTCCATAATGGAATCGTTGGCATCAAACCGACCGTCGGTTTGATTAGCCGCAGCGGCATCATCCCGATCTCCCGGTCGCAGGACACGGCCGGCCCAATGGCACGGACACTACGGGATGCGGTGCTCGCCCTTGAGGCGATGGTCGGGGAAGATCCCGCTGACCCAGCGACGACGCATCTTCCGGCCGGTCCGCCTTACCGGACTTGTCTTGATGAGCGGCAAGCAGTCGGTATGCGTGTCGGCGTCGTCAAGACCGATCTGTCTGAAGAAGAGCAGGTGCTCTACGACGAAGCGATCGCATTGCTGAAACAGAGCGGCATCGAGGTCGTCACCGTCGAACTGCCGTCGAAAGCAGGGCTCGACCAAGGGGATATCCTGTACCATGAGTTCAAGCTCGGAATCGAGGCGTATCTCGCCTCGACGACGCTCCCGTATGAGACGTTGTCGGATTTGATTAACTGTAACAACAGTCATCCCGAGACGATTCCGCATGGACAGAAGACGTTCGAGAAAGCGGATGAACAATCGGGCCGCTTGATTGAGGACGCCTATTTGACGCGCCGCCTCGACGACGTTTATCTCGCCAAGACGGACGGCATCGACCGATTGTTGGCCGAGCAGGAACTTCATGCCCTCGTCTTGCCGCATGACCACAATTATGACATGGCGGCGAAAGCCGGCCATCCGACCGTCACGATCCCGTATCGCTTGAAGGCGAGCGGGGCCCCGTTCGGTCTATCGTTCACCGGGACGAGCTATGCCGAATGCGACTTGATTCGTCTCGCCTACGCGTTCGAGCGTCATGTGACACGTCCCGTCCCACCGTTATAAGAACGTTGCACCGGTCGTCCACGTCCGCTACAATGGTACGTATGCGGATTGAAGAAAGGACAGATAGCAATGAAACCATCTATATACGGGCTGACATTCGATCAGCTGTCGGAAGCGTGCGTCTCTTGGGGATACAGTGCCTTCCACGCGAGACAAATCTGGGACTCACTCTATATCGACCGAGTCAAGCACATCGAGGACATCTCGGTTCGCGCTGAAGTGCGTGAGGCGCTCGCCGCCGAATACGTCATCTCGACGCAAGACCTGTTCGTCAAACAAGAAGCGGGCGACGGGACGGTCAAATTTTTACTTAAATTACACGACGGGCACTATATCGAGACGGTGCTCATGCGTCACAAATACGGACGTTCGGTCTGTGTGACGACACAGGTCGGCTGCAATATCGGCTGTAGCTTCTGTGCGAGTGGTCTGTTGAAGAAGACACGCGATTTGACGGCCGGTGAAGTCGTCGAACAAATCATGACCGTGCAACACTACTTGGACGAGGTCGGGGAAGGTGCTCGCGTCAGCCATATCGTTGTCATGGGAATCGGGGAACCGTTCGATAACTTCGACAACTTGGTCGACTTCCTCCGTGTCGTCAAGGACGAGCGCGGCCTCGCGATCGCACCGCGTAAAATCAACGTGTCGACGAGCGGACTCGCCGACAAGATTTACAAGTTCGCGGACCTCGATTTGCGCATTAATTTGGCGCTGTCGCTCCACGCGCCGAACGACGCGCTTCGGACGCAAATCATGAAAATCAACCGGGCGTTCCCGCTCGACAAGCTCATGCCGGCCATCCGTTATTACGTCGAAACGACGAACAAGCGGATCACGTTCGAATATATTCTCTTATCGAAAGTGAACGATTTGCCTGAGCACGCCGAGGAACTTGCCGACTTGATTGACGATATTAAAGACAAGTCATACGTCAACTTGATTCCGTACAACCCGGTCAACGAGCATATCCAGTATGAGCGGAGCACGTCCGAGGACATCATGGCGTTTTATGACGTCTTGAAGAAACGGGGCATCAATACCGGGGTCCGCCTCGAGCACGGGACCGATATCGATGCGGCCTGTGGCCAGTTGCGCAGCAAGCATATGAATGTCGAAGGCGCAAAATGACAGAGACTCCTTGAATCTCATGATTCAAGGAGTTTTTTTGTCTTCTGCCCTAGAAGGATGCCGGCCCGGTTCAATATTTTTCTTCCGAGCGGTTGCTATTTTGGGAAATGTTGAATAGAGATTGCCCCCTCAGGGAATAGTCACTTGAAATCAATGTAGAGAGTGGAGGCAATTCAATGGAGACAGTAAACGCTGCGTTATGGATTCGAGTTCGAAATACGCTTGGGGAAGGGCCGTGTTGGGATGCGGAACTGAAACGCTTCTATTGGGTCGATATCGAGGGACATACACTCTGGTGGTACGATGAGAAAGAAGATGAACTGTCGTCGTTCGATATGGGACAACAGATCGGGTTCGCGGTCCCGAAAGTGACGGACGGCGTCGTCGTCGGCTTGAAAGACGGGATTTATGAGTGGGACGAGACGTCAAAAGAGCTCGATAAAATCGTCGAACTCGACGACCCAGAAGGAAAGCTCCGCTTCAATGACGGCAAAGCCGACCCGTACGGACGCATCTTCGCCGGCACGCTCCATCTTGAAGACGAGGCGGAACAAGCGACGCTATACCGTCTGAATCGCGACGGCACGACCGAGGTCATGTTGAGCGAGTTGACATTATCGAACGGACTGACATGGTCACCCGACCATTCGACGTTCTATCATATCGATACACCGACCGAGACGGTCCGTAAATACGCCTTTGACTTGAAGACGGGTACGCTCGGCGAAGGGGAGGCCATCATCGATTTCACAGTCGAAGAAGGATTCCCGGACGGCATGACGTCCGATGAGGAAGGGTTCTTATGGATTGCGCACTTTGCCGGCGGCCGCGTCTCGCGCTGGAACCCGGAGACGGGTGAAAAAGTGCTCGAGGTGCTCGTGCCGGCCCCGAACGTCACGTCGTGCTGTTTTGTCGGCGACAACTTGAACCAACTCGCCATCACGACGGCTCGTGAAGGGATGGATGACGAGGCGCTCAAAGCCCATCCGGACGCAGGGTCGGTCTTTAAAATCGATACAGACGTGAAAGGGATGCCGCTCTATCGGTTTGGACGATAAGGAGGTAAAGAAATGGTGAAGCGATTGCTCGTTCGTGCAGGCATCGGTTTGGCACTCGCGGCAGTGGCCCGGGTCGGGATCCAAAAACTATTGGATGCGAACCGGGAAGACGACCACACGTATTTGAATCCGCGCTGGGATGAGGCCCCGAGTGTCGATGCCGATAAGGATGAGGATGAGGTCGGTCTGACGCAGCTCGATTCGATTTATCGGGCCGAGTGGCAGGCGAACACGTATCCCCGCTCCGAGGCGGAACGCAAGGCGTTGGAAGAATAGGGAAAGGAACACGTCTGGGAACGGGCGTGTTTTTTTCTTGACAAGACAATGGTGACCCGTCATTATCTAAAAAGTAATGATTACGATTTAGGAGTGGGGATATATGAAACGAATTCCAATCACGGTGCTGTCCGGTTATTTAGGGAGCGGCAAGACGACGTTGATGAATCATCTGTTGAACAATCGGTCAGGTAAGAAATATGCGGTCATCGTCAACGACATGAGCGAGTTGAACATCGACGAACGATTGATTGAGCAGGGCGGTTTCTCGCGGACGGACGAAAAATTGGTCGAGCTATCGAACGGCTGCATTTGTTGCACGCTTCGTGAGGACCTGCTCGAAGCGGTACAGGACATCACGAACGACCGTGAACTCGACGGGATTATCATCGAATCATCCGGCATCTCAGAACCGATTCCGGTCGCTCAAACGTTTACATACGCCGATGACGCCCTCGGGATCGATTTAACGAGCCGCGTCTATATCGATGCGATGGTGACCGTCGTCGATGCATATCGATTCTTGAAAGATTTTAACTCGGGCGAGTCACTCCATGAACGCAAGCAGGCCATCGATGAGACGGACGTCCGTGAAGTCGTCGATCTGCTCGTCGATCAAATCGAGTTCGCGGACATCATCGTCTTGAACAAGGCGGACCGCGTGACAGAGACGGAAGTCGACGAGATGGCCGGGCTGTTAAAGGCGCTCAATCCTACCGCCAAACTGTTGACGTCGGTCCTTGCGAACGTAGAATTGACCGAGCTGTTAGACGTCAATCTGTTCAATTTCGAGCAGGCGATGCATGCCGCCGGCTGGATTCACGAGCTTGAGGCGGAAGTACATACGCCGGAGACAGAAGAGTACGGCATCAGCTCGTTCGTCTATCGTCGACGCCGTCCGTTCCACCCGGAGCGGCTTCATGCGTGGATCGAGGCGTTCCCGGAACAAGTCGTCCGCGCCAAAGGGTTCTTATGGATTGCTTCTCGAAACGACCTCGCCTGCCTGTTCTCGCAAGCGGGGTACGCCTCGACGCTTGAACACGCAGGACGTTGGCTCGCGACGCTGCCGAAGGAAGAGCGTCGTCTTATGTTCGCAGCAGAACCCGAGCTCGCCGCCGATTACGTCGAGCCGTACGGGGACCGTCAGACGGAGCTCGTCTTGATTGGGCAGCGGATGGAGCGTTCGGTCATCGAGGCCGGACTCGACGCGTGTCTGTTGACAGACGAGGAGATGACCCTCGATTGGACGACGTTGCAAGATACGCTTCCGGGGAACGGTATCGTGACTTTCACATAAACCGTTTACAAATCCGGAGTGGTCGTCTATACTTTTCGTTGCATAGACAACCGCATACATTGGACTACACTAGGGGTGCTTCGGCTGAGATGTGAGCATGGCTCCAATCCCTTATGACTCGATCCGGGTAATACCGGCGTGAGGAAGTGTGGCACTTTTTCTAATGGATTTGTAAATTGGACGAGTGGCCGCATTCTCATGGATGCGGCTTTTTTGTGTACATACAATTAAGGGGGAATAGAACATGAACAATCAATGTGAAAGGAGTCCGATCGTCGGATTCCGCTTTACGCTGAGCCCAATGACGTCTGATTTTGTGAGTGTCATCAAAGGGGCATTGAAGGAGACGAACTTGCAAAACGTCTGGCGACATACCGACGACGTCTCGACGGTCATCCGTGGACGAAGTGAGCATGTGTTCGATGTGGCCAAAGCCGTCCTGTCACATGCGACGAAGACAGGAGAACATGTGTCGATGAGCGGGACGTTCTCGGTCGGCTGCCCAGGCGACACGGCAGGAGACAATCTGCTCGACGTGACGACTGAGCCGGGGAATGGCACGGCGGGCTCGCAGTACGTATCTTCACAATTTGCACTCTATCCGCTCGGGGACCCGAAGTATATGGACATCATCTACGAAGAAATTGCGTTTGCGAAAGAGCGTGGCGTTTTCAATGACTCGATGCATTATGCCTCGGGTATTCACGGCGACATCGAACCGGTGTTTTCATTTTACGAGGCGACGTTCGACCGCGTCCGTGCGAAGACGAGCCATGTCGTCATGACGGTCACGTTCAGCGTGAACAGCCCGTCACACGAGGGACAGCAGCATGCTTAAGTCGTGGAAGTTAAAAGAAATCGTCTTGTTGGCCATTTTATCGGTCGTATTCGCTGTCGTCTATTTGGCGTTCGTCCATGTCGGGAATCTATGGGCAGGCTTGATTGGACCAATCGCGTACGAATGGATTTTTGGGATTTGGTTCATCGTCTCGATTATTGCGGCTTATATCATCCGCCGACCTGGCGCAGCATTTTTGTCAGAAGTGCTTGCGGCGACGATTGAGATGATGATTGGTAACGCGATTGGACCTCGTATTATTTTAGTCGGGATCATTCAAGGACTTGGTGCTGAAGCGGCGTTTGCGGTCACGGGCTACAAGCGATATGACCTTTGGGTGCTCATGCTGGCCGGATTTGGTGCAGCTGCGACGAGTTTCGCGTATACGTATGTCATGGGTGGACTCGTTGCCCTCAGTCCGACATACGTAGCGACGATGTTCGCGTTACGTGCGACAAGCGGAATGCTCATTGCCGGTCTGGGAGGTAAGATTTTGAGCGACTTGTTGCTTCGTACGGGTGCGCTCGAAGGGTATGCCCTCGCGCGTAAGGGACGAGTACATGGTTGAGGCAGAACAGCTGGCGTTCCGCTATCCGGACAAACAGCGCGAAGTATTGACAGACATCACGCTTCAATTAACGGCTGGGAGGACGCTCATCACAGGGGCGAGCGGATCGGGGAAATCGACATTGTTCTCTTTGATGAATCGTCTGTACCCGGATAACTGCGATGGCATCGTGACAGGCAAATTACATTTGTTTGACCGCTCTTACGACACGTATACAGCTGGTGAGGTGAATCGTCGTGTTGGAACGGTGTTTCAAGATCCTGACAGTCAATTCGTCATGCAGACGGTCGAGGAGGAATTGATTTTCACACTTGAAAATTTTGCCGTGGCGAGGGACGAGATGATGGCGCGTGTGGCCACGATTTTAGCGGAATTGCAGTTGACCGATTATCGTGACCGAGTCATTCATGACCTGTCAGGTGGTGAAAAGCAACAAATCGCTGTCGCCTGTGCTTTGATCGGGAAGCCGGAATGGCTACTACTCGATGAGCCGCTAGCGCACCTTGATCCCGAAACCTCAACCCGTTTCGTTCAGTGGCTCGACAACGTCGCACAGACGGTAAACGTTGTCGTCATCGAACATCGACCCTTCCTATGGGGCGGGTTCTTCGATAGAGAAGTGGAGCTCGTGAACGGACGCATCAACTATGACGGACCGTTCGTTGCCCGCCCGGATTATACGTTCTCTCCGGTTAAGGTGACACAAGGAAATACTGTTTTATTTCACGTACCGCAATTGAAACGAATAACATTCAAACTAGCAGCGAGCGAGCTGACCGTCGCCGAGGGTGATCTCATTGCCGTACTTGGTCGAAACGGCAGTGGCAAATCGACTTGGCTCAAGAGCCTTGCCCGCGAACATCAAGAAGTCGGACTCGTCCCACAATCTCCGGCTCGTCTGTTTATCACGAGTGATGTGACACGTGAACTCGCATATG
This sequence comes from Exiguobacterium sp. E4787, assembly GCF_018618375.1. NCBI lineage: Bacteria > Bacillati > Bacillota > Bacilli > Caryophanales > Exiguobacterium > Exiguobacterium sp. E4787. Next base: position 19,063 of record NZ_JACSLY010000001.1, on the reverse strand, counting down.
GCCATAATCGTCCGATTGAGGACATCATGAACCGGCTCGGGCTTGGACCGTTTCGTAACGACCATCCACTCTCGCTTAGTCACGGTCAAAAACGAAGGCTCGCCATCGGGGTGATGATGCTCTCGAATAAACGGCTCATCGCGTTCGATGAACCAACTGCTGGACAGGATGAGATATCGCTTCGTGCGCTTTATGAATTGATGGTTGAACGAACCCGCGCCGGCCAGACGGTTCTGTTTGTGACGCACGACCTTAGTTTCGCCAGAATCGCGAACACATATTACTTGATGCGTGAAGGTTACTTGAGTGGGCCATATGATGCATCGCTCTGGAATGAGACAGAGCTTCTACAAGCTCACGGTTTATTGCTGGAGGAATCGTGATGACGTTTCATGAGATGAACCCGACGATTAAATTTCTGACCGTCACGTTGCTCATGTTCGGTCTCGCCTTTATGTACAATCCATGGACGCCGCTTGCTGTATTCATCGGAACGCTTATACTTCAAATTCTCTTTTCTAACGTGAACTGGAAACGCTGGGGGCTGTTCATGATTCCGTTTTTATTCACCGCGCTCGGGACATTGTGGACGACGCTCGTCTTTGGAAAAGAGGCGGGCGGGGAGGTCATGTTCACGCTGTTCGGCAACGACGTGACCGTCGAAAATGTGATGCTAGCATCGACGCTCTCCTTACGGGTATTAGCATTCACCGCGTTATCACTCCTATTCACACTGACGACGGACCCCAAACGGTTCGTCTACAGCTTGATGCAACAAGGGAAGTTGTCGCCTAAAATCGCTTACAGTGTCTTCGTCGGCTTTCGTTTCTTTCCGATTTTGAAGCATGAACTGATGCAGCTGTATGAAACGCATGCTTTGCGAGGCGTTCGTTTAGAGACGCGACTCGATCACATTCGGCACGTTCCGAATTTAATCATCCCGCTTCTGGCAGGATCGATCCGACAAGCGGAACGCATCGCGTTCTCGATGGAGGCACGCGGGTTCACGGGCGAACCACGAGCGACGTATGAAGTCGTCGCCATCACTCGGTACGACTTTCTGTTGGCGTCGCTCTTGATTGTATTGTTCGGAGTGAGCGTATGGATTGGCATATAAACGAAACAAGACGACTCACTCGGAGTCGTCTTGTTTCGTTTCTTTCACGATTCTAAACTTCGGTTTGACCGATTCGTTATTGAACGCCTCGAGCACAGTGTTCTCGTTGGCCATACGAATCTGTTGCGGCTCGCCTTTGGACGTCGTACCGATACAGAACATATGAGCCTCATGGTCGGCGAACAGCGTCTTATACGGAGTCGCATGGTGCATCAAGCGTCCTGGAGAGCCCCAGCCGACGATGATCATCCCGCCGGTCGCCTCAACCTCGTCGAGCGTTTCCTCCACGTAATGAAAGTTGACCTCGTCAAGCTGAGACTCGACGTAAGGCAGATTGTCATTGATGGCAAGCGTCGGGACGAGACTGATAACGCGCATCTCACGAATTGGTTGATCGAGATGGTTACGCATGAGCATATACGCCCGCTGCGTGGTCGTGCCGGACAAGAAGGCATCGCTCATCCGGGGCGAGTAGATAATGACGGCACAGATGACGCCGTCGACGACATCGGTGAATTCGTACGTTCGCATATATCGTTTCGTCTTGTCCTCATTGAAGACCGACTTGACGCGAATCGTCACTTCCTCGATATGGGTGTTCATAATGTTTCCTCACTTTTGCTCAAATAGTGCCAGGTCAGACCCAGCCGGCGAACCATTCCAAATAGCGAATCGTATAGCGGGCGACTTGTTGCGTCGCCGACGCCTTGTCATCTGGTAAATAAGACACGTCAGTTTGATATGACTCATAAAACGACATCACATCGTTGACATACTGCTCACTTCGGTTGTACTCGAAGATGGCGTTCCGAATCGAATCCGTCGAGTCTGCCGTCGTCCCACCGTGCTCACTCAAATAATATGCGGCCGTATGGGCCGAATCGACGAGACTGTGCGGGTCGGCCTGACCGTCGTTGTTGCCGTCCCGTCCGAGACCGCCATACTGTTCGATAAGGGCGAGGTCTGTCAAATCGACTTCATCCTCGGGGACATCTCCTTTTTGGTCGTTGGTGTCGTACTGCCAACCGAGCCACGTCCGCGGCATGAATTGGAACGGACCAATCGCCCCGACCGATGAACGCATCGATGAGCTATGGGAGAAAATCGTCTCGACGCGATGGACCGCGGCGAGGAGTCGCCAATCGACGTCATAGGTCGCCGCCGCATCCTCATAAACGTCACGATGGACGGCGGGGATGCCATGATCCCCGTAATAGGCCCGGTAAAGGGCGTTGTTCACTTTATCATGTTGACCAAACCAGCCGATTGCGCCGAGGCACAGCACGATCACAAGCAAGAGACCGGTCAGTCGCAAAATCAATCGTTTCAAGATTCCGCCTCCTAGCTTTCTAGACAATACCCGAATAGTGTAGCATATAGCTAACAGGAAGGACAGGAGTGGATATTCATGCTCGAACAGGCCGTCTTTACCATCATTCTCGTGTACTTATTGATTGTCCAGTTGTTCAACGCCCGGTTGATGAAACCGATGATTGAAACGCTCGGGCGAAGCCGCGTGTACGATCAGACCATCAAATCGGCGTGGGGACTCTGCTTGCTGTTGCTCGCCCTCGTCTTTTTGTTCCAGGTCCCGCCTGAAGCAGTCGGGCTTGGCTTCGCCCCGGCTGAAGGGGATTTGCGCGCCTGGCAGTTCTTCTTTTTGACGAGTGTCCTCATCTCGGCATTGATTGCGTTCTATCTGCTCGTGAAAACGTCCCCAGGTTTGCGGCGCCGGTTACGGCCATATTATGAGCTCGAGATTGAACGGTTGCTGTTGCCTCAGACGATTCAGGAGGCGAGAGCGTGGGGCGCCGTGTCTTGGACGGCCGGAGTGACCGAAGAGTTCATCTTCCGTGGCGTGCTGCTCTATACGGTCACATTGTGGGTGGACGTCTCGCCCCTGATGCTCGCCTTGATCGGCGGAGCGTTATTCGGGTTGGCCCACGCTTATCAAGGTGTCCGAGGCATCCTCGTGACCGGTCTCGTCGGGTGGGGGCTCGGTTATTTATATGTGGCGATGGGTATCCTCTGGCCGGTGATGATCGTTCATGCCTTGCTCGATTTTATTGCTGGACCGATTCACGTCGTCGATTCAGAAACTGACTGACGGCCGCCTCATACGCGGGCTGGTCTTTCAAAATACAGTTCGTATGTTCCGCGCCGTGGATGAGGGCGATCTCATTTTTGCGATTGAGCGCATTCATCTCGACGGACATCCAGGTAGGGACGAAATCATCCTCTGTCCCATGGATGAACAAGACCGGCACATCGATTGCCGCGAGCGCTCGTTTCGGTCGGACTTGGTGCATCCGGAATCCGGCTCGCGTCCAAAGGAAGTAATTGATTCCCGGCAACAACAAATCACCAGGCAGTCGGTGTAAGACGTTCAACTGATGGCGCATGAGTTGTCTCATGTCGTCGAACGGGCACTCGGCAATCAAAAAATCGACATCTGTCAATGGACCGGCCTGTAAAATCGAGGCGGCGCCCATCGACACGCCATGCAGCCCGACCTCGGAGACGGACTCATTAACCCGCAACCAGTCGACCCAATCTACGATGTCATGTTTCTCATGATAGCCGTACGAGGCGTACACGCCCTCGGATTCGCCGTGGGACCGCAAATCGACGGCGAGCAGATTGTAGCCGAGGCGATGGAACATCGCCAAATGCGGGGCCATGAAGCTGTGGGACGCCGTATAGCCATGCACGAAGACGATCCACTTCGATGAGCCTTCGTTTCGGTAGACACGCCCATAGAGGCGATATCCGTCTTGCGAGCGGAGCGAGACGTGCTCAAATGGCACGTCGTGATAAAAGGATTGATCTTCCTTCGTGTAGGGGGCCAACAGCATCTCGGGCGTCTTGCGTTTCCCTCGTGTCATGCGTTTGAACGCATAGTAGCTGATGGCATAATAGCCAGTGAATAATGTTGCGAGTCCAACCTTCCATCTCTTCTGCATGTGAACCGCTCCTTTCTCCATTATTGTACCCGAAAACGCGTTCCCAATTCACGTGCCATATGGATCATGGTGAGTTTTCAATGACGGAACGCCAAGGCTTATGTAAGATAAGACACATTGTGCCGAATAGAGTTGCCACATATGATGGTAGCGAATAGTCACCAAGTGGGAGGATATGAACCGATGGAGCGACAGGCGATGTATCAATTTTTACAGGCATGTTTGATGGGACAGACGGATTATACGACGACTGACGGGGTGACGTTTTATCGCGCTCCGACGAACGGGGAACGGCAACATGGAATCGTCTTGGACGTGTTAATTGACCGCTACTTATGTCGGCCTGGGCAGGCAATCGAACTATCGGTCCCGGACATCGCCGTTTCCATCGACGTGTCGGCGGACGAAATTGTCCGGTCTGTGCTCGCGCTCGCCCGCATTACTCTCGTCTCGCAACATATCGAGGAGAGATTGATTCGTGTCGTCTCGGCGGGCATCGATGAAGCGGGTCGATTGACGCTCGTCATCGGTTTCAACGCTTGGCTGACGCATCATTTGGACCATCTATCGGGCGAGTGGGTCGAGCTGCCGCCTCGCGTGCACGCCATGTGACATACTTGAACAACAAAAAGGGAAGGCCGCGACCGACGCGGTCTTCCCTTTTTGTTAGTGTCGGGGCGAGGGTTGAAGCTGTCCGTCCTGAAGCAACAGGACCCGGTCGCAGACGTCTAGCATGCGTTCATCGTGAGTGATGACGAGGACTCGACGTCCGTGATTACGTGCTTCAGCGACGAGCAACTCCATGACCCGGCGCCCGTTCTCGAAATCGAGGCTCGCTGTCGGTTCATCGGCCAACAAGAGCCGAGGCCGATTGATGAGGGCACGGGCGACGGCGACACGCTGCCGTTCGCCGCCCGACAAGTGTTTCGGCAGTTGATTGAGGCGATGACTCAGACCGAGGACGTCGAGCAGGTGGAGCGGGTCTTGTTTGGATTCGCTGTCGGCCTGGACGAGCTCGAGTTGTTCTCGAACCGTCAAATATGGAACGAGGTGGGCCTGCTGAAACACGAAGCCGATTTCATTCAAGCGAAGCAAGCGTCGTTCTTCTTCACTCGCAGCGAGCAACTCCCGTCCCTCAAGCTCGATGTGCCCAACATCAGGTTGTTTCAATAAACCAAGAATTTGGAGCAACGTGCTCTTCCCGCTCCCGCTCGGTCCGATGATGCCGATACATTCCCCGGGCTCGACCTGTAAATTGATGCCACGCAAAATGGGCTGTCCGTCATACGTATGGCAAATATTCGTCAATTTCATTGTCCAATTCCTCCTAGCGCGTCGGCGGCGTCAAGCCGGCGTAATTTCCAAAGTGGCAACAGCGTCCCGATGAGTGAGAGGACGGCCATGATCGCACCATATGCGAGCACGTTGCCCAAGTCGAACCGGAACGGGATGGCGTCGGGGACGAACGTGCCGGTGAGCCCTGTCAGCACCGTGGCTAGCAGGCTCGCCGTGAGCACTGTGACCATGACCTGGATGACGAGTGCCGTGCCGATCACACGGGGACGAATCCCGATTGCTTTCAAAATCCCGAGCTCCGGGAGCTTTTGGAGCGTCAACATATAAAAGAACGCGGTCAAGATGAACGCTCCGATGAACAGCAAGAAGCCGCGCATCATCATGAATGTGCCTTGCTCTGCCGTATACCCAGGGACGGCCTCAACGACTTCCTGTTTCGTCATCGGCGCGAGTGAGGTGTCAGCCTTCCCGAGCCAGGCCGAGACGTAGGCGGGCTGACCGCTAGACGTCTGGAACGCTTTCCACGTGTCCTGTGTTGCCCAGATGACCGGGGCGTGGCTATAGCGACCGTCCGTCGTCCCGACGACGGTGAATGCATACCCGGACGTAAAGTCGCGAACCGTATCTCCGATCTCGACGTCACCGAGAAAACTTGGGTCGACGAGCACGTCCCCGACGGCGAGGTCAAGCTCGGGGCCGATTGTCGAATCTTTCGGTAGTGTGAATAATGTGGCATCCTGTTTTTTCGTCCCATGGACGAGCGTCATCGATTTGACGCCGAGCGGGGTGAGCGCATCGGGCGTCGGCAGTTCGATGAACGAGCGGGTCAATTGCCCGTCGGCATCATCGGCCAGTTGAAACGACTCGACATCGAGTTCACGCAAGGTGGCCCCGTTATCATAAGCCAGGCCGTCCGCGAGTCCGGTGATCAATGTCGACAACAAGACGATGAGTAGCGTGATCACGAAGATGAGAGAAAATTTTCGTTTTTGCCGCCACATTTCTTTCAATCCTAAATTCATAAAAAAAGCCTCCTTCATAGCGATGAAGGAAGCATAACCGACCAAGATGAACGGAATATGAACATGACTACAACGTGACGTAAAAGACGGTACCCGACCCGAGCTGAGATTCGACCGTCAACGTGCCGCCGTGCAGGTGGACGATATCTCGGGCGATGGCGAGGCCGAGCCCGGTGCCTCGTCCGGATCGTGAGGTGTCTCCTTTATAGAAACGTTCGAACAGCCGTGCCTGCGTCGCTTCATCCATGCCGACACCAACGTCTTGAATCGAGACGGTCGGGCGTTCGCCTTGATACGCCTTGATGGTAATGAGGCCACCGTCTGCAGAAGCGTGAATCGCGTTCGTCAGCAAGTTGGACCACACTTGTGCCAGTAACAGCGGGTCGCCGGTCACGATGAGCGTCGAATCGAGTTCTGTGGCGACAGCAATCCCTTTCTCGTCGAGTTGGAACGTGTGCCGGCGGATGACATCCTCGATGGACGCACGCACATCGACCGGTTTCGTTAACGACACGTTGGCCTCGTCGAGCCGGGCGAGGAGCAGTAACTGTCTCGTCAGCTCGGACAGGCGCGAAGCCTCGTCACGAATGATGGCGGCATGCGCCTTCGCGTCACCGTCGGTTGTCCCGACGAGTTCCGAGGCGTAGCCTTTGATGGAAGTGAGAGGGGTCTGGAACTCATGGGAGACGCTCGAGACAAATCGTCTGCGCTCGCCTTCCGATTTTTCAAGCGAGTCGACCATATCGTTGAAGCGACGGGAGAGCGTGCCAATCTCATCGTTGCGCTCGAGCGGGAGGTCACTCGGCCGTCCCCCGGACGCGACCGAATCGGTCGCCGCGGTCAACGTCCGCAACGGGCGGACGAGTTGACTCGTCGACAAGGCAATCAAGATGAAGGCGAGCCCGGTCAACAAGGCGAAGAATAACCCGACGAATAAATGCAGCTCGCGAATTTGGGCACTCAGGTCGGGACGGATGAAGACGGCATCCTCACCATCGATGCTAAATCCGTACGTATTGACGACCTCGTTGTCGAAGAGTCCGAGCAAAAACAAGTGGAACGGATAAGTGCGCATCCCGTCGTAGGTTTCGCCGGTCCGGATGGAGGCGATGACGTCGGTGTCGAGCCGCTCATCCCGGAACGCTCCGCCATAGCGTTCAATCGTATCGTCCGGTCGTACGACGAACAACTGATAGCCGGTCTGAGCGAGCAGTGTATAAAACATAGACGTCTCACCATCGGTATGGGTCTCGAAGTACGATTTCGCGGCTTCAGCCGTCTGTTCGGTCTTGTCGCTATAGGACGGTTGCCACCACACGTAGTAGGCGACGTTGCTGACGAGCAGGGCGATGGCGCCCGACAACAATAAAATCATAAACACGGTCAAGACAATCCGTGTGTATAGCGTCTTCATGGCGTCACCTTGAGCGTATACCCGACGCCTCGCACCGTCCGAATCATGTTGCCTTCGTCACGGAGGCGACCCCGCAATCGCTTGATGTGGACGTCGATCGTCCGGTCATCGCCTTCAAACTCGAGGCCCCATACTTGCTCAATCAATTCATCTCGGGTGAACACGCGACTTGGAAATGCTGCCAACTGATAGAGCAGCTCGAACTCTTTTTTCGGCAAGTGGATCGTCTCCTCATGAAGTTCGAGCCGATAATCACGCAAGTCGAGTTTGAGCGGTCCGGCAGTGACAACCGTGGCCGCATTCTTGGCGTAACGTTTCGCAACGGCTTGGAGCCGGAAGAGCAGTTCTTCCGGAATGAACGGTTTCGTCATGTAATCGTCAGCCCCGTGCTCAAAACCGCTCCGTTTCTCCTCCCATTCCCCGAGGGCGGTCAATAGGATGACTGGGATATCTGTCAATCGTTTCAGCCGTGAACAGAGCGTTCGCCCGTCTTGGCCCGGCAACAGGATGTCAATCACGGCAGCATCTGCAGGTCGCTCTAAAAACAATCGCTCGGCGACGTTTCCGTCCATGGCCGTGGTGACGGTGTGACCGGCCCGCTGCAGCGTCGTTTCAATCAGATGCAAGATGGCCAGGTCGTCTTCTACAATCAGTACGTGCATGACTCTCTTCCTTTCTCGTGAAGACATCGAAAACAGGTGACCTTTGTCAGGTCACCTGGCCGTTATGTCGTTTTGGTCAGTTCTTTGTGTAGTGCCCGGAGCGCCCGCAGGAAGGCATCTTTGAAATATTTGTCTTCTTGTGCCTCGAGCGTCTCGAGCGCGGTCGTATCGCCGGCGCTCGCTTTGACGAGCAGGTTGACGACCGTTCCCCAGCGCTTGACGTGCTCGGGCTTCGGATGGTCCATCGCGACGGTCAGCGTGAACCAATACGGTTGGTCCCGACGCTGCAACGTGGCAATCATCTGTTTGGCCGTCTGTGCCTCCGCCTCGGACGGCAGCGTGGCCGTGGCGAACCAGCCGAGCAGTCCGGCACTCATCGCTTCGAGTCGAGCCTTGGCTTCTGGCTCGATCGGTTCGCGTCCGAATTCGGAGATGTTGACGAAGACGAGACGGTCCTTGCGATCGAGGTGGGTGATCCATCCTTTGACCGTCTTGAGCTTATCCTTGTCTTTCGACTGGGCTTTGACCGTGTAGCCGTTCAGTTTGCCGATATAAATCCGGAACTGGCCGCGGTCGAGTTGCTTATCGACTTTGAACTCGATGTCCTGACCGACCGTGAACGGTTGGTTCTGTTTGTTGAGCGTCTCGCCTTTTTTCAGTTCTGGCCGACGGACGATGTAGCGGAGCGCTTCTTGCTCGGTCTTGTCGTCGAGCGTCCATAGATTGTTCGGTGTGACATTCTTGAAACGATGCCGGCGGACGAAGATGTATTGATCGAGCGCCTCTACGGCGTCGGTGACGGAATTTTTTCCGCTCAAATAATCGTCGGCGATATCTCGGAGTGTGATTGATTCGAGACGGTCGATATGCCCAACGTACGGGACGTGTCCGACGACGAACAAGGCGGTGGCAATCAATTCACTCTCGCGAGGGGTCAGAGGACGTTTGGCCATGTTGCACTTCCTTTCTTGCATTCATATGAATTAGTATACCAAAAACAAAATTCGACATGTTGTACGAATCGACCAGATGGAAAATTTTACAGGCATACAGGATTTCGTGGATTGATTGCGAATACTTGAATATGATAGAGCTATGCGGATGTTGAGATGAGGTGATGAGATGAAGCTATCGATAGAACCGGGGGATTATGTCGTGTTGATTGAAATCAACAAGGAAGTATTAAAATGTACGTCCCTTGATCAGGCCGACTATGTCGACCGAGACCGCTATGAACTGGTCGGCCGGATGAGTGAACGGCTCCCGGCCGAGGTGATCGTCCCTTCCATCATCGACTATATTCGGTTCGGTAGTGGATATATCGGCGATAATATCGTCTGGGACAAAGAGACGGAATCGTTTTTCTGTCAACAGTTCGAGACGATTGACGGCTCTCCGCTCGGTGAGGACCTCGACGGGTTCACACCCGATCCATATCGGATAGAACTGGCGCGTTATTATACGTATTTGACCATCGGAAAGATTGTCGACTATGAGATGGACGAGCCCGACGAACCGAACTATTGGTGAGCGTCGGAAAAATGTCACAATCTATTTTTCGAAAAAAAAAGGGAAATTGATTCCGTAATTTGAGATAATGGTGGTATCTTAGGAAGTTTGGAATGGAGCGGTAGGCGATGAAGAAAATGATGCTTATGGCGGCGCTTGCGCTGCTCGTGCCGACGTCGGTGGACGCGGCGAAACCGGTCGTGTTGGAGAAACATGGTTACGTCGTGGCCGAGCCGAGGGTTGGGAACCAATATTATATCAAGCAAACGGGCACCGATTTGGCGTGGAACACGACGCGTGGTGCTTCAGACATCGTAATCGCTCTGATTGACTCGTCGGCAGACCGTAGTCATAAAGAACTCTATAATGTCCCTCGCGTCGTCAATTCGATGAAAGGGCCATACAGCGTCGATTATCATGGGACGCATACGGCCGGCATCATGGCGGGTCGTCATAACAAGTTTGGGATGGCCGGACTTGCTCCGAACGTACGCTATCATTTTTATAACGTCTTCTATGGGAAGAACTCGGAGTACACAGATTCTTGGACCGTCGCCAAAGCGGTTGATACGGCCGTGGCGAAGGGGGCGAACATCATCAACCTGTCGCTCGGCGGACAAGATTACGATCAAGTCCTTGCCGATTCGATTCGCCGGGCCCGAGCTAAAGGAGTCATCATCGTCGCGTCGGCCGGAAACGATGGGAAGAAGACCGTCTCGTTCCCGGCCAATATGAAGGAAGTCATCGCGGTCGGGGCGATTGATGCGAACCGTCGCGTCGCTAACTTCAGCAATATGAGCAGCCAAGTCAAAATCGTTGCACCAGGCGTGAATGTCCTCTCACTCGGAGTGAAAAATAGTTTTGTTTATATGGACGGCACGTCAATGGCCGCGCCGATGGTATCGTCGGGTCTCGCGCTCGTCAAGTCGGTCAATCCGTTCTTGACACCGGCCGAAGTGGAAGGCTTGATTCAAAAGATGCCAAAGGCTAGTGGTAAGACATATACGGAGTTGAACACGAAGCGGCTCCTCGATCACACACCGAGACCGATTACCATTACGGCACCTTTAGTAATTAAAAGTAACTACGTTAAGGAAGCAAGAATGACGACTATGAAGAAACAGAACTTAAAATCAACGTATGCACTTTATCAGGGAACTCGAAAAGTTAAGACTCTTTCAATTTCAGATTCACCGTTTACAATGTATGCATCTGGTGACTGGTTACCTTCTGGAAAGTATACCTTGCAAGGCGCAGTAACCGATGGAAAGTATAAACGCTCTTTTACTCGCTCATTTTCTTATATTAGTCCGGTTAAGACAATGGTTTCGATTAAAGCTACAGAAGTCGGTATGTTCGAATTGGCGACGACGCGAAAAGGGGTCGTCACCGTAATCGATGCGAACAAAAAAGTCGTCTATGAGGCGCTTCATGTACCAGGCAAGTTCCCGGTCCGGAGCAACACAAGCGTCGCTTACACGGTTGTCTTGAAACCGACCGACGTCTCTGAGAAAGTGGTGACGGTCAAGTATGCGCCACAACCGGTCCAAGCCGAGACGGACACCTCGGCGGAATCGACATGAAAAAACACCCGGAGCCAGCGCTGGCTCCGGGTGTTGATTTATACTTTCGTGATGGCTTCACCGCTCCAACGAATGTTCGCTTCTAAGACGTTGCCGTTGTCGTCGATATGTTCAAAACTCAGTTTCCCGTCGACGATAATCTCACAGAGACCGACACGGACATCCTCGCTCCATGCGCGACGTGTCTGAGTCGACGCGTCGAACGTCGGAATCGATTCAGGAAAACGTTCCTGTAAGTGGGCCAAGTTATGATGGTCGAAGTGATACGGGCGTTTAGACAGTTCATTCGGTGCTTTAATGTCAAACGGCTCGAATCCTCGGACGAGTCGATTATTCCGGTAGAAGGCGAACACGCCGTTGTTCGGGTGGAGCGCTTTAATGTCATCGATTTCAATCACATAGGTCAGTCGTTGAATCCAACCGTTTTTTGCATCTTGACGCATCAAAATCCCTCCTTGTTCAATGGAACACGCCTTATTTTAGCGCTGACGCCGGTGAAAATCAAGTTCAGGTTCTCGGTTGTCATTTCACGGGTTATCCGCTACAATGGGTAAAGTGACTATGAGGTCTGGGCAATCGCGGGACGCAAGTCTTGAGGAAAGTCCATGCTCGCACAGCCTGTGATGGCTGTAGTGATCGTGCTACACGAAAAGATAAGTGTAGGCAACGCAAGTTGACGGCAGAAGAAGCACCTAAGTCCTCGGATATGGTGCAAGCTTCTTGAAAGTGCCACAGTGACGGAGTCTGATCGGAAACGTTCAGAGTGGAACGAGGTAAACCCCACGAGCGAGAAACCCAAACTATGGTAGGGGAACTTCCTGACTGGAACCGAACGGGACGGAAGGCGCCAATCGGCGCAGATAGATGATTGTCACTCCATCGTGCCAGGGAGACCGTTATGAGCACCGGAGTACAGAACATGGCTTACAGGGCAGCATAGTCTCTCATTTAACATTGACCAGGAGTTCAAGCAATCCTACTTGAGCTCCTTTTTACATGACCATTTTAGGAGTAACACTTATAGAAAGTAGGGATAGTATGGCAAAACGAAAACTGATTGCCACCGCAGCGATGGGCATCGAAGCACTCGTCGCCAAAGAAGTGCGCGACCTCGGCTACACGTGTGAGATAGAGAACGGACGCGTCTATATCGATGCAGAAATGGAAGACATTCCGCGATTGAACCTATGGCTCCGGACGGCAGACCGCGTCAAGCTCGTCGTCGCCGAGTTCAAAGCGACGACGTTCACGGAACTGTTCGACGGTGTCGTCGAATTGCCTTGGAAGGATCTCATGCCGTGGGACGCTCGATTCATCGTCGACGGCCGCTCGGTCAAGTCGAAGTTGTTCTCGATCCGCGACTGTCAGAAAATCACGGAGAAGGCGATTGTCGACGCGATGCAACGCGGATACGATAAGCCGGGCGAGTGGCTGCCGAAGACGGGCGCCTACTATCCGATTGAAGTCGCCTTGTTGAAAGATGTGGCGACGATCACGATCGACACGTCAGGTGACGCGCTTCACCGTCGTGGTTACCGTGAGCTCCACTCACAGGCACCGCTCAAAGAGACGATGGCTGCGGCAATGATTCAGCTGACGAACTGGAAGCCGGACATGCCGTTCTACGACGTCTTCACCGGTTCGGGGACGCTCGCCATCGAGGCGGCGCTCATCGGCCGCAACATCGCGCCGGGTCTCAACCGTGAGTTCTGTTCACAAGACTGGCCGTGCGTGCCGAAGAAGGCCTGGTATGATGCCATCAATGAAGCAAACGATACAGCCGAGTGGGACAAACCGCTTAAAATCTACGGCATCGACCTCGACCCACGCATGGTCAAGCTCGCCAAGGATAACGCCGAGCTCGCCGACGTCCGTGACGCGATCACGTTCGTCCACAGTGACGCGGCTGCCTTGAAGCCGAAAGAAGAGTACGGCGTCATCATCGGGAACCCGCCATATGGGGAACGGTTGCAGACCGAAGAAGAAATTATCGACCTGTACGAGCGGATCGGGCAACAGTTCGCCAAGTATCCGGGTTACAGCGTCTATATGTTGACGAGCTATGAGGACTTCGAGAAAGCGTACGGCCGTCCAGCGACGAAACGCCGTAAGCTGTACAACGGAAATATTGAGACGCAATACTACCAGTATTATGGTTTACGTCCAAAAAGACGCTCAACAGAGACGTTTGTAGAGGGTAAGTAATCACCCATTGCACACTAATTGCACACTTTTTATTTTTTTCTGCCGCAGACACACGAAAACCGCTCCCTAGAGCGGTTTTTTTACGTCCTCGATCATGGTGGAGAAGAGCTCGGCCGTATCTCCCTGAGTAGTGTGCAATACGTGAGCGTAGATATCCATCGTCGTCTTGGCATCGGCATGCCCCAGACGTTCTTGGATGACCTTCGCATGGACACCGGCCTTGATGAGCAGCGTCGCATGGGTATGTCGTAACTCACGCATCGTGATCTCAGGAATCTCGGCCGTTTTGACGGTCAGGGTATGGCGTCGTCGCAATCCGGAATACCAGACATAGGCGCCCTTGATGCCGAGGCAGACAAGGTCCTCGTCGTTGCGCCATCCGAACTTGACCATGTCATACTTCTGACGAAGCCGCGACTTCTCGAGGAAGCGGATCAACTGGTCGGGGATGGTGACGACCCGCACCTTTTTCCCTTTGGTCTGCTCGAACGAATAGCCGCCCTTCGTCTCGATGGCGGTACGGGCAATCGTGATCTGTTTCCGGTCGAAGTCGATGTCGGACCAACGGAGGGACGTCGCCTCGCGGGCACGCATGCCGGTATAGGCGATCAGGTGGACCGCTGTACGATAACCATTCGCCATCGTCTCATCCGCCGTCTCGAGGTAACATCTCAGCTCATCAGGCGTGAGCGTCTTGTATTCTTTTAAGCCCTCCGACAGTTTCTCGACGGCAGCCATCGGGTTGTCACCTTTATAATAGCCCAGACGGCGCGCCCAGGAGAAGAAGCCGACATAGACGCTCCGGCGAATGTTGACGGTGTTCGGCTGTAAGCCAGAGTCGAGGTATTCACGGAGTAAACGTAGGCAGTGCTGCGGTTTCACGTTGTCCATGTTCAGGCGCTTGAACCAACCCGGCACGTTCTCGACTAAACTCGTGTATGAGTGGTACGTCGTCTTGGCCATCGTCGTCTTGATGTAAAACTCGAGCCAGCCATCGAGCACCTCGCCGACCCGTCCTTTCGGACGTACCTTGACGAACTCGCCTTCCTTCTGCGCTCGGATTTGGTCGGCGACCTAATATTCGACCGTCTTCTTTCGCTCGTCGGAGAAGTAGCGCTGCACGCGCTTGCCTTCCTCGTTGAACCCCGGAGAGTCGAACCTCCCATTTGCCGGTCTTCTCGTTCTTCTTGCTGTTTGCCATGATGTTCACTCCTTTGGAATAAGTTTATAAGACGATACGATTTTAAACAAATCGAAAATAAAAAAAGTTAGTTCAACAAATTTGTTGAACTATAAATTATAAGTGTTGACTAGTTCGGTTAGTTAGGTTTATATTATACATAGAAAGTGCAAAATGACTTTCTAAGTCGATAATAACCGACTGCCTCAAAAATTTATCATCAACATTAGGAGGAACTATTATGCTTACTCCATTCGGGAAGTTTTGTCGCAAGCTTCGAATTGATCGCAATGAAATCTTGAAAGACATGGCTTCCAAACTCGGTGTGACCGTATCGTATCTATCGGCGGTCGAACATGGTAAACGTCCTATCCCTAACGAATGGGAAACATCAATCCCGCTTCTGTATCAATTTGACGATATCCAACGATGGGAGCTCAAAGAATCCGTCATCGAGACAGAAAATCTCATCGCCTTTAATTTGAACGAGACAGGCGAGAACAACCAAGTATTGCTCAAAGCATTAGCTAGAAAATCCGAAGACATTTCTGAGGAACAACTGAAAAAAGTCTTTGACATCCTTAAATAATTCCAATAACCCGGAGGTTACGATGACACAATCACAATATAAAACGAAGCCACTATCACGAAAAGACATCAGAGATATAGCGTTTGTATTAAGAGGAATCTTTGGGCAAGGAATGAATATGAATCTAGACATCATTGATGTACTTGAGGCTGGGATGTTCAATTTCTTTGGGGAAGCGTACGAATTGCAAATTGTAGATAGAGATGAAATGCACGAGTACGCTCTGTATCTACCGGATATAAAAACAATTGTGATTCGCGAAGATGTTTATGAACAAGCTCTCAAAGGAAATCCGAGGCACCGTTTCACCATCGCTCATGAAATTGGTCACGCTGTGCTGCATAATGACATTAGGAAGCTTGCACGTATTCAAGGCAAGCTTCCTAATATCAAGGCTTACGAAAATCCGGAATGGCAGGCCAACGAATTCGCTGGTGAATTGTTAGCTCCGGCACATCTAATTGCAGATTTGGACGTTGATCAGATTGTTGAGCAATGCGGAGTTTCTTGGTCTGTAGCGTCGCATCGTTTTAATAACATCCGAAAGTGAGGAGAAAAAAATGGGCAAAAAAAATAGCCCTTGTAGAGGGCCGACGAACTAAGATACATCATTTTGTTTGCTGCATCATGTTCTTGTACATACTTTGCCGAGTGGTGTACTTAAATATGATAACAAAATATTCGGCCCTTCTACAAGTAAAAACTTGTAAAGAAGGGACATGATATATATGTCGAAAATGGTATACAGTGAGAAGTTTGGTTGCTACGGAGTTTTTCGTGCATGGAGAATTGACCCTCGCACCCAACAAAAGATTTATGCGAAGACATATGGCAAGAGAGCCTGGTTCATCCCTGTGGACGAACTTGAATCAGAAACTGAAAAGTAATTAAAAGAAACCTTTTACGTATCTTTGCAGCAAGATTACGTAGAAGGTTTCTTCTTTTTTTCGTTTAATCTTGAAGTAAGTCAGGCTTCACATCTTCGATTATTTCCTCACTGAGGTAGTTAAATGAGATTTTAAATGCTACACTCGCACTTACAACTGACTCTATTTTTGTCTCTGTTACACTCATTTTATATTTAATTAGTAAGGATGAATTAGTTTTCAATTGTTTTTCTGTCTTGTATTTTACATTGAGTGTTAAATTATTGATTAAATTAATATAGTCTGCCTCTTCAAAACTTCTTAAAACAGGTGACATTGTCTCTGATAATGATCCCTCTACTTTTTTTGCAACGTACTGATGAAAATAATTTTTTCGTCTGAGAGCATGATCAACTATAATCACCTGAGCAAACGAAGGGAAATTCACTTTAAAAGTTTCATTGTTCCTCAAATATGTATTATAGTTTTTAGAATCATCTATAGATAATCTTCTAATCGAATCCTCGTCAATAAAAGTTATATTCAAGGTGTCTACAAGTCCGATTACTTTAGTTTTATAATCTTTTTCGAAGCGAAGTAAATAGCCACTTGAGTTAAAAAGTTGATTATATAATACGCCAGATTTTATTGGATTATGTTCAAACAAGAAATCTTTATCTTCTAAGTTGAACCAAGAGTTTATATTGTACGCATTTCCTTGTCCGATGTTTACTAAAGAAAAATGTATAGTACCAGTGTAAGGATTTAGATCTTCTTTGGAGTAAGAAGTAATGGATTGAAGATTAAGTTTTGCGTGTGTTTGTATAGGGAGAACGGTCGGAAGCTGATTATACTCCAATTCTTCTCTCATTAATTTTGTTTGTTCATCAGCTAGCAAAGCAGCTGCACTAGATATTTCTGCAGACTTTTGGGCACTTTTTGATGCTTTGGCACTTATGAAAACAGCAATTAAAGTTAATATAGCAGCTATTGCACTGATCAAATCAGACCAACCAAAGTCTCCGTTCCACTTAAAAAATTGAACATCCATTAAAATTTGCACTGTAAATTCTCCCCTTGTTTCAAAACGTAAAATTTATTAATAAGCTTAATACACTGCAACCTTCTTTTCAGAGATGATTTGAAGCGTTCGATTATACTCTTCAGCCTGCGCGAGCATAGTGATTTCAAGCGTCTGATCGAATTCCTGCTTGATGACGTCGGCGACCTCGTCGATGTTGACCTTGAAGAACTCCTTACGGAAGTTGACCTGGTTCACGCGACGGTCAGTGAAACGTTTGTGCAGCTTGTTCTCGAGGTTCGGTGCATCCTCTGAGAAAATCATGGCATGGATGTCGAACGTGAACGGAACCGATGCGCTCCCGAGCTCACGGATCCGATCGAGCGGCTCGAGACGACGGGTCATGCTGATTTTGTAGACATGTTCCCCGAATGACCCGATGTTCGAAATGACATAGACGTAACCGGCGCGCGTGTTGCGCTCACGATTCTCGATGTCGCCTTTGATCTCTTCGACTTCTTGAAGTTTCGCCTCAAGTTCCGCGATCTTCGCCTCGAGTGCCGTACGCTCAGACTCGCTCGCGTTCTCGATCTTGGTGCGTGCAGCGAGTAGGGCGGCCTTGAAATGAGTCTCTTCTTTTTCGACCTTTTTCCGAGCCTCCTCAATCTCTTTCAAGACACGAGCTTCTTCACGCATCTGCTCTTTGATGGCTTGTTGCTCCTCTTTCTCTTCCTGCTTCTTCACGCGATATTTATACATTATAGTAAGTTCATCGACTTTTAGTTTTTTGTACTCTGTTGTCATGAAGACTGTTTGCATATCTGTCAAGGAGTTCAGCTGATGAAAACTTTTTTGAACTTTTTCGACAGATCGTTCAAAATTTGTGTGTTTGACTCCAGAAATAATCACATCACACTCGTTATTAAAAGCTCGTAGTAACAATTTAATTGTGTCGTTAACAAATTCCTTACCTTTCTTTTTGTCGCCATCAACTGTGTAAGCAGGTGGATGTGTAGTTGCATTTTTATTTTTAATAAGAGCTTTTTGTTTAGCGCGCACAGAGCCGAGTTTAGCTTTCAACTTCTCCGATGAATCTTCATCGCTTAAATAACGCGGTGGTGAATAAAGTCCATGCTCAAGTGAATTCAATATTCCTTCGTATTCGCCAATATCAGATTTCAATAGAACACATTTACTCTGCAACGAAGAAATTTCATTACGAAGTTTACCATGTTCTAATTTCAAAGCTTCTGTAATAGACTCCAGTTCTTCTTTATGAGACTGAAGATTTTTTTGATTCTCCCACTTGATGAATTCTGATTCCTTTTTCAGGTCTAAATACTGAACCTCTTCCTTCGTCAGCTCAATCCGTTCGATCTCTTTAGTCAAACGCTCGACTTCCTCCCGGTTCTGCCGGGCGTTCATGATATCTTGCCACCAACCCATGTAATTCATCTCCCTCCAAAGTTTTACTGAACATGAAAAAGTGGCAGGACGATTGTTTCGCCTTGGGCTAACCTAAATTTTTGAGACAATATAAAAACACCTTCGCAGTGGTACACTTAAAAAAAGTGCTAGCATCGGAGGTGTTTTTGCGTGGGCAAAAACGTATATTCAAGTGAAGTGAAATGGGCAG
>NZ_JACSLY010000019.1:0-32176 GCF_018618375.1 Exiguobacterium sp. E4787 | reverse complement strand
TCACATACTAAACTTTACAGGTGACAGTTATCGTGTCACGCATGCGTTGTCGAAACACTAAAACCCAGCTGGCAAAGTTCTGTACTTTTCGTTGCATTATTGTGCACATTTGTATTGCAAAATACAATTGATCCCCTCAATCCTTTTAGTAAACTAATTCCCGAAGATTACCTTCATCAAAAGTGAGGAAGAGCCAATTTTAAACCGCTGTTGACAAGTGTCTTTTGTCAATATGTAATGAATCAGAAATTTAAATTTATGTGTTATAAATTTTTCAAATGAAAGGCGCTTAAGTCAACGTAAAAGTTAGACTTAAGCGCCTTTCATTAATTATTTATTTAGACTTTAAATATCTTTTCAATTCATGATAAAAGTTTTCTCGTGTTCCAGCTAAGATAACGACAATCAATTCCCCGTCATCTCCCATTTCAATACTGTAGGCAATCTCATAGACGGTCCCTTTATGCCTAAAATCATACCCTCTGATGCCGGCCAGATCTCCTGTCTTAAATTCACCAATTTCAGGGTTACTTAAAATCTTTTGAAGATTTATTTTATACAGCTCACTAAGTTGTTTATCTTTCTTTTTTAGCTTCTCAAAATATTTTTTGGCTGCTGGATGAAATACAATTGGCACGTTATCATTCAATTCAAATCAGTCCTCATCGTCATCTCCGAATAAATCATCTATTGATGTTGGTTTAGTGCTTGTTGCTTCCTCGATCATCTGTGAAATAGCCGGACGAATCATATTTTTTCGGCGTTGAAACTCTTTCAAAATGTCGTTCCCTGTGAAGCCTTCTTGAATAACATCCGCTAATATTTCTTCTGAGAAATCATCCGTATGTGTTCTTACTGGTTTGATATGAATAACTCCGTCATTCAGTTCCATAATAATCTCTTTTTCAATACCGATTGCATCAAAGAATTCTTTTGGAATGGCGATTTGTCTTTTGCTGGAGACGGCAACCTTTTTCGTTTTCGTTGCTAACATGGTTTATCTCTCCTTTTTTCACTTTACCATTTTCATTTGTGTAATTTATTTTCGGTCGGTTTTTTGTTCGTCTATTTTTAATTAGTTGACTGTTTGGTATTTTCACTTTATATCCAGTAAGTATTCTTACTCTTTACTTAATACTAACTATATACCACTCTTTTAATTTATTCAATCAAGTTACATATTCGCGCGATTTTATTAATCGGAAATAATCGATATAAAATACAAATAAATACAAATAAAGATTGTTATAACCTTTTTTATTATTTATAGTTAATATATGTATATAAATATTTTTACAAAAATAGCTGGAGGAGAGACCATGAAATTAATTAAATTACGTGTATCTAATTTTAGAGGAATAGCGGGAAATTCAGTTACTGCTGGAATTGAGATTGATTTCGAAAACATAGACTTAGTTTATTTGATTGGACAAAACAATACAGGAAAATCTTCCATCCTCCATTCTTACGAATATTTTGTTACTTCATCCATAAATGCAAAATTGAATGATTTTCACAATAATAATTCAGAACCCATAATTATCGAAGGATGGATTCAAGCCGAAAATGATGAGGATCGACAACATAGTGCAATGGTGAACTCGATGGACCATGAAGGTGTTGGAAGGTTTAAAAAAGAGTGGGTTGAAATAGGCAGAAGCGCTAATAAATATACTTTTAACACAACGAATCAATGCTGGGATATAGGAGGTGCAGGAGGATTCGACACCTTATTACAAAACGCTTGTCCAGAACCAATTTGGTTACGTGGATTAGACGATGTAGAAATAATTCTAGCGAACGTTCAGAAACTGATTAAAGAAAAAGTAATAGACAACGCAGTCAGCTCTTCTCGAATAGGAACTATTCAATCAGAGCTAGAAGAACTTCGTAAGGAAATTTTACAAGATGAATACTCAATAAAATTAGAATCACGATTAAATGATATGATGCAAGAAACTTTCCCTGATTTAAAAGTATCTTTATTTGGAGATAAGAAAGATGATATAAGTAAAAAACTCTCTTCATTTATACATACCGATATCAACTTTTCTAATCGACAAGGGCAAGCTTTGCACATGAGTAATCATGGTCATGGCATTCGGAGACAATTCTTATTCAATTCATTAAGAGGGTTAAATCATGTTTTTAAGGAAATGGAAACTGCTAGAAACAAAAGAAATGTCGAAATAATCGATAATATTGACCAAAAAGATACTTCATCAAGAAAGAAAATGCTTTTAATTGAAGAACCAGAACTTTTTCTTCACCCTCAATCTATTAGATTATTTTCGAAAATACTCTATGACTTAGTAAATCGAGAAAACGGGAATCCGGAGTTTCAAATAATAGCTGCCACACATTCTCCGATTATGATTGATTTAAGTAGAGATCATACTACTTTAATTAAAACTAATATTAATGACTTAGGTGATGTTTGCTTAAACCAAGTGAAATATTCTATTTTTGACGATGAAGAAAAAGAACACATGAAAATGTTAAATACATTTAACCCATACATTTGCGAAGCGTTCTTTAACGATAGGGTTATTTTAGTTGAAGGTGATACTGAAGCTGTAGTCTTTAGAGAGCTATTAAACAAGTTTGTCGCGAATGGTAAAATTTCATATAACGATGTTCCTTTAGTAGTAAATTGTGGTACGAAAAATAACATACCGTCTTTCCAAAAAGTTTTAAACCACTTTAAAATTTGTTATACAGTAATTCATGATTTAGACGACACCTTGAACGTCAATAAACAGAATAATAGCGCATGGACTTTAAACTTCACTATTGAAGCTGGAATCATTCAAGTAAATAATCCTAATATTGCTCGACGTTATATTATGGAACGAAATTTTGAGGATGCCCACCACTACAGTCATACTTCATCATTAGGTAAACCACTTTCGGCTTATAGATTAGTCCAGGGATGGGATGTAAATGATACAAACATAAAGGCCGTAGAAGCTTTGAACTATTGTATTGAATACGACCCAAATCTAGTGTTCGATAGTATTTGGGTGAATAATCGGGATAATTCGAAAATAACTCCTTAATGCTTAAACAATAATAAACCCAAAAATAGAGTGGAATATATAGCATTAAGTATCCTAGGGTAGCTAAACGATTCAATTTTCCCTGAGTCGCCTAGCTACTTTATTATTTCTTGAATCAAACTTTAATCACTCGAAAACTAATCTTCTAAAAAAATCAACCCAAAATTCTATAATATATTAGTCTGTATTTTAATATGAACTTTAATAATTTAACTTGTGATAATATAAGATTATCACAAGTTATCTATTTTAAAGTTTATTTTTGACTATAAAAGTAATACGTTTATTATCAATCAATTAATCCAATTACTTGTTGTATTTAATGCAAAATTACTTATGTATTACTTGTTTTTATCAGGTTTTTTATAAAAAACTCATTTTAAGTTTGAAAATATATAGTGAAAAGAGGGAGAAGCATGGAAATCGAGAAAAAGCAGTTGGCGTTCGAAGTGGCATTGCGAGAATTGACCGGGGCGAACCCGAAACTCGCCGAAGCGTTAAGGAAGGACCATATTGATCTCGAGACCTTGAATGATGTAGAGGTCATCGAATTGTTCTGGGCCACGGAATTGTTCCCAATCTATGCTGACAAAAGCCCACACACGCGACGCGCATATAAACTTGACCTCGAGTTCATTCTCAATTTTGTGATGACGAAGACAGACGGTTTAAAACACCTGACCGTGCTCGACATCCATCGCTACCTATTCGAAGTGAACGAACAGTATGCCCCACGCACGGCGCAACGGAAGAACCACATGTTAAAGCGTCTCCTGACCTACCTCCACGTCAACCATTTTCATCTACATAATCTGGCCTTCCACGTGAAGAACCAACAGCGCCCTGAGTTGCTCCGGCGTGAGGTCGACTTCGACGAGATTGAGCGGATCGCCGAGTCGTTCCGCCATACCGTCAAGCGGGCACAAAAAAAGGAGCTCATGGAGCTCCGGAACGAGACAATCGGTTATTTGTTATTGACGACGGGCATGCGGGCGACAGAATTATTATCAATAAAGTTCACCGACGTTAAGCGAAATCAGCACACGTCCTACCTCGAGGTGAAGGGGAAACGGGACAAGTGGCGCCGAATCCCGCTCACCGAGAAAGCGACCCATCTCGTGAACAGGCTACAGACATTGATGATGATTGAGGAGGTCTCGTCCTCTTTCATCGCCTTTAGCACGAAAAAAGCGAACAAGGCGATCACCTATGAGGCCCTCAGGCTGATGACCCATCAAGCGGTCGACCATGTCGCTAAAGAAGAGAAGACCCCTCCCCACTGGTTCCGCCGGGCCTACATCACAAAGCTCCTAGCGAACGGAAATTCGTTGATTGGGGTCATGCAGTTGGTCGGTCATGAGTCGATCAATACAACGAACTCTTACCTGCAATCTTTGAATCAACTCTCAAATCTATCGTCTGAAGATTTACCATTCGAATAAATTACTCTTTGTGCAATTTATTAAATTATTTACTTTATATATATTACTCCTCATGATTTGAAGAATATCGCAGAAAATTCATCAGTCAAGTTTTTTTCGAACAATGGCGTTTTATAATGGACCCAAGATTTCGGACACGAAAAAGGAGATGTTATGGACGCAAGTTCATCCGTGGTAAGATGTGTATAGGCCATTTGTGCTAACTCCTTAATGTTTTCTTTGGTCGGAAATACATATTAAGTTTAGCACAGAAGGCTTTTTTAGTTGTCTAGCTTAATTTTACAATCTGCGTACATTTAATTTTTTTAAAGCACACCGTAGGTGGCTAACTTGATTATAGAATTTCCCTAAATTTTTTAATAAAATATAATCGGAAATTCAGCTAAAAATTTGGAACTTTAAAATTGATACTTATAAACTTATTTCTCGTTAAAAAGGTAAAAAATATAAATATATTTAATTATGGAGAGGAAGTTTGGGATGAAAAATATCATCATCAAAGGTGCACGACAAAATAATTTAAAAAATGTTTCGTTAAGTCTTCCAAAGCATCAATTGACCGTTTTTACAGGAAAATCAGGATCTGGAAAATCTTCATTAGTATTTAGTACGATTGCAGCTGAATCTGAGCGTCTACTCAATGAAACTTATTCTACATATATACAGAATCAATTAACTCATTATGAGAAACCTGATGTAGATTCCATTCAAAATCTTCCTGTTTCAATGGTCATTAGTCAGAAAAGACTTGGTGGTAACTCGCGCTCTACAGTAGGTACAATTTCCGACATTTATTCTGCTGTTCGTCTACTATGGTCTCGTATTGGTCAACCATTTGTCGGATATTCAAATGAATTTTCATTCAATAATTCGGCAGGAATGTGTGAGAGATGCCAAGGCTTAGGATATGTCGAGGAAATTGATATCGATGAATTGCTGGATTATGACAAATCTTTAAACGAACATGGAATTAATTTTCCTACATTCGGACCAGATCACTGGCGTGGTAAAAGCTATACGCATTCGGGTCTATTTGATAATGATAAGAAGCTGAAAGAGTATTCGAAGGAAGAGATGCATCAATTACTTTATTTAGAGCCGACCAAACTGACCAATCCTCCTGAAGAATGGCCCCGTACTGCAAAATATGAAGGGGTCGTCTATCGATTCAGGCGACTGTTTATTATTAATGATGGCTATGAAAAAAGCAGGTGGCCGGATGAATATGAGCGTGTTGTAACGACAATGGTTTGTCCTAACTGTCACGGAAAACGTTTAAATCAACGTATTTTAAGCTGCAAAATTAACGGTGCAGATATTGCTGATTTTACAAATCAAAGTATCGTAGAAAATATCCTGTTTTTAGACTATCTTACTGATAAAACAGCTGCATATATTGTAAAGCCGCTTAAACAGCAACTTCAATCTCTAGTTGATATTGGACTTGGTTATTTGACACTTGGTCGAGAAACACCTACATTATCAGGTGGTGAATCTCAGCGTATTAAGCTTATTCGTCATTTAAGTAGCCCACTGACCGATCTCGTATACATTATCGATGAACCGAGTGTTGGACTGCATCCTGAAGATATTGAAAATATCAATCGCATAATTATGTCTATTCGGGATAAAGGAAATACAGTTATTGTGGTTGAACACGATCCTGATATTATTAAGATTGCAGATCACATTGTTGACGTAGGACCAGGTGCCGGTAAAAATGGGGGTAGAATTACATTTGAAGGAACATACGATCAACTTCTCGACTCCCACACTGCGACTGGACAAGAACTCAAAGAAAAACATCAACTAAAAGTTCCAAGGTCATCTCAAGAAATGATTCATATCGGTCCAGTTACAAAAAATAACGTCAAAAATGTTGAAGTGTATCTCCCTAAAAATGCTATTTCTGTTATTACAGGGGTTGCTGGTTCTGGTAAGAGTACGCTCATAAAAACTGGGTTTAAACAGATTAAAAATGTTATATTCATCGATCAAAAAGCTATTAATGTTTCAAATCGTTCAAATATATTAACTTATACCAATACATTTGATGAATTACGAGCATTTTTCAGTAAGGAGACAGGGCTAAAGAAAAGTATGTTCAGCTATAATTCTGAAGGTGCTTGTCCAAACTGTAAAGGAAAAGGAATTCTTAAAACAGAACTTGCGTTTATGCCTGATTTTTCACAAGTTTGTGAAGTATGTCATGGAACACGTTATAGACAGGAAGTTCTAGATGCTAAAGTAGATGGTTACTCTATTGCAGATGTCTTACAATTAACGGTGGAAGAAGGAATAAATTACTTCAATACACATCATAAAATTCTGGAGATATTAAAATCCCTCGCTGCCACTGGTCTAGGCTATATGACACTTGGACAATCATTGGACACACTTTCAGGTGGAGAAATTCAACGTGTAAAGCTCAGTGAGTATTTAATCAATCAAGTGACTGACCACATCTTTATTTTTGATGAACCAACAACAGGGTTACATGAAAGGGATATCCATGTGCTGATCGAATTATTTAATCAATTAGTGGATGAAGGTAATACCGTCGTTCTAATCGAGCATAACTTGTCAATGATGACAGAATCAGACTGGTTAATTGATATGGGACCAGCTGCTGGTCAACAAGGAGGAAGATTATTATACAGTGGTTACCCAGAAGGTGTCCTTAGCATACAAGATAGCGTAACTGGGAAACATTTATCTAATTACATTCAAAAATAAGAGGAGTGTATTTAGTGGTGAAAAAAGTAAGATATTTTTAGTGATGGTAAAGTAAAAGCAAGTATATGTAATAAGAAGATATACTAAGCTGATACTTCATTTGGGCAATATGAGCCCCTATCCTTAATAAAGATAGTGAATTAATAGGTATTCACATAGCTGATAAATCTTTCGATAATTAAGAAGTAAAATTAAATAAATAGTTTGTTGAATATTTAATCTTGTGTAAAGGTAATAATATATGTATAAAGGTTTTATCATTTAAAATTAGGGGTATTAATAATGTGTTATACAGATATTATATAATAAAGGAGTAATGTGTATGAAGGCTGTAACATTTCAAGGTAAAAAGAAAATGAAAGTAAAAAAAGTTGCAGATCCAAAGATTATTGAACCAACTGACGCAATTATTAAGATTACTGCTTCAGGTATTTGTGGATCAGATTTACATTTATATCATCAAGGCGATATGTTTATGGATAAAGATTTTGTTATCGGACATGAACCAATGGGGATCGTTGAAGAAGTTGGTAAAGAAGTTAAGAATCTAAAAAAAGGTGATCGTGTCGTTATTCCTTTTAATATTGGTTGTGGCGATTGTTTTTACTGTAATAACCAAATGGAATCACAATGTGATCAATCTAATGAAGAACCTGCAAACTGGAAGATGGATAACGGTGCGTTATTTGGATTTGGAAAAATGCATGGGAATTTTTGGGGTGGTCAAGCTGAATATTTAAGAGTTCCATATGCTGATTTTTCTTCTTTTGTTGTGCCAGATAGTGATTTAAAAGATGAACAAGTATTATTTTTATCTGATGTAGTACCTACAGCTTATTGGAGTGTCGAACATGCAGGTGTGAAGGCTGGGGATACTGTTATTGTATTAGGATGTGGTCCTATAGGTTTAATGGCACAAAAATTTGCGAAACTAAAAGGTGCCGAACGTGTTATAGCAATCGATAATGTCGAACATAGACTAGAGCATGCTAAAAAATACAATGGTGTTGAAGTTTATAATTTCGATAAAGAAAAAGAAATTGGTAAGTTATTGAAAGAAAAAACTAGTGGTGGTGCTGATGTAGTTATTGACTGTGTTGGTTTTGATGGCGCACAATCAAGTCCAGAACCAAAACTTTCAAAAACATCTCAACAAAGAGGAACAATTAGTCCGATTATTACAGCCGCTGAATCAGTCCGTAAATTTGGTACAATTCAACTGACTGGAATTTATGGTACACCAGCTGATAACTTTCCACTTGATTTAATATTTAATAGAAATGTTCGTTTAACAACTGGTCAGGCACCAGTTATTCATTTAATGCCTAAATTATATGAAATGATTAAAGATGAAGTATTTGATCCTACTGAAATTATCACACATACTTTTCCTTTAGAAAAAGCCGATGAGGCTTATAAAGTATTTGATGAAAAACGAGATAATAATATTAAAGTCGTATTTAAACCGGAGTAATTATTCATAAAATTAAACGTTTAAGTAGTTTGATATAACTGAACAATATATTTTTAATGTGTATATATTAAAGGTAAAATAGAATTATAGTTCTCACATATGGATGAAATTTCTAATTTGAGGAGGAGATAGAAAAATGGTTAATGTAGCGCTATTGGTTCGACTTGAAGCAAAACCTGGAAAAGAAGCGGAAGTTGAAAGCTTCCTACGTGGGGCCCTACCTGTGGTTCAGGAGGAGTCAGAAACGATTGCATGGTTTGCAATCCGACTTGGACCTACGACATTCGGAATCTTTGACGCATTCCCGGACGACACAGGTCGTCAAGCACACCTTTCTGGTCAAGTGGCTGCGGCATTGATGGAGAAAGCTCCTGAACTTTTCGTAGAGCCACCAGTGATTGAAAATATTGACGTCCTTGCTTCCAAGCTTCCTAAATAAAGTCATATTATCGTTGCCATCTCGGAGCAATTATCTTTCCCATCCCAGGACCTGTCAAGGGAAAATACGCCCTTGACAGAACCTGGCATAGGAAAGGTTGGGTCTGCAAGATGGGACAAGGACAAGAAGAATGACTGTTTTCACCTTATTATTATAAAATTAGTGTCTTGACAATGGGGTCCACTTTAATATTGCTTATTGCTAATTTACTTTCAATGGGTTTTGAAGCCAATAGATATGAATCAATATTTTTATTATGACTCGCCTCAATTAGATATTTTTCTTTTCCTATTTCTCTATTCTCTCTAGTGATGTATGATTCAAATTGTATTTCGATCAACTTATCAAATTTGGGATCACTCCAAACACTGACCCCTTTTTTAAAATGAGTACCCACAACTTTTGCTTTAGCAGCCAATTCATCTTTGACAAAGAAAATTAAGATATCATTTTGACGCCATTTTCTATTTTTTTCACTTCCCCATAATCCATATTTTATACATTGCAACAATTGATGTTCATCGATTTGTACCGCTCTGATTAAGTTTTCCATTTAGAAATTCTCCTTATAAACATAAAATCCATTTTTTAGACTCGTTTTACATCAAAAAATGGATTTATTTTTATTATATTCTCTTCACTTCATATTTTCATTTATTATAAAAAGTATGCGCCGGCGCATACTTTTTATAATTTTGTAATAACCAAATTATAAAATAAGAATCTTATACAAATAAAATCTATTCATTACTAGAACAGGATATTAAATATAGAACCAATCATCCTCCAATAACTACTCTCAACTATTTTTTTCAAAAGATTAATACAATAATGAAATACTGAAATTTAAATCATTGGAGATTCTTGAGAAAAGTCTAGTTTTTAATCAAGTATCCAATTTGAAAGAAGAAATTATTATTGAATATCCCTATAGAACGTTTGATGAAGGTCTAAATTCTAGGAGTTCACGCCAAAATTATGAAAGCAAAAAGCCATCCAAAGTTGAACTGCTCCTCGTCAAGTAGACAGGGCAAATAATGAAAACCGGACTAAACGGCTTGAGCCCTGTATTCGACAGGGCTCAAGCCGTTTAGTCGTTTCTGGAGACGATCATGGTTATAGAATGATATGTAGGTCTCGATGGCCGATGTGAGTTCGCTATAGGCCTGGAACTCACGCAGGTAGTACATCTCGACTTTCAGGGTGCCCCAAGAGCCCTCGATTGGGGCGTTGTCGAGACAACGTCCGACCTGGGACATGCTGTGGGTCAGTCCCGCGTCTTCCACCATGCGTTTGAACCCTCTCGAGGTATATTGGCGCTATGGATCATCGGACGCGCTCCTGTGCGGAGCCCCGTGATGGCTGGCATCATCGTCTGGAAGACGAGCGCGTTGTTGTTTGATTTCCCGATGCGATAGGCGACGATTGAGCCGTCATAGAGGTCGATGATCGCGCTCAGATACGCCTTCTTCCCGGCGCCATATTTGAACTCGGTGACGACTTTTTGTACCGTTTTCGCTTCTGGCGGATGACCGAACGGATCTCATGGATGCGCATGAGACGATAGATGTGCTTCTCGTTGTATGCCGGCAGGCCATGATGACGTCGTCTGCGGTTGACCGTCATGGTGATCCGGCGATAGCCGTAGGTCTCGTTCACCTGGTCATAGAGGAGGCGGATGTCCTCCAGTAGGCTTAGGTTCTCCTCCTCGCGTACCGAGACTTTACGCTTCAACCATTTGTAATAGGCGGCCCGTGAGACCTGCGCGATTTCACACAGGAGCACGACCGGAAACGTATCGGTCGTCGACATTTCCTCGATGACCATATAACGTAATTGTAGCCGGATTTGGCTGATCAACCTCTCCGCTCGATCTGTTGGATGCGACGTTCGAGCTTCTCCTCGTTGGTCAGTTCCTCTTCTTGCTTCGTCCGTCCGCGCCGGTCCTCGAGCCCGTGTACGCCGTCGGCGTCATATTTTTTCGTCCAGCCATAGACCTGTTGGTACGACACGGCGAATACCTCGGCCGTCCGTTGATAGTTCCGTCCATTGTCCAGGCAATCCCTGACAATCTCCATGCGTTCCTCGAATGTGATCTTTCTCCCTTTTTCCATAGCTCGGTCCATCCCTTTTCTCAAATCTGTTAACTCGCTATGACCAGTATACTTCTTAATCCATCTCCGAAGAACAGACCAATCACTGATTTGATGTCTGGATAGGACTTCCACCGTGGTGACCCCGTCGAGATAGTCACGGACGGCAGCGATTTTCTGTTCCTTGGTGTACAGTTTCCATGTCTTCGATTCCTTCAACGCGTCGACCCCGCCGGTATCGAATTTCACTTTCCAAATCCGGAGGGCATGCTTAGAGACCTTATGAGTCTCCATGATTTCCTTCCATGTATATGTTTCTTCTTCCATCATACGTAATGCGCTCAGTTTTTGTTCGATCGAATGCCGACTTCTCGCCATAAAAAAACACTCCCCGATAGGTAGACAGATTTGTTATTTCATCTGTCTACCTATCGGGGAGCATATCAAGTATGTCTAAAAGAAGCCACCTATTTTGATAACACTACCATAATATAAAAAATAATTCGGAGTACAAAGTAATTTAAATTGAAAACTAAGAAAGATGGGAATTAACTTTTTCAGTTCAAAAACATATACACTTTCTTGCTCCGGCCAACTCCGGAATGAAGAAAAATTTGAGTACAAAGGTGATGAGATGGAATTCATCGCTTAAAATCTAAGTAGCATATTCACTGCGAAAATGAAAATAGGAAAATATACATTTCTACGGTATTTGAAATAATAATATTTAGTTCGATTTTCTTTTGTATGTTATATTTAAAAGAAGAGGTGATTAACATGGAGAATCATTCATCCTCCAACAGCCGCTCGCAACAACTCATTATTTCTCAAGCGGTTAATACGATTAAGCAGCATGGTATGGAGGAGATCCTCCATAGTGTATCTATTTTTGACATCAATGTATTCGTCGCATCGCTCTATCAAGAACATTATGCGCTTGAAAACATTGAGAGTGCTTATAAGAAGATTCGCTATTATTCCTTCATGAAGTTGAAACGTCGATGGGTTAAAACGGCCGTTCGTAATTATCAGGAGACGCGTGGGTATAATAAAGAGCTTCGGGCCAAACATGACATGATCTCAGCTTATGTAAAAGTCGCGGGTCCCGAGGGTCTCTATAAAGAGTTTCACGTGAAAACAATTGAGGACTACATGAATCTCTGCATCACCGAAATTCAGGAGTGGGCCGAGGATCCGAACCAACTGATTCATACGTATCCTTATTGGTCTCAAAAAACCGTGAATCAAAAGACCTCCACATTGAAAACGGATGTTCTTATGATTTTAGGAGAAGTAGCAAAAGAGATTGATTCGACGCAGCGGGTAGCGCATCATTCACCGACGCTCGCTGTCGACATACCATTTTTTGGGATGTCTGACCGTATCAAGAACAAGACCGATCAACTCGATGAGAAGCTTAACGATGCGACGCAGCTCAACCTGGAGCTTCTGAACTATGACTCAGTTATTCCGAAATACAAAGAAGGAGTTCCGCAAAATCTTTCCGTCTTGGTCAGTAAAGAGTTCATTCAAGAGTTGAATGGTAAAGTGCCTGATCTCGACTCCAAAGACTTCGAGGCCTTCACCGAGATTTTGTCATACCGTGATATCTCCTTCCAGACGAGTCGTAAAATCATCTTCCCGTTGGTCCAGCTTGTTGAAAAACTCTATGCCAACAAGAGCGGGAAAAGCTACGACCTTACTACGAAGCGACTGATGAAGCTCGGCTACTACCGTGTCGCGGGACACAACGATGAAGGGGACTTCTTTATCCGCGGACTCTTCTCTTCCGTTACAATCAAGAATGCGACGACACTTGCAGACAGTCAGGTGATCGTCACCGTGACCGAGGAAGTCTATGATGACCTGCTCAAGCAGCAAATCGTCAGTATCTATGGGGAACAGATTGAACAGTTGAAGGGGAGCTTCGCTTATCACTTAGCGTTCGTACTTCAAAAGGAACGAATGGCTGCTATCCAGACAGGGGAACAAAGTCCGGTCCGCCGACATTGGCGTCAATTTACTTACTCGATTCGCTTCAATAAATCGCGTAAGTCAGAGAACTTACTAGAACTTGAGGCAAACCTTGACCGCATCAAAGAACATGAGTTCATCTTGAAAGACTGGCACCGCTCTGGCGATTACTATTTCTTCACGTTCTATCCGCTCGAATCATGGGAGTTATTGAACCATACAGACACATTACTCCTTTAATAGAAGCAACTGCTCAGAAGAAGCCTTTTTACAAATGGGCTTCTTTTCTTATGTATTGGTCATTCAGCCACTGTTTCACATGGAACATTCATGTATTTTCTTCTCCTTAATGCTAGGAAACGGATTCAATACCAGCGATGATCCACTCACGTCACATCAGATTTTTAAGACCACATATATCTTTCTTATTAACAACCCATTTCCTAGCACTGTGGTATGAAGTCAATCGTACTGAAATGACACCTATATATCGTTTGGTAGATAAAATCGACAACAAATCATTCTTATACATTCAACTTGGTCGTAAAACATCGTACTGAAACAACATTATCGCTGAATTTGGTCGCGAATCGTCGTACTGAAACGACACCTCTATCAATTTGGTCGCAAATCATCGTACCGAAACGACATTTTTGCTGTTTCGGTCGTAAATCATCGTACTGAAACGACATCTTTCACTTTTTTGATGAGTTTTTTAAATAATTTTAAGTTGCCATTTCTTAAAAATAGTCGCAAACCGTCGTACTGAAACGACATTTTTGATGGTTTTGGTCGCAAACCGTCGTACCGAAACGACACTTTCATCAATTTGGTCGCAAACCATCGTACTGAAACGACATTTTCTGCTCTTTTATGATGAAAATTCTACTCTGAATAAGCTCAAAATGGCTTGATTAAGCCGTTCCTCTTAATTTGGTCGCAAACCGTCGTACTGAAACGACACCTATTTCCCCTGTGATAATGGCTCAACACCAACACTTTTTTAAATTTGGTCGCAAATCGTCGTACCGAAACCGCACTTTGACACCACTTAGAAAGAACAAGATACTGAAACTAGCATATTTTAGGATAGGGGAGGTGTACGAGAGATGATGGAGACGAATCGGCATATTTTGGTCGCAAACAAGCTATTGGTCGCGATGAGCGGATTGACGCGTTGGACGAAGCGCGCAGATCACTATCGCTACGAGCAACATCACTATAACATCCCAGCCTGTTTCACGGCCTTCAAATGGACCAAGTCCCGGATCCGTCATATTCTCTCCATTCTCGCCTACGCTGATGACCAAGGGAAGATTGAATTTGCAGAAGACAACACGCTTGCGGATTTTGCATGCACGTCCATCCGCTCCCTACATAACAACTTGAAGACCTTCGAACAAAATGGTCTTATGACGGTCGTCCGTCACTTCCCAGGAGTGATTTCAATCCAATTGACGGATTACCTTGAAAACTATCGCGACTTGTTTGTAGACGGTGCTACGGTCGTTTCGAAGACCGGGTATACGTCTGTTTGGCACGGTCTCTTGTCCGAACTGATCGCACTCGATAACGTAAATACGTTACGACTCGCGCTACGGACAATCGTCCAGGTCGAAAAAGATGTTCATGTCCAGTCAAATAAACAGGCCATCCTGACCTACGATGAGATCAAAGGATTTCTCCCTAAATACTGTGGCCATAAACTCGCCATCCAAAAGATGATGTCTGATCTTACATTCCTTCAGGTCTCGCTTGTCGAGGACAGTAAGCGTTTCTTGAACATGGTCAAACAGAATATCTCGCTCAAGAAACGCGTCCAAGACGTGACACGACCGCTCTTACTTGAAGTCAAGCTATCGGCTGCGCAAGACAGTAAGCAAATCAAAGAGAAAGACCGCTCTGAGATTCAGCTCCTTTGGTTCGAGTTGCGTAAGCGAGTAGGGGAGTTCTTCGACTTTGACGCACTCAAGGTCACCCGTGACTCACTTTTCTCGATGAGCGATACATTCGGGGCCGAGACGATCAAACAGGTCATCGAAGAGTTAAAACAAGCATTCCTTCATCACCGTGAGAACTTGGTCCACTCGAGTACCCATAAACTGTTCTTTGAGGAACCGATTTTCTATCTCCATCAACAACTAAAAGAGACCCAGGCAAAAATGGCTATCCTATGATGGTCTTTTAGTCGTGCACTTTTTTGAAAATATATATGAAAACGACTCATTTTTGCAGGTGGTTTCTGTCTGTGTGTTATTCGCAACTGTACCCTTAGACAGTCAATGGGTATCGACTGTCCTATTTTTACTTTTAGGAAAAAAATCAAAACGACTAACCACTTAATCAAGTATTCATCGAAGTAAATTATCTTTTGTTTCTTAAATCTCAAATCTTTATTGAAAGAAAAAAAGCCTTGATGAAAGAAACAGTACTCTCATTGAAGTTTCTCTTTTCACATAAACTGTCAGAGTGACTGGTATGACTAGGTTTGGAAGTGCTCTACCTTTTCTAATTCTATTAATCTTTATTTAACTCTCTATAATCTATTTATATTTCTTAAACTCAGAAGAATACGGTTTGTATATCTTCTTCTATTATTTAAAGTCAGATCCAACTATATAATGTATTTCTTCTTTAAGAGATTTAGGCATCCAATCTGTTCTTGTTCAATCAATTTCTGACAAGGCTACTCATAAACAAATGTATACAATTCGACGTCGAAACGTATACATGATCTATCGGCTAGTAAACATCGTATACAACGACTTATTTTTAGTGTATACAAATTAAATTGATATTTATTCGGTTTATACTCGTTTTTATGTTGTAAGGAAAATAAGATTGTGACATGATATGAAAGAGAAAGGGGAGAGAAGATGAACATACTCACGTTTTACATATCGAAAGGTGGGTCAGGCAAGACGACCTGTTCTTTGAATATGGCTTACGCATTGGGTGAGCTGGCGCAACGAGTCCTCATCATTGATTTGGATCCCCAAGGCTCGCTCAGTAAGTTGATGTTAAAAGAATCCGACACGATCAAGTACATGACGATGTTTGATGTACATACACGGAATCTCGATATCCGAGAAGTCCTGTTTGATGATGAAACGTATCACGTGAGTCTTCTCCCCTCGAATGAACGAAATGCGAGGTTAATCAATCTGATCTCCGAGCAAGATAAGCTCTTTCTATTAAAGGACATGATTGCACCGCTCAAGGATGAGTTTGATTGGATTATCCTAGATTCGGTTCCATCGATCAATGAACTCTCAAAAGTTGTGCTTTCGACATCAAATATGACGGTCATCCCATTCATGCCGAAGAAGCTCGTGTTCGATCAACTCGCGAGTACGGTCCGTACTGTTCAAAAAGTGAAAAAATTCTATAATCCAGAACTTGTCATCACGGGTATTCTTCCCGTCGCCATGGATGCTTCGTTAAAGGCAGATAAAGAATACTATGAAGCAATGGAAGCCATAGCGAAGGAAGAGGCAATAGAGATCCTTCCGATGGTCAAACGATCCACCTTCATCGAGAAAGCTGCCGATAGTGGGAAAAGTGTCATCCAGTACCGCTCCAAGGAATCGAAGATGCTCGCTGAACCGTTTCGACTATTGGCCAAGCAAGTCGTTCGACAGGCAGGTGAGACGTCATGAAGGCACGGAACCGCAATATTTATAAAATCAAACCGAGTGAGCAGCACCCGTATCAGAGCGGTTTGACGAATATCAGCGCGCTCGTCCAAAAACTTCCGGTCTCTAAAGAAGTCGAAGACCTTGTTCATGAGATCAATGAGCTCTCAAAAGTTCAAACGATTTCAGTATTCGAGATCGGGAAGCGGCTCGTCATCGCTCGTTCTGAGATGCATGACAAAAAAGAATGGATGGGGTTCCTCGAGGCTGTCTCTATGTCGAGTTCGCTTGCATCCCGGTATGTTAAAGCCTATGAGACGTTACATCCGCTCGAAGCATCACTCTCGAGCCTCCCGGCTTCCAAGCTGTTCGAACTGATGTATCTCGACAACGTTGAAGAAGTCGTCGAACAGGGACTCTATATCGACGGCGAGTCTCGAGGTGTTGACGAATTAACGGTCAAACAGATTCGTGCGGCCCGTAAGACCCGTGAACCTGTACCACAGGTTAAGGTCAGCCCGTTTCAAAAAACGAAGAAACCATCTGCCGTCCTTTCGGCACGAATCCCGTCCGATCTGTCCGATCAGTTCCAACAGTATGCGCATGCCCAGAATCGGAGTGTGAGTGAACTGTTGACGGAAATCATCGAGCGGACCGTGAACGACAATATCATCGACGTCACAGACGAGAAGCGAGGAGACAAATCATGAAAAAAATCGCATTGTACAATCGAAAGGGCGGCGTCGGGAAGTCGACGACGACCATCAATTTGGCTCATGCTTATGCTCGTGACGGATTACGTGTCCTCGTCATCGACGCGGATGACCAGGCGTCTTCGACGAATGGGCTCGGTCTGACAAACGATTATGAAGGCAAGGTCTTACTCGATTGCCTGCTTGAAGAGAATGATCCATTCTATACACCAATCGAACAGGTGATCGTGACGTGCGAGTATGAGACGGGAACGGTCTATCTTGTCCCGACGAGACGCTCAGCTTCCCCGAGTGACCTGACAAGCCAGATTGGGTATGAGTATCGCCTCAGCGAAGAACTTGCCAAAATCGACGAATTGTTTGATATCTGTTTGATTGACTGTCCAGGATCGACTTCGGCGCTCAACCCATACGCTCGCTGCGCACTTGTCGCGCAGGACCGGATTGTGATGCCTGTCCAGATGCAGAAGTTCTCGATGGATGCCGTCTACTCTGCACCTGAAGAATTGGAAGAGATGAAACGCTTCCGGGAAGACATCCATATCGCTGCTTTTATCCCAACGATGGTGAGCGCCCGCTCAAAAGGGGATGTCACGACAGTCGAGGAACTTGAAGAACTCGGAAAAGAAGTAGGTATTCCGGTTTTGACGACGATACCTTACGCGGTGAAGGTTCAGACACTACAGCGAGAGTCTCGTCCCGTCATTGATCACAAGAGCCCAGCAACCGACGCTTATCTACAACTTGCTCAGGAGGTCCTTTCGTTATGACACGCAACCGAAAGAAACATATACCGAAAATTTCTACATTTAGTGCCAACCTTCCGGTGAATCAGAATCAACAAGCGACGGATAGCCGTACGGAACAAGTCGAGGCTGTGAAAGAATTCTCCGCGACGACGACCGTGTCGAACCCTTATCAGGCCCTCCCAGCGACGGGATTGTCACGTATCATTACGAAGAAGCTGCCCGAGGACATGGATGGAATCGTTCAGTATTATAACCACATCGATGCGATTCAAGCGACGAGTTTTGTCGAAAAATGTCGTATTCTCGCACACGCAAATAGTCTGTTCCGTGATCCTGAAACGAAGAAAGAGTTCAAACAAGAAGAAGGTAATTGGAAAGACTTCTTAGCCAAAATTGGCATGTCACATTCTCAAGTGAATCGATTTGTCTCATTTTGGAATACGTTTGGTCCGAACATCTTAGAGAAGACGCTCGAGCAAGATTTCAGTGCAACGAAGCTTGCTGAGTTGTTGTCGTGGCCAGAAGATCCGAAGCTCGCGCTACTCGAGAATAAGAAGTACTACACAGCTTCAGGAGACAAGACGGTGTACGAGATGACACGTGAAGAACTCCGTGAAGTGAAACGGATGTTGATCGAACGTCAGGAACAACGCGTGCTCGAAGTCGAAACTAAATCTGTGAAACCCATGCGTGTACAGATTCGCTTTGCTGATCTGACAGATCCTTTATACGTCGGATTAACGCAAGCCGCGCAAAAAGAACATGTGTCAGAAGATGAGATTATCCGGCGGGCTCTCAGTGCCTATTTAAATACGAATTAAATTGAGAGAAGCGAAATACATCATGGCCCACGAAGATTCTTAACATACCGAATCAGAGTGGGTCATTTTCATCAGGAGGGACATACATGACTTACTCTAATCAATACAAGGACGCGGAAAGTATCATCGATACCTTGCTCGTGCTTGATACGTTTTGCGCCTCAAGAAACATCGAAGTCGAGTTTGTTGTGGTTGGCGCCTCGGGGATCCTTCTCTTCATTGAAATGATGAATAAAGATGCCGAGTATCGTCCGACGCGAGATATTGACATTCGCGTGACGGAGGGCGTTGTGACACCTGAATTAAAAGAGGCACTTCATGAATATGAAATTGAAATTGTCGAAGGGGTCATTCAGTTCCCACCCCGTGAAGACTTTAGAGAAAATGAATTCCGTCATAAGATCGAAGGTCTATTCGAGGCGATTGATGTGTATGTCCCTGACATTGAACTATTAGCATGTACCAAGATCTTCTCCTCTCGCCAAAAGGACTTAGAGGATCTCGAAAAGACGAACCTATTGGAACTTTGCGATAAAGACAAACTTCTCGAACTTGTAGAGGAATATAAAGCGAACATGACGTGGGACGATCCATTTTGTAACGTGCACGACTTGAGTCGAATTTTTCAGGAAAAGGGTATATAATAAATCAAAAGAAGAGTAGAGGAGGGTGACCGATGACGGACAGTAATCATGTACTTCTGCAAAGCGAGCTAGCGGATGAACTGAATCGTATGCAGGCAGGTGGGACAAGCTATCGCTTAGAGACGGCTCAATTGGCTCTGGCATTAAGTCGTCATGTATCGGTCCCTGAATCGCTACGTGACCGAGAAATGGCTCGCCAGTATGTTCGATCTTCACTGCTTGATTTACAGGACGACCGGGCGGAGGATGTGGCTAAAATGCTTAGTATGGCAGCACGGCGCGCCTACAACACTCCTGAAAGTACGTTCTCGGTAGATATGAAAGTGAAATTAGAAGAAAAGCGTAATCGATTCAAGAAGCGTGGATTGCGGGTGAAATCTTAATTGGACCAAGTCGAGTCATTTTTATACTCTCATGAGGTTATGATTCTACGTATAAATGGAGCTTTTTTGGTCAAATCATGGAACATGGATCAGGCGATTTCTTCAAACCGTTAAATACTTTCTTTGTAATAAACATAAGGGTACTAGATTCAGTCACTGGTTGACTCAGTCTAGTACCCTTTTCGTATCATTGTTTATTTTGTTGGGTGTTCCGCTCCCGCAGGACCGCGAGCTCGACTTGTTCCTGTAACCGGTTCTCGAATGCCTCTTTTTCACGACGGAGGAGTTGTACTTCCAAGTGAAGTTTTTGGTTCTCCTCTTCGAGTTGGTCGCTTCGTCGCGTCCGTGATTTCAACTCGTCCAGCGTGTCCATCAGGTTCTGGTTTTGACGATTGAGCTGGCTGCGCTCTAGCTCGAGCTTCTTGACGTCTTCTTCTAAATTAAAGACCAACTTCTTCTGGGCCTTGAGTTCTTCTTTGAAAGAAGCACGTTCGGTCTCGAGGGCGTCCTGAGCGTTCTGTTTCTCGGCGAACAGGAGCTCCACTTGATGTTGAAGTGGTAGTAATTCCTGTTCGTGTGCCGCGACTTGACGCTCATAGTCCTCTTTAAGCTGTTCCGACTCTATGATGATACTTTGCTCAAGGTCATGAATCGTCTTTTGATAGCGCGAACGGATCCGTTCGTGTTCCTTTGTTTGAAGCTCGAGCCGCGTGGCTCGTTCATTGAAAAGGGCCAGCACCTGATTCAATGCCGCCTGGAGAGCATCGTTCTCCTCACTGATCAATGGGTCTGGCACCTGTTTATCAGCCAAGGTGATCAGTTCTTCAAACAATTGATTTGTCGACAGTTGCCGCTGTTCCGACAATCGCTGGATATGTTCTTTTACCTCTTGGGAGACTCGAAAAGAGGTCACTTTGGTTTCATTAGACTGCACAGCATTCACCACTTTACCATTTGATAGATTTCTCGTTTGAATGCATATGGACTCACATTCATCTCACTTCCATTTTCGCGTATTTACTACGTAAACACAAGACGAGGCATTGCTGACAAGCCTAATCCATTTCGACGTCGAAATGTATACATCTCAAAGTGTTATCATCAATTTTGATTAGACATGACCATATGTCAAGTACTCTGTATACAAAAACTCTAGATTGATCATGAGGCGTACTTATCGAGACTAGGCGGTACGGAATTGAGGTTACGAAGGGCTCGATGAACGCCTCAAAGAATCTCCTAACAACCGGGACTCTTCTAACAGTTCTTTTAACGTATTGCTATATGGGTTCAATGAGATTTGAGTATGTCCGATGCTTCCATAACTGAACGAACGCTGCATCAACACACCCAGGAATGTCAGCTTGTCTGTACTCGTTCGTGTAAAACGAGACGAATTCCGGGTCGTCGCCTCGCCAAGAGAGCAGCCTCCCGTTCTTGAGGGGGAAGTTGTTGAAAGACTGGATTACCGATTGATTGATAATAGGCGTCACAAGCGTAAAGTGGAGTAAATTTATGCTCGAGAGCAGCCGCGTGGTCATAGATGAGTTCAAAATGGCGAAGGTCGTTGTCATTCACTTGTGACAGAAGATGCAAGAAGAAAGCGGACTCACTACTTGCGGCGAGTTCTGGCCGGGCGAACACTTTCGCAGAGTAGATGGCCAATAGAGTGGTCGCCTGATAAGAGTGATTGGTCTCCGAAATCTCTTTGGCACGGGCGATGAACAGTTTGACGACATCATCGCGTGTCTTGAACTCTCCCATGAGCCAGGCGAATTTCAAATAGTCCGGTATTGCATAGAGCCCTCGGAAACTCCTACTGGAGTTCCCAAGGGCTCAAAAGTTTGATAGCACGTTATGAAACTTTGCGTCATATATCTTAATTGAACCGCCGTATACCGAACGGTACGTACGGTGGTGTGAGAGGTCGGGAGTTAATCGCTCCCTCCTACTCGATCCGAATTTACCGGTTCGCTTGCTCTTGTAAGAATGCATCGAGCGAGTGCTATCATTTTAGATCTGCGGTAGTTTATCAACTTAAAAATAATCAAAATAGCATACCCTTTAGCAGATTGGTTCTTTTAGGGATTCCGCCCCTTTTAACGGTAGAATTTTTTCATAGAGTTAAAGTTTC
Organism: Exiguobacterium sp. E4787; assembly: GCF_018618375.1. Taxonomy (NCBI): domain Bacteria; kingdom Bacillati; phylum Bacillota; class Bacilli; order Caryophanales; genus Exiguobacterium; species Exiguobacterium sp. E4787. The sequence goes on along the minus strand of NZ_JACSLY010000019.1, from coordinate 9,880 downwards.
AAACATAAAAAGATGATTTTCCTGAAGGATCCAGATTCCAGATAATTGTTTATCGACAATTAAAATCTATTGGAGAAGGCGTCAATGAGCATGGAGGCTGCAATGTATTCAAAAAAGCCCGCTGGAAAACTTTCTTTTTCCAACAGGCCTTTCAGTCTGATTACGTGATGTTCTAACAAGCTTCTACATACTTATTGTTTCTGGTTATTTTACTTGCCACTCGGTGTGGAAGAAACCTTCTTTGTCTACACGCTGGTACGTATGGGCACCAAAGTAATCCCGCTGTGCCTGGATTAAATTGGCTGGCAATGTCTCAGAGCGATAGCTGTCATAGTAAGCCAATGCGCTTGAAAAAGCGGGCGTCGGAATTCCTTGCTGAATGGCCAGCGTCAGCACTTTTCGTAGAGAATGCTGATACTCCCCTATAATCTCCTGGAAATATGGATCAATTAATAAGTTAGGCAGTTCGGGATTGCCGTCAAATGCTTCTTTGATCTTTTGCAGGAATTGCGCCCGGATGATGCATCCTCCACGGAAGATCATGGCAACGTCCCCGTAAGGAATATTCCAGCCATACTCTTCAGATGCCGCACGCATTTGGGCAAAACCTTGGGCATACGAGCAAATCTTACTCATGTATAAGGCTTTGCGGATGGCTTCAATCATTTCTTGGGAGTCGCCTGCCTGTTTTTTCGGTTCAGGGCCTTGCAGAATTTTGCTTGCCGCGACCCGTTCTTCCTTGACCGAGGAAATAAACCTTGCGAAAACGGACTCTGTGACGATTGGAAGGGAAACACCTAAATCCAACGCGTTTTGGCTTGTCCATTTCCCAGTCCCTTTCTGTCCGGCCACATCCAAAATCTGATCAACAAGCGGCTTCCCGGTATCTTCATCCCACTTGTTCAAAATATCGGCGGTAATTTCGACAAGGTAACTGTCAAGCTCCCCTTTGTTCCAATCCGAGAATATAGTGGACATTTCTAGGACAGAAAGGCCAAGCGCGTGTTTCATGATGAAATAGGCTTCGGATATCAATTGCATATCGCCGTATTCAATGCCATTATGAACCATTTTTACATAATGGCCAGCTCCATCAGGACCCATATAGGCACTGCAAGGAGTGTCATCTACTTTTGCCGAAATTGCTTCCAGAATAGGTTTGACTTGTTCATATGCTTCTTTCGGTCCACCGGGCATGATGGAAGGACCGTTGCGGGCACCTTCTTCTCCGCCGGAAATTCCGGCGCCTAGAAAGTGCAAGCCTGCTTCTTGTAATTTTGCTGTTCGCCTATTCGTGTCTTCAAAAAACGAATTTCCTCCGTCTAATAGAATGTCCCCTGATTGAAGGTGGGGAAGGAGGGATTCAATGACCGAATCCGTCGTGTCTCCAGATTTCACCATCAACAAGATTTTGCGGGGGGTTTCCAATGAAAGGACAAACTCTTCAACACTGTATGCTCCCAAAATCTTTTTTCCTTGTGCTTCTTTTTCAGCTAATTCGTCGATTCGGTCTGTCCAATAATCATAGACAGATACAGAATAACCTTTACTCTCCATGTTCAGGGCTAAGTTTTTTCCCATTACCCCTAAACCGATGACTCCAATTTGCTGCTTCATTGTATTTTCACCTCATCGTTTTGTGAGTTGCCAGACGGCAACAGCCGATTTTCCAGCTTTTCTCTTTCTTTTTCAAATCCTTCTTTGCCAAGCAATGCAAACATATTGGTTTTATATGCCTCTACTCCTGGTTGGTCAAATGGATTGACACCGAGTAAAGTGCCGCTGATCGCGCAGGCTTTTTCGAAGAAATAAATCATTTCGCCAAAGGTGAATTCATTGAGTTCGTCTAGCTCAATGACCAGATTCGGCACACCTCCATCGACATGAGCAAGGGAAGTTCCAAGTGCCGCTTTTTTGTTCACTTCATCCATTGTTTTTCCTGCTAAGAAGTTCAACCCATCCATATTGGCTGGATCTTCTTGTATGACAAGATCGAGGGAAGGTTTCTTCACTTGCAAAACTGTTTCAAAGAATAGACGATGCCCTTCCTGCACATACTGCCCCATTGAATGTAAATCAGTGGAGAAATTGACAGAAGCGGGGAAGAGTCCTTTTTCATCTTTCCCTTCACTTTCCCCGAAAAGTTGTTTCCACCATTCTGCTGTAGAAAGCAGGCCAGGCTCGTAGCTTACAAACAGTTCAATCGATTTTCCTTTATTATAAAAAATATTCCTTACTGCAGCATATTGGTAGCTTTCGTTTGTAGCGAGTACGGGATTGTTGTATTTGTGGTAAGCAGCTTTTGCCCCCTGCATCACTTGGTCGATATTAAGCCCGGCTACAGCCATCGGAAGTAAACCGACTGGAGTCAAAACGGAGTATCGTCCTCCGATATTATCAGGAATGACAAATGTTTCGTATCCTTCTTCAACTGCAAGATTCCGAAGCGCGCCTTTGCTCCGGTCGGTTGTGACATAAATTCGATTTCTAGCTTCTTCTTTTCCATACTTTTTTTCCAAAAGGGTACGGAAGATCCGGAAGGCTAAAGCGGGTTCAGTGGTTGTGCCGGACTTGGAGATCACATTGATGGAAATGTCTTTCCCTTCCAGTAGCTGAAGCAAATGTGTGATATAAGTTGGGCTAATGTTATGTCCAGCAAAATAAACTTCCGTATTCCCTTTAACTTGGTTATGGAATGTATGTGATAAGGCTTCTATTGCTGCCTTGGAGCCTAGATAAGAGCCGCCGATGCCAATCACAATCAGCGCATCTGACTGTTGCTGAATTCTTTCGGCAGCCAGTTTCACCTGGAGAAACTCTTCTTTATCATAGTTAATCGGCCAGTCGATCCACCCCAAGTAGTCAGAACCCGGTCCTGTCTGCTGGTGAAGTTGGTTATGCGCTTGTTTGACAAATTCGCTAATATTTTCAAACTCGCTATTCGTTATAAACGATAATACATTGGTGAAATCAAACGAAACGGGCATGTAATCTCTCTCCTTTTGAATGAACTATTTTTTACCACCACTTCGATTGATCCGTCAGCAATAACTCATTTGCCATTTCTGGACCTGTTGAACCGGCTGGATAAGAATATAAAGGCAATAACTCCTCTTGGTAAGCTTCTAATAGTGGTTGAATCCACTTCCATGATAGTTCCACTTCTCTCCAATCGGCAAAGAACGTTGAATCGCCGCGCAGTGCATCATAGAGCAGAAGTTCATATGCTTCCGGCTGATTTTCTGAGCTGGTTGAGAAATCAATCCAAACAGGTTTGTATCCAGTGCTGGATGGATCTTTTAAATTTACGCGCAACGAAATGCTTTCATTTGGACTAATTTCAAGAATCATTAAATTTGGAGAGCTTCCTAACTGTGTATTTAAATCCATCACCTTGTTCTCGAATTCAATGACAATTTGTGTCGACTTCTGATTCATCCGTTTTCCTGTTCGTATATAAAAGGGGATTCCATTCCATGAGGGGTGTTCGATAGAAAGGCGAGCTGCAAAAAAAGTATCATTCGTTGAGGAATCATTAACCCCCGGCTCCTCTTTGTAGCCAATGACGGGGTTGCCCTGAACCTCTCCCGGACCATACTGGCCGCGGACAACGCTTTGGTATGCTTTTTCTTTCCGGATGGGTTGGAGAGAGGCAATAATGTCTGTCTTTTTCACCCGGCCCTTATTTTCCATGAAGTTATCCGAAAGATAGACAGCTGTCATTGTGACCAACTGAAGAAGGTGGTTTTGAACCATATCCCGGATGGCTCCTGCCTTATCATAATAATCAGCCCGGTTTTCTACACCTACAGTCTCACTTGCTGTAATTTGGACATTTGAAATTTGTTTATGATTCAACAAAGATTCCAAGATCGGATTCGCCAAGATCAAGGTTCTTAGTTTTTGTACCATAGGTTTCCCTAGGTAGTGATCAATTCGGTAGATCTCCTCTTCACGGAAAACGTTGCTCAAATTCTCATTTAATTTTCTGGCTGTTTTTAGGCTGTTTCCAAACGGTTTTTCAACAATGAGGCGTTTCCACCCGTTGTTTTGACTGATTCCGCTTTTACTAAGGTGGGACGTGATAATATCAATTAAGCTGGGGGCCACAGACAAGTAAAACAGCCGATTTTGAGGAATACCCAACTCGTTTTCCCTGTTTTCAATAAGTTCGCGCAGTTTGTAGTAAGACTCTTTTTCTGTCGCATCAAAGCTGCAATACCGAAATTTCTCTAAAAAAGCTGGCAAAGATGAAGCGTGAATGGACCTTCTGGAATATGCGTAAAGTGCTTTTTCCACTTTATACTGAAAGGTTTCATCCGAACAATAGTCTCTGCCGGTACTGACAACGGAGATGGTTTCAGGTAACTTCCCGTCCAGGTATAGATTGTACAGAGCAGGAAATAACTTGCGTTGTGCTAAATCTCCTGTTGCTCCGAACAAGACAAATGTCATGTTTTGCAGGGGCCGTTCTTGTTTAAATTCAAATAAATCATTTTGAAAATTAAATTCTTCAAGCAGATTCTCGGTGTGCATATGTTAAAACCTCCTACTCTTAAAATCATGTGTCTCTGGCATGACTGATAATCGCAACAGGTTTTAGTATAATGACTCAAAGTTTTTTATGTAAGTAAGCACTTTATAAACATATACTTACAAAAAGTATACTGTAGCAAGGGAAAGAGGAGGAAATTCACCAGGGATCCGGTTCTTAAAAACTTATCTGATATACAAAATATCTCTATCATGAAATATTTTTTAGAAGTTAAGGAATTTAGGATTTTTTGAGGGAGAAATAACAAAGGTTAAATCCCATTATCGAAAGTAATCTATTGCAAAAAAGTTACAATAGCTCATTCGGATAAGAAACAAGTAATTGATTTTCAAACTGGATAAGTCGTGTTGAGTGTTTAGTGAAAAGGAAAAAGTAATTGGATTATCTTAAAGCGGTCTTAATAGAACTATAAAGTTAATCAGATACATTAAGAAATAAATGCATATATATGAAATTAAACAGATTACCATTGTGATAGCCGCCGACAGTATACTTTTTGTCAGTATGTGAAATTAAAGTGCGTACTTCACAACAATGCTTGTAGGTTTTACACTAAGTCAGAATCAAAAATACGACAACAAGGAGAATGACACATGAAATTACAATTAGCTTTAGACTTAGTAAACATTCCACAAGCAATCGAAGTGGTTAAAGAAGTAGAGGCGTTTATCGACATCGTTGAAATCGGGACGCCAGTCATCAATAAAGAAGGTCTTAAAGCTGTCGCAGAAATAAAAGCAGCTTTCCCTAACCTGGAAGTTCTTGCAGATGTGAAAATTATGGACGCTGCAGCTTATGAAGTATCAAATGCTGCTGCTGCAGGAGCAGATATTGTTACGATTCTTGCTCAGGCAGAAGACTCATCCATCAAGGGCGCAGTTGAAGAAGCGAAAAAACAAGGTAAGAAAATCCTGGTGGATATGATCGCCGTAAAAGATATCAAAACACGGGCCGCAGAGCTTGATGAACTTGGCGCGGATTATATCTGTGTCCACACAGGCTACGATCTGCAAGCGGAAGGGAAAGATTCGTTCGAAGATCTTCGTACAATCAAAAGCGTCGTAAAAAATGCCAAAACTGCTATTGCAGGCGGCATCAAACTGGAGACATTGCCGGAAGTCATTAAAGCACAACCGGATTTAATCATTGTCGGCGGTGGAATTACAAGCAAAGAGAACAAGGGCGCGGAAGCGGAAAAAATTCAAAAGATGATGAAAGAAAGTGTCACGGCGTAATATGAACACGGCGGGCTATACAGACGAAATACTGGCTGAATTGAAGCGGACCACTGCTCTCATTGATGATGAGGAAGCCGAAAAGGCAGTGGACGGCATCCTGCGTGCAAAGAAAATATTTGTGGCAGGCGGGGGCCGATCCGGCTTTATGGCTAAGGCATTTGTGATGCGTATGATGCACGTAGGCCTGGATGCGTATGTGGTTGGAGAAACGGTGACACCGAACCTGGAAGTCGATGATATTTTCATTGTCGGTTCTGGTTCCGGGGAGACCCAAAGCCTCGCAGCCATGACGAAGAAAGCCAAAAGCATCGGTGCAACCATAGTGGCTGTTACTACAAACCCTGAGTCTACAATAGGCAAACTGGCGGATATTCGAATTGAAATACCGGCACAAGCAAAAGGGGAGGGCACTAGTGGCAAATCGATTCAACCGATGGGATCATTGTTTGAACAGTCGCTTCTTGTGTTTTATGACGCGGTGATTTTGAGATTCATGGATAAAAAGGGACTCAAATCCGATGTCATGTATGGCAGACATGCGAATTTAGAATAGAACAACGAATAAGCTTGAGTTTAAGATTTTTTAAGCTCAAGCTTATTTCTAATTGTTTATCAAGCTTGAACTTTTTTGCACCAAAGTATTTTCATTGGACAACTGTATAAATGGCATGCGAAGGTGAAGGTATCATTGAAGACAATATTACTAATGGAGGGTTGGATTACATGAAAATGTATGATGTAACAGGGGCGATCTATGAAGGCATGACCGTTTACAAGGACAAACCGGAAAAACAGCCAAAAATCAATCAGCAGACAAACGGCTATGTTACGGAAACGCGGCTGGATCTGGATGTGCACACCGGAACGCATATCGATGCGCCGCTTCATATGAATGTGGATGGAGAGACATTCGAATCGCTTCCGCTGGACAGTCTTGTAGGGCCTTGTCAAGTTCTCGATTTGACGGCAGTAAAGAACGGAATTTCAAAAACGGACTTAGAAGGATTCAAGCTTCAAAAAGGAGATTTTATTTTATTAAAAACGAAAAACTCGTTTCAGGAAAAGTTTAATTCTGATTTTGTCTATCTGGCAAAAGATGGAGCAAGCTATCTTGCTGAGTTAGGGATTCGCGGGGTTGGAATAGATGCGCTTGGAATTGAAAGAAGCCAAGAAGGGCATCCGACGCATAAAACCTTATTTGCAAATGACATCATCATCATAGAGGGCCTTAGATTGAAGGAAGTGGAGCAAGGACAATACTTTATGGTTGCCGCGCCTTTGAAATTAGTAGGTACGGAGGCTTCACCTGCGCGAGTATTGTTGTTTGAAGGATTAAGTTGAATTTTTCTGTTTCAATCATTTTTCCATGAAAGATAAAACATAATTGTAAGGAGAGAGCCTATGTATAAATTGGTCGCGATCGATCTCGATGGGACATTGCTCACAGACGATTTAATGATTTCACCAAATACAGTAACCGCTATTAAAAAAGCGGTGGAAGCGGGGACAATTGTTACGATTGCTACGGGCCGCATGTTTTCCTCTGCGAAACTCATTGCCCTGCAGTTGGGTATAAATGTACCGCTCATCACTTATCAAGGTGCATTGATCAAGGATGTTAATGAAAAAGAAGTAATATATGAGCGCACTGTTCCTCCCGATATTGCACAAAAGTTAATCGAAATTTCTCGTGAGAAAAAATTACATCTACAAATATACCAAGATGATATTCTCTACAGTGCCGTAGAAAATGACAAGCTGATTGCTTATTCTGAAGCAGTTAAAGTGCCCTATCGGATAGAGCCCAATCTCATCAAGCTTGCCCAAAAAGGCGTGACAAAACTACTTTTTATCGAAGAACCAATCGTCCTCGATTACTTACAAAATGAATTGCAAACCTTATTCGGCAAGTATGCTCACATCGCAAAATCAAAAAAACACTACCTTGAAATCACCCATCCCGAGGCAAACAAAGGTAGTGCCCTATTATGCTTAGCGAAAAAACTTGGTATAGACCGTTCAGAAATAATCGGTATTGGTGACAACTATAATGACATCGAACTTATTGAGACAGCCGGTCTCGGTATAGCAATGGGAAATGCCGTAAAGGAAGTGAAAGCTATGGCTGATTATACGACCTTTACGAACAATGAAGAAGGGGTGCTTCACGTATTAGAAAAGTTTATTTTAGAGCCAGTGAATACTTCCAATTATATAGAAGAAAAAAATTCTGATTCGCTTCCGACGGCCTGATCAATTGAAGACCGTTTACTTGGAATCACTTGGATAGGACAGGCCGATTTCTTGGCGGACTTTATCCATTACGCACATGGTGGTATAGGAGTTTTCAAACGAATTAACAAGTGACTCCGTTTTCTTTTGGCTGATTAAATCGATAAACTCTTTCACTTCATAATACATAGCGGGCTGAGGTTGTCCTACTGTCACTGATTCAACAGTGCCATCGTTGTAATGAATGTCCACTTTTTCGGCTGAATGTATTTTATCAATCACCATAATTCCTTTTTCCCCTTGGATTTCGCTTGGTAAAGTGGAATTTGTGATTTTTGAATAAATGATAACCGCATCTTTGTCATCATATTTCAATAGGACACTTCCTTCGCCATCTATGCCGCAATCCAGGATAAGACCTGTGGCCTTTATTTCTTTTGGCTCGCCGAACAGTAAAGTGAGCGGGTATAAACAGTAGGTGCCCAGATCCATCAATGAACCATTCGCAAAATTTGGATTAAATACATTTAATACTGTTCCTTTTTTGTATGCATCATAACGCGATGAGTACTGGCAATAGCTAGCAAAGTATCTGCGGATAGGGCCGATTTTGTGCAGATTATTTTGAATGACCTTAAAGTTTGGAAGCAACGTAGATTTCATCGCTTCCATAAGCAGCACATTATGATCTTTCGCTTCTTGAATCATTTTCGCTGCTTCTGCTGCATTGGCAGCCATCGGTTTTTCACATAATACATGTTTGGAGTTTTTTTTAAAACAAGACGGCTTGGTCAGCATGGAATGAGTTGGGTGTGGCAATATAAACCGCATCGATTTCATCGCTGACTGCCATTTCTTCCAAGTCAGTAAATTTTTTTGTTATTCCTTATTGACTGGCAAATTCCTCTGCTCTTTCCAACGTTCGGGAATAAACGGCTGCTAATTTAAAATTCTCAATCTCTTTTGCCGCTTCAAGCAATCTTTCTGTAATCCAATTAGTACCCACTCTGCCAATTCGTATCATTTTTTATCCTCTTTTCTGTTTTTATTGCATTATCGCCCACAATTGCAAAGACATTATTCCAATGCTAAAAAAATTTACTAACCATTCTATATCTAGTATAATTAGTAAGTTACATTAATTATAGTACTGACTTTTTTATCACATAGTATCGAAAAGTATACGATAGAAATATAACAAGGAAGGAAAGAAAATAGATGCCTAATTTAGGAGAGAAAGTTTTTAATTGTGAAAAAGAGCTGACACTTTCCATCATCGGAGGAAAGTGGAAAATGCTAGTGCTATGGCATTTAGGAAAAGAAGGAACTAAACGTTTTGGGGAATTAAAAAGTCTTATGCCAGGCATCACGCAACGGATGCTCGTGAATCAATTGCGTGAACTTGAAGATCATTTGATTGTCCACCGGGAAGTATACCCTGTGGTTCCGCCGAAAGTGGAGTACTCACTTACCGAACAAGGAAGAAGCCTTATTCCAATTCTTGATTCCATGTACGAATGGGGCAAAGAATACATCGAGCAAAACTTGGATCAGCAAATAGAAAACAACTAAGTTAGTAGGTATTTAAAAATAGCTGAATAAAATAAAGCGGATTTCAGTAAAATGAAATCCGCTCAGATTGTAGACAAAGTCACGTTTCAGGCGAACTGAAACGTGACTTTGTCTACAATCTGGAACACCATTCGGTCGAATGGTGTTTTTTTATAAGACGGTTTGTCAAATTAAGCGCAACACTTCCTCGGTGAAGGCCTCGTGTGCGGTTTTCCAGTCCAGGCACTTTCTCGGTCGCCCGTTGATCTTGGCTAGCGCATCCGCGAGTTCACCGTCACCGACC